>CASFIQ010000021.1 GCA_949294785.1 uncultured Collinsella sp.
CGCGGAGTTGGTGCCCCGCGTCGTGCGCGCGATCGAGGCCGCCTTCGCCCAGCGCCGCAAGACCATCCGCAACTCCATGGGCGCCAACGGGTTCGACAAGGCGCTGCTCGACGGCGCGTTCGCGCGCGCGGGCATCGCGCCGACCGCGCGCGCCGAGGCGCTCGCGCCCGAGGATTTCGTGCGTCTCGCGCTCGCCCTCGATGCGGGCGACCCATCGGATGGGGTGCGCTGTGGGGACTAAGGGCCAGGTGCTCGTCGCGCCGGCGGACGGCCTGCCCGAGGGCATCGCTCCCGGCACGCTTGTCTTCACCAAGCGCGTGAAGGGGAAGCTGCGCGTCTTCCCCGCGCCCGCGGTGCGCGCCCCGCTTGCGGACACCCATGGGCACCTGGTCAGCTTCTGGTCTGGGAAGGACCAGGCGCAGGTTCTTGCGAACGCGGCGCGCGCCGGCGTGCGCGCCCTCGCGGTGCCGTGGGACCCGCGGGGCGATCGCATGCCGTTCGGGGAATTCCGGCGCGCGCTGAGAGGCTGGATCGATGCGGCGCGCGAACAGGTGCGGGAGGGCATCGCGGACGGTTCGTTCACCTCGCTGCTCGATGTCCGCATGCCGCATGCGGGGGAGGCCGCGGCCGCCGGCGACGCGGCGGACCCGCTTTGCCTCTTCGATCGCATCCGCTTCCTCGCGGGCGTGCACCCGTATGGCGCGCCGGATTACACGGACGAGGTTCACGAGACCCTCGTGGCCGCCTTGGACGATCCGCTGTGCGCCGGCATCGGCGAGTTCGGGCTCGACTACCATTTCGACGCCGACGATGATATCGAGGCTGCGCCCCATGATGTGCAGATCGCCTGCATGGAGCGTCAGCTTGCGCTTGCGATTGAGCGCGGGCTGCCGGTGGAGCTGCACTTGAGAAACGACGATGCGGACGAGGCCCGCACGGCGCACGCGGATGCCTGGCGCATGCTCGACCGCATGGGCGTGCCCGCAGGCGGGTGCATCCTCCACTGCTTCGGCGAGGACCGCGCCACCATGGAGCGCTTCTTGGAACTCGGTTGCTACATCGCCTTCGGCGGGGCTGCCACCTTCAAGCGAAACGAGCGGGTGCGCGAGGCGTTCGCCGCGTGCCCGCGCGAACGGCTGCTCCTGGAGACCGATTGCCCCTATATGGCGCCCGAGCCCATCCGCGGGGTGGAATGCGAGCCCGCCATGATCTCGATCACCGCCACGGCGCTCGCCCAAGATCGCGCCGCGCGCACGGGCGAGGACCCGGACGATGTCCTGCGCGCCGCATGGGAGAACGCCCAGCAGCTCATCTTCGCCGCCCGCTGACCCGATGGGTGCCTTGCGGTCCGGTGGCTTGATACCATAGGGCGAGAGCGGGATGGAGGCGCCATGGGCAAGAAGAAGGGCAAGATGAAGGCGAAGGCGAAGCGAGCCGAGGCGAAGGCCGGGAAATCCAAGGCGAGGACCGCACGCGACGAGATGATGCCTGCAGCTGAGGCGATGGGGCCCGAGGCGAAGACCGCCCGTGCCATCGTCCGCCGCGCCGCCCATCGCTCAGTGGTCGGCGCATGGGATCTGCATTCCCACTCTGTCTTCTCGGATGGGTCGTGCACGGTCGATGAACTGATCTCCCAGGCGCGCGCCGCCGGCCTCTCTCGTATCGCCATCACCGACCACGATTGCCTTCTACAGCTCTCCTACATTCGCACGCGCGCCCGCGAGGTGGGTTTCCCCGTGCTCGCCGGAACCGAGATATCGTGTCGCGATCCCAAGACCGGACGTAACGTCCACATCCTCGCGTTCGGGCTCGAGGCGTCGCGTGACGGCGACGGGCCGGTCGACCGCATCGTGACCGACACGCTCTACCAGCGCAGCGCGAACACGCTGTGGCAGGCTTGGACGCTCCAGCGCATGGGGGCGGAGTTCTCGGGCAAGCACGTGTCGCTCGACGAGGTGGTGGCGACTGCCGGGACGAGTTTCGGCGTGTACAAGCAGCACGTGATGGAGGCGCTAACCGGCCGCCACCATGAGGATCCCGATTACCGCTTCTTCTACCAATGCCGCTTCAAGGGCGACAGCCCCGCCAACCACGATATCCGCTATCCCGACCCGGTCTCGGTCGTGCGCGCGATCGGCGAGCAGGGCGGCGTCGCGGTGCTGGCGCACCCCCGCCAGATGAACACGTGGGCCTCCGGTCCCGACCTAGTCGCGGCGGGTCTTGCGGGAATCGAGGCGTTCCATCCCGACCATGGGCCCGTGGACGAGGAACTCGCGTTCGAGGCGGCTGCGCGCCATGGCTTGTTCGTGACCGGCGGCAGCGACTACCACGGCAAGTACGGTGAGCCGGCCGCGCTCGGACAGGATTTCATCATGCCCGAGGAGGCGGGCGCGCGCGTTGACGAGCTCTTCGCCCGTGAGGAGCAGCTGGGTTAGCGCCCCCCATCCTGCACCGTGCTCCGTGCGTCACCTGGCGGCGCCGATCGCGCATGCGCGCGGTCGGCGCGTGGGCGTTTCGTCGGCGTCTCCTTAAGCGCGGCTTAAACTCGGTCCGCGCCGCGTTCGAGCTTTCCTCGCCGGGCATAATGGGGTGAAGGGAAGGAGCTTGACGTGGAGACGCTTGCAAAGCCGCGCGTGCTCGTCGTGGACGATGAGCATGCCATCACCGACCTGGTGGGAATCTATCTGGAGAACGAGGGGCTCGAGGTGACCCTCGCCTATACCGGCGCCGATGCCGCGCGCCATATCCTTACGCAGGAATTCGACCTGGCGGTGCTCGACATCATGCTGCCCGATATCGACGGGTTCGAGCTGCTGCGTGCGATCCGCGCGAAGCACAACTACCCCGTCATCATGCTCACGGCGCGCGATGCGCAGGCGGACAAGATCGAGGGGCTCTCGCTCGGTGCGGACGACTACGTGGTGAAGCCCTTCCGACCGCTCGAGCTCGTCGCGCGCGTGAAGGCCCAGCTGCGCCGCTACACCAGCTACGGTACGCGCGACGAGGCGACCGAAGAGGATGAGCTCTCGGCCAACGGCCTCACCATCAACCGCGCGTCGCGCCAGGTGACCGTCGACGGGCGCGTCGTGCGCACCACGCCGCTGGAGTACTCGATCCTGCTCTACCTGGTGGAGCATTGCGGCAAGGTGGTGCCCGTGGAGGAGCTCTTCCGCGCCGTGTGGCACGAGGAGTTCATGGCGGGCTCCAACAACACGGTCATGGTCCACATTCGTCATCTGCGCGAGAAGATCGGCGATGACGCCTCGAATCCGCGCTTCATCAAGAACATCTGGGGCGTCGGGTATACCATCGAGGCGTGACGCGGGCGCACGGAAGGGACGATGCCATGCACAATCCGTTTGCCGACCGGCGGGCACACGCCCCGGTCAACCCCTGGACGGGGGTTCCGGGAGATCCGGCGCGTCCGGGGTATTGGGACAGCGACGAGGCGGCGACCCCCGATGCCGCCGCGCCCGCGGCGGATGGGGACGCGGTGCCCGCAGGGGCCCGGTCGGATGCCCCCGGCGGCACGGCGGACGATGCGGACGCCTCCGCCTCCGATCGCGCATCCGGGGCAGATGCCGCAGAAATGGGTTGTCCCGCGAAGGAGGGCGCGAGCCCTACCGAGCAGCTCATAGCGCGCGTTCTCCGCGTTCTCGACAGCAGGGTCGTCGCCACCGCGATGCTGTTCGCCGTGCTGCTTCTGGTCATCGGCATCGACCATCTGCTGCCGTTCGTGGCGCTGCTCTTCGTGGGGTACGTGCTGATCGACCGCTTCATCGAGGTCCGCCGCTGCGTGGCGCTGGGCGGGGCGGCGTGGATCCTCATCATATTCTTGGGCTACCTGCTGTCCGAATACGCACGGGGCCCGCTCGTCTTCAACATCAGCTACCTCTTCGCGTTCATAGGGCTGCTCTTCGCCTTCGCGGTGTGCGCGGCGTTTCTGGTGGGTCGCGCCATGTACCAGACGGGGTACGACCGCGCCCGCGAGGTGGCGGATCACGAGATCGCGCGCTGCCTGGAGGAGCGCCTGATCGAGCATCCCGACTCGTGGGACGATCTGGATGGCAGCTACCTCGAGGTCGAGGCGGCGCTGAACCGCGTGCGCAGCCGCGAGGCGGCGGCAAGCCAGGCGCTGCGCGACGAGGCGCGCCGCAAGGACGATCTGGTCACCTACCTCGCGCACGACCTCAAGACGCCGCTGGCGAGCGTGGTCGGTTACCTGTCGCTTTTGGAGGAGGCGCCCGATCTGCCGGTCGAGCAGCGCTCGCGCTTCTGCGGCATCGCGCTCGAGAAGGCGCGCCGTCTCGATGCGCTGATCGAGGAGTTCTTCGACATCACGCGGTTCGACTTCCACGATATGGTGCTCACGCGCGGGTACGTGGACCTGAACCTGCTGCTTGCGCAGGTGATGGACGGGTTCTACCCCATCCTCGCCGATGAGGGCAAGACGGTCGACCTCGCGGTCCCCGAGGGCACGGTGGTGCTCGTCGACGGCGACAAGATGGCGCGCGTGTTCAACAACGTCATGAGAAACGCGGTGGCATACAGCTACGAGGGCTCGACGATCCGCATCGCCGCAGAGCGGGAGGGCGATGACGTCGTCATCCGGTTCGAGAACCATGGTGACCCCATCCCCGAGGCCAAGCTCAAGGTGATCTTCGAGAAGTTCTACCGTCTGGACGCCGCCCGCGCCACCAACCGCGGCGGGGCGGGCCTGGGCCTCGCCATCGCCCGCGAGATCGTCGGCGCGCATGGCGGCAGCATCTCATGCTCGTCCTCGCCCGAGCGCACCGTGTTCACCATCGTGCTCCCGATGGGTGCGCCCGAGCGCCTTACGGTTTCCTAACACTCCTCTTTCAGCTGCAAGATACGCCCCACGTACCATGTTCCAAGCTGCATGACTTGGCTCTTTCATGCTCAAATGAGGAGGTACGCAGGGTGGTAACGGCTGAGAAAGATTGGGCGGACGCGATCGCTGCCGCCGCCGCGCGGGAGATGGGCACCGCGACACCGCAGGATGCCGCGCGGCCAACGGACGAGCATCCGGTTCGCCTCTCGGTCGAGCACCTCGACCTGTACTATGGCGACTTCAAGGCGCTCAAGGATGTCTCGATCGATATCCGCGACCGCGAGGTCACGTCGTTCATCGGCCCGTCCGGATGCGGCAAGTCGACGTTGCTGCGCACGCTCAACCGCATGAACGACCTGGTGAAGGATTGCCGCATCGAGGGCAAGATCCTGCTCGACGGTGAGGATATCTACCAGGATTACAACGTCACGCGCCTGCGTCAGCGGGTGGGCATGGTCTTTCAGCGCCCCAACCCCTTCCCCATGAGCATCTTCGACAACGTCGCCTACGGCCCGCGAGGCCTCGGGATCAAGAGCAGAAGCGAGCTCGAGGGGATCGTCGAGGAGTCGCTCAAGCGCGCCGCGCTGTGGGACGAGGTCAAGGACAAGCTCAAGTCGTCTGGCCTGGGCCTTTCCGGCGGACAGCAGCAGCGTCTGTGCATCGCCCGCGCCATCGCGGTGAAGCCCGCGGTCCTGCTTATGGACGAGCCCACCTCGGCGCTCGACCCCATCTCGACCCAGATGGTCGAGCAGCTCGCCCTCGAGCTCAAAGAGAGCTACACGCTCGTCGTCGTCACCCATAACATGCAGCAGGCGGCGCGCATCTCGGACTCGGTCGCGTTCTTCCTGCTGGGCGAACTGGTGGAGCACGCCCCCACCGACCAGCTCTTCAGTGCTCCGAAAGACCAGCGCACCTCCGATTACCTGACCGGTCGCTTCGGCTGACGCGACACGCGGGCGGTGTATGATGGGAGCATGCGCCCATCGTGGATCGAGACGGTAAGGAGACAGCGGTGATCTACTACGTCGAGGACGACGACAACATCCGTGGCCTCACGCTCTACGCTCTGCATCAGCAGGGGATCGAGGCGGAGGGCTTCTCGTGCGACAGCGAGTTCAAAGCCGCCGTCGCCAGGCGCGTCCCGGACGCCGTGCTGCTCGACATCATGCTTCCCGATACCGACGGGTTGGAGATTCTGCATCGGCTGCGCGCCGACCAGGAGACGGCGACCGTGCCGATCATGATGCTCACCGCGAAGGACACCGAGCTCGACAAGGTGGTCGCGCTCGACGGCGGGGCGGACGACTACCTCACCAAGCCGTTCTCGCTCATGGAACTCACCAGCCGCTGCCGGGCGCTTCTGCGTCGCGGCGGCATGACCAAGAAGACCACCGACGTGCTTGCGGCGAACGGCATCGTGCTGTCGCCCAGCCATCGCGAGGTGACGGTCGACGGGAACGAGGTCAAGCTGACGCTGCGCGAGTTCGACCTGCTCGAGTACCTCATGCGCAAGCCGGGCGTGGTGTTCTCGCGCGAGGCGCTGCTGCAAAGCGTCTGGGGATGGGATTTCGACGGTGGTTCGCGCACGGTGGACGTGCACGTCCAGACGCTCCGCCAGAAGCTCGGCGACCACTCCGGCTGCATCGAGACGGTGCGTGGCGTGGGCTACCGCTTCGCGGACCGCGCCGCCTAGCCGTTAAGGACCTCCTCCCGTGAGCCCGTTCGGCAGCAAGCGCTCCTTATCGCGTCGCGTGTTCGCGACGGTCTTCGTGGTCGCGGCGATCGCGATCGCGACCTTCACCATAGTGGGATCGTTGCTGCTCAACTCCAACCTGGGGTCGGTCACGCGCAGCGAGCTGTATGACGAGGCCGAGATCGTCGCCTCGGCGCTCAACGCCACCACCAACGACATCGCGCTGCTCGAGGACGTCGATATCGACAACACGCGCCTCACGCTCATCTCGGCCGATGGCGACGTCATCTACGACAACCAGGAGCTCGCGGGTCAGATGGAGAACCATCTGGCGCGACCGGAGGTGGCCCAGGCGTTCGCGAGCGGGCACGGTTCGGCGGAGCGCTCGTCGGATACGATCGGCGAGACCATGCTCTACGAGGCGGTGCTCCTTGATAACGGCCAGGTGGTCCGCGTGGCGCAGGCGCAGGCGAGCATCTTCACGATCTTGCTCTCCTTCGTGGGGCCGCTGCTGGTCATCGCCGCAATCGTCATCGCGGTGTCCTTCGTTGCCGCGCGCCGCGAGTCGCGCGCCATCATCGAGCCGCTGCTCGAGGTGGACCTCGACCATCCCCTGCATAACAAGGATGCCGCCTACTCGGAGATGGTCCCCATGCTCGAGCGGATCGAGAGCCAGCGTCAGGAGCTTAAGCGCCAGGTGAAGGTGCTCGCCGACAACGACCGCATGCGCCGCGAGTTCACGGCGAACATCACCCACGAGCTCAAGACGCCGCTCACCACGATCTCGGGTTACGCCGAGCTGATCTCGGGCGGGATGGTCGCCGACGAGGCGGATATCAAGGACTTCACCGCGCGCATCCACCGCGAGGCGGGACGACTCACCGCGCTTGTGAACGACATCCTGACGCTGTCGAACCTCGACGAGGCGGAGCGCTCGGATTCCGAGGCGTCGTCCCGTGTGCTCGGCTCGAGCGAGCCCGTGGACCTGCCGCGCATGCTCGATAACGTCGCGCAGCGGCTCGAGCACGTCGCGCACAAGGCGGAGGTCGCGATCGAGATCGACGCCAAGCCCGCCATGGTCATCGGCGTCCCGCGCCTGCTCGATGAACTCGCCTACAACCTGGCCTCGAACGCCATCCGCTACAACAGGCCCCACGGCACGGTCACGCTCTCGAGTGGGGTGGACGGGCAGGGGCGCCCCTTCGTGCGCGTCGCCGACACCGGCATCGGCATCGCCGCCGAGGAGCAGGCGAAGATCTTCGAGCGCTTCTACCGCGTGGACAAGAGCCGCTCCAAGGCGCGCGGCGGCACGGGGCTCGGCCTTGCCATCGTCAAGCACGCGGCGACCTATCATGGGGCGACGATCGACCTGCAAAGCGAGCTCGACCAGGGCACCACGGTCACGGTGACCTTCCCCGTGCAGGCCTGGCCCATGTCCGATCGCTTCCAGATGATGTAGCGCTGGCGCCCTCGACGTCCCGTGCACCCCGATACCTCGCGGCGTCGCCCTCCTGCCGCGGCGTTTCAGTTCGTATCGGGAAAAGGTGTCAAATGCGGGACCGGGGCATCGCGTACGGTGCCCGCGGGCGGCATCCGGCGGTGCTTGCAGTATGCTTGCAGGGATGCGGCTCGCCGCGGCGCGCCGCGATCGGTCGGATGGACGGTAGGGGAGCATCATGCAGATCGAGCACGTAGCCGTTTACGTTGCGGACCTGGAAGAGGCCCGCGGCTTCTTCGAGACCTATTTCGGTGCGCGGGCCGGAGCGCTCTATCACAACCAGAAGACGGGCTTTCGCTCGTACTTCCTCTCGTTCGATGACGGTGCGCGCCTGGAGATCATGGATAAGCCCGGGCTCGTCGCGGACGAACATGCGCTTTCGCGCAGGGGTTACGCGCATGTCGCGATGAGCGTCGGTTCGGCCGCGGCGGTCGACGAGCTCACCGCCCGTCTCAAGGCCGACGGCTGCGAGGTACTCTCCGGTCCGCGTACCACCGGAGACGGATATTACGAGAGCTGCGTGCTCTGCCTGGACGGTCTTCAGCTGGAGATCACGGTTTAGGAGGCGCGGCATGGTGGAGATTCGAAAGGCGTCTGCCGAAGACGCCGCCGACGTGTGGCGCCTGATCTGCCTGCTCGAGGACCGCACGTTCGATCGCGCCGCCTTCGAGCGCATATTTCGGGGGCAGCTGGCAAGCCCGGCCTGGTGCTGCCTGATCGCGCTCGATGAGACCGGCGCGGCGGTCGGCATGATCAACATCCGCATAGACGAGCAGCTTCATCACGCGGCGCGGGTGGCGCAGATCCTCGAGCTCGTGGTCGATCCGGGCGCCCGTTCCGGCGGCATCGGGCACGAGCTGTTCCAGGCCGGCGTCAGCGCAGCCCGGGATGCGGGCTGCGTTCAGATCGAGCTCGAGACGAGCACCTGGCGCGAGGGGGCGCACCGGTTCTACGAGCGCGAGGGCATGGTCTTCGATCATCGCTACTACACGATGTCGCTCGTCTGAGCCGCTCGACCTGACAGTCGACGGAGACGCTCGCGGAGAGCCGTTCGGTTCGGGCGGTCCTCTTTTGTCGATTGCGGGCAAACTTGGTGCTTCAGGCATACTTGCGCGCAAATGGGATATAAAATCTAAGTCTGAATATATAAGGTTTGGTGCCCGCTGCCATGTCCTGATCGGTTGCGCCCGCTTGCGCGGATAATCGCCGGCGGATATGCGTCGGGATACGGTCGGTGCGACGTCAAACGGGGCAAGACGAGAGGAACGTGCCAGCATGCGCAAATTCAAGACAGAGAGCAAGAAGCTCCTCGACCTCATGATCAACTCGATCTACACCCACCAGGAGATCTTCCTGCGCGAGCTGATCTCCAACGCGTCGGACGCCGTCGACAAGCTCAACTTCAAGAGCCTCACCGACGAGAGCGCCCATATCGAGCAGGGCGACCTTGCCATCCGCATCGCCTTCGACAAGGATGCCCGCACCATCACGATCTCCGATAACGGCATCGGCATGACCGAGGCCGAGCTGGAGAAGAACCTGGGCACCATCGCCCATTCCGGCAGCGAGGAGTTCAAGGAGGCCAATGCCGAGAGCCAGGGCGACGCCGTGGACATCATCGGCCAGTTCGGCGTGGGCTTCTATTCCGCGTTCATGGTGGCGAGCAAGGTGCGCGTGGTGAGCCGCGCATTCGGCGAGGACGAGGCTCATGTATGGGAGTCCGACGGCCTCGAGGGCTATACCATCGAGCCCGGTGAGCGCGCCGAGCACGGCACCGACGTCATCCTGACCCTGCGCGAGAACGTGCCGGGTGAGAACGGCGAGGAGGGCGAGAACTACGACCGCTACCTCTCCGAGTGGGGGCTGAAGGATCTCATCCACCGGTACAGCAACTACGTGCGCTATCCCATCCAGATGATGGTCACGAAGTCCCGCCAGAAGCCCAAGCCGGAGGACGCGGGCGATGACTATCAGCCCGAGTACGAGGATTACGAGGAGCTCGAGACCATCAATTCGATGACGCCCATCTGGAAGAAGCGCTCAGGCGACGTCTCCCAGGAGGATTACGACGAGTTCTACAAGTCGACGTTCCATGATTTCGAGAAGCCCGCGCGCACCATCTCGTTCCATGCCGAGGGCACGCTCGAGTACGACGCGCTGCTCTTCATCCCCGGCCGGGCGCCGTTCGACCTGTACAGCAAAGACTACGAGAAGGGTCTCGCGCTCTACAGCTCCAACGTCATGATCCAGGAGAAGTGCGGCGAGCTTCTGCCCGACTACTACAACTTCGTGCGCGGCGTGGTCGATTCCGCCGACGTCTCGCTTAACATCTCCCGTGAGACCCTGCAGCACGATCGCCAGCTCAAGGCCATCGCGCGACGCGTCGAGAAGAAGATCACCTCAGAGCTCGAGGCCATGCGCGACGAGGACCGCGCGACCTACGAGAAGTTCTTCGAGAACTTCGGCCGCGGCCTCAAGTACGGTATCTACGCGAGCTACGGCATGAAGGCGTCCGAGCTTGCCGACCTGCTGCTCTTCTGGAGCGCCAAGGAGCAGAAGATGGTGACGCTCGCCGAGTACGCCCGCGTCATGCCGGAGGGCCAGAAGGCCATCTACTTCGCCGCGGGCGATTCCCGCGAGCGCCTGGAGAAGATGCCCGTGGTGACGGGCGTGCTCAGCCGCGGCTACGACGTGCTGCTGTGCACGCAGGACGTGGACGAGTTCACCTTCCAGTCCATGCGCGAGTACGTCGCACGCGATCTTCCGAAGGTCTACGAGGACGACGCCGCGCGCGAGGCCGCCGAGAAGGCTGCGGCCGACGGCGCCGAGCCGGAGCTCGAGGACCGTCATCTCGAGCTCAAGAACGTCGCCTCGGGCGATCTGGATCTTGCGACCGAGGACGAGAAGAAGGAGGCCGAGGAGGCTTCCAGGGAGCACGCCGACCTGTTCGGTGCGATGAAGGGTGCGCTCGACGGCAAGGTGGAGAAGGTCGCCGTGTCCTCGCGCCTGACCGATGCCCCGGCGTGCATTACCACCGAGGGTCCGCTGTCGCTCGAGATGGAGAAGGTGCTGAAGCGCGGTCCCGAGGGCGATGTCGAGGGCATGCCCACCGCGCAGCGCGTGCTCGAACTCAACGCCAAGCATCCGGTCTTCGGCAAGCTCGTCGCCGCGAAGGAGGCGGGCGATGATGACAAGGTGAAGCTCTACGCGGGGCTTCTCTACGACCAGGCGCTGCTTGTCGAGGGCATCCTGCCCGACGACCCGGTGGCGTTCGCCCAGAGCATCTGCGAGCTCATGTAGCGCGCAGCAACAAGATCATGTGACGGAGCGGGCCGGAAGGCTTTCCCGCAAACAATCCGCAGGCGCGAAACGCCGAGGACGTTTGCGGGGAACCTTCCGGCCCGTATCTATGCGCCGATCGCTCCCGCAGGTTCGAGTCGCTACACCTGGGCGGCGTGACGCAGGGGTTGGATGCTCATGAGGTCGATCAGGCGCGCACCGGACCGCTTCAGGTTCTCATCCTGATAGCGCGAGCGCTTCGGGGATGTGGCCGATGGGGCGGCAGGGGAGCCAAGGAGGCCGGTTCTCTGTGTTGGGGGGAAGGAGAGGTCGCCGAGGCGAAACAGGGGCCGCAATATCGCGGACGCCTCGGCCTGTGCATCTTGGGAGGAATGCATGTGACCTCCTTGGCTCTTGCCGGTACCACACGCGCATCGGCTGCTGCGTTTCCGATGCGTTGATGCCATTATGTCCGGTCGCGCGTCGGAAGTTACTTATGAAGCCCTGAAGAATGCCTTACATCTCCGTGTAGAGATGATGAAAGAGCAGGTCATAGCTGATTTACGGATGGTTTTCCGCGCTATTTGGCGGCGCGGACAACCTCGATGACGCGCTCCATGGTCTCGTCGATCCGGTCGCGCTTGAGCTCGCACTCCCAGATGGTGATGACCGTCCAGCCCGCCTGATCGAGCGCCGCCACCGCCGCCCGGTCGCGTTCGACGTTGCGGCGGAACTTCGCCTCCCAGAACGCGGTGTTGCGCTTGGGGACGGACGGATGGCAATGCGGGCAGCGGTGCCAGAAGCAGCCGTTCACGAAGATGGCGATCTTGCGCCCGGGGAAGGCGATGTCCGGCCTGCCGGGCGCCTTCTTCCATTGCAGGCGGTAGCCGGTGAGTCCGGCCTTGCGCAGGTGTTGGCGGACGAGCAGCTCGGGTTTGGTGTCGGCGCGCTTGTTGCCCTTCATGGACTTTCGGATGGCGGCGCGGCGACGTACGAGTTCCCCCTCGACCGTGTGGCCGGCATCGTCCTCTTCTGCAAGGGCCTCTACAAGGCCGGTGTCGGCGGGCATCCAGGCGAGCTCCCCGAGGCGCCCGCGCTCGACCCAGCGCAGGTCGAGCTGCCGGTCGGAGAGGTGGGGGCTTCCCGTGGCGATCTTGCAGAAGAAGCACTCCATCGAAAGATGGAAGTCGGGGTAATCGTACTCAACGGTATAGAAGGCCTGCAGGTTCTCCACGGTGATATCGAGTTCCTCGGCAAGCTCGCGCCGGCAGGCGTCCTCGGGCGTCTCGCCGCGCTCGACCTTGCCGCCGGGGAACTCCCACATGCCGCGCATCTCCCCGTATCCGCGCTGCACCGCGAGCACGCGGTCGTCGTCGCAGATGATGCCTGCGGCAACGCGAACCGTCTTCACCGCCATCGCCCCCCATCTGAATCGCATCCGACGGATACGGTACCTGCCGGGCGCGTGCTCGGCAAGTCCTCCGACCGATTCTCCCCCGGGGCGTCGCCGGCGACGTCCCGACAGGGGCGTAAGATGGATGCCAGATGCCCGAGACGACCTGAGAGGACCCACCGTGGCAGCAACCGAGATCAGGTTTCCGCTCCTGTGCCGGGCGGTGCATCTTACCGAGGCGCTTCCCGCTCAACCGGAGGCGGCGCGCTATGCCGTCGTCACGGGCGGCTTGCGCGCGCCCGACCGCGCGATCGGTTACCTTGTCGAGTTCACCGGAAAGCGCACCGGCTACGTTATCGCCTGCCTGGTCGACGGCGGGTACGCCTACGCATGCGACGGTCCGATCGACGAGCTGCCCGCCGGCAAGCCCGCCATCAGGCTCGTCAGATACTCCAACCGCGAGGGCGGCTGCGTCATGGCGACGGCGGCCGACGGCGCCGAGCGCCAGGTGTCCGAGTTTCGCGACCAGGGTTCCGGTTACGTCTTTCGCGACCCCGTCTGCGACCTCGGTGCGTACTACTCGTCGCACGCGTTGAACTTCAGTGGGTTTCTGGCTGTCGCGTTCTTGGCGTTTCGCCATCTGCCCGAGCAAGCGGGCATGGCGGGCGCAGTCGGGCGAACCATGGGGGACGTGCTCGACGAGTTCTGCCGCATGCCGGTCGCCGACGCCGTCGACGCCCTCGTTACCGGGGTGGCCTCGGGCGAGCGGGCATCGGGGTTCGAGCGCTACGCGGCGCGCATCCTCACGGACGCCGACCCGGCAGGGTTTCGCGCCGTCGCGGCGGCGCACGAGCTCGAGCTGCGGCGGCTTGGGACGACGGGCCTCTTCTGGATCTCGTGCTACCTTGTCGAGTTCGATGATGACGAGGCCGAGCGCCTGCTGGCCATGGAGGGTGCGCTCAACCGTCTCGCGCTCATCGAGCGAACCGCCCGGCAAGCGGGCGCGGACGGCCTTCTGATGTCCACCGAGGCGCACTGCGCCGATGAGGACTGGCGGCAGATCCGCTCGATCGCCGCCCAGGGCGCCCGGCTGCTCGCGCGATCCTCGAAGGAGAATCCCCTGCTGACACTCCGCGGCGTCGCGGCGCGGCGCGGCGGCGAGTGGGATTTGAGGACGCGGGTCGCCGCCAACCTCGAGCACCTGCTCCTTCCGTATCGCGTCATCGAGCGCTTCACGGTCGACGCGGCGGCGGGTTCGGTCACGATCGCATGCTGGGCGCCTTCCGCCCGGACTATGCCGCGCTGGCGGCGGCCTGCGGGCTCGGAGGAGCTCGCAGCGTGCGATGCCAACTGCGATGCCGCGGCGAGCGCGTATGCCATGCGGCTCGCGGCGCTGCTCATGGCGGTTGCCTTCGGCGCCGGCGCCGGCGTGACGTCCGCGCGCGTGGTGCTTTGCGCCGACCGCGGCCACCAGCGGCCCGTCTTCGAAGCGACCATCTCGCGCACCGGGTTCGTGACCGGGGTCCACGAGCATCTCTGCGCGGATGACTTCTCCGATCCCGACCTCACCTGGGGCGCCTCGCGCCTCAAAGACCTTCTCGCGCCGGCGGATGTCAGCTGCGAACTCACCGAGAACGTTTCGCTTGTCGAGCTCTACCGCGGCCTGGTCGACCCGGATTCCGCGCGGCGCCCGGCCTTCGCGGATGACGCCCGTCCACTGCCGGCGGAGCTCGCGACCATGTTGCATGCCGCGACCGTGCGCGAGCTCGACGTCTTCAACACCGAGGACCCCTTCGTCGAGCGCTTCAAGGAGGCGAGCTCCCTGGCCGAGCGGGATCCCGCCGCCGCGGCCCAGCGGCTTTCCGATCTTCTGGCGGTCATGGAGGTCGTGGACGACGTCTCCGGCGCCGATGGCGATGCTCCGAAACCGCTGTACTGCGTGAACACCTTCGCGCGCCTGGCGATGGCGCTCGTCGAGGACGATCCCGCCGTGCGCTACCGCAACGTGCCCGATTCGGTGTACGAGACGCTGCTCATGCTCGCGGATCTGTGCGCCGACAACTCGGATGCCGCGCATGCGCTCGATTACGCTCGCCGGGCGATCGAGCTTGGGCCGACTTCGAGCCGCGGGTACGTTGCGGCGGGCTCCGCCTGCGTCGACCTCGGCGATTTCGAGCAGGCGATCGAGTTCTACCGCCGCGCGCTCATGCGCGACGTGCAGCCCAACTCCTACAACTACACGTACTACCGCCTTGCCTACGCGCTGTGGCGTGCGGGCAGGGCCGACGCCGCGCTCGCCTGCTACGCCCGTGCGATGAATCACCCCCAGATGGCGGCGTCCGCGCGCGAGGAGATGCGCGACCTCATGAGCCAGGTCAGGCTCCGTGCGGTCCCCACGGAGCGCGAGCTCGACGAGGCGGCCGCACGCTCAGGCGTTCCCGATGCGCCGACGAAGGAGGCCCTCGACCTTGCCGCCCGCGTCTTCGTCGCCGCATGCGACGCCGGGCTTCTGAACGTCGCCTGCGTGGTCACGGACCTGTTGGGATGGGCCATGCGCGACGACGTCGTCTCGACGGCGCTGCGGTCGTGCCGGCCTTGGGAACCCGCCCGGTTCTGATGCTCCTCGTCGCGCGCCCGCACCCCTCCTGCGTCCGCGAACCTTACAGAGGTGTAAGGCAGCTGTAAGTCAAATCGATGGATGCGTGCGCCCCCTCCTGCGAGGATAGGGTCAGGAGGTGGTGGACATGACAGAGATTGACGAGAAGGTCCCCACGACGACCCGGCCCGATCCCTACGGGACGACGCGTACGCGCAAGGGCGCGGGGCCCGTGGCTCGTATCGGGATGTCGGTCGCCGAGACGGTCTTCTGGCTCGTGCTCATGGCGGTGCTCAGCATCGTGATGATCGTCGTCCTGGTCCACGCGAGCCGGTAGACCGGACAGACCGGGCGCCCCCGGCATCATGCCCGCCGGCGTGCCCTCCGGATTCCCTTCGCGGGGTCCCATCGTAATCACCAGCGAGAAAGCGAGTTCGCACATGCAGACAACGGTTCCGGTGCTCGAGGCGCGTCATATCGAGAAGGTTTACGGGTCGCGTTCCAACGTGACGCGCGCCCTCTCCGACGTCTCGTTCACCATAGGCAAAGGCGACTTCGTGGGCATCATGGGCGCATCGGGTTCGGGCAAGTCGACCCTGCTCAACTGCGTGTCCACGATCGACGCCGTCACCAGCGGCCAGGTGCTCATCGGCGGCGCGGACGTGACGTGCATGAAGAGCTCGAAGCTCACGCGCTTCCGCCGCGAGCAGCTGGGCTTCATCTTTCAGGATTCCAACCTGCTCGACACCCTCACGGCGCGCGAGAACATCGCGTTGCCGCTCACCATCGGCCGCGTTGCCGCGCGCGAGGTCCTCCTGCGCGTGGAGGAGGTCGCCCAGAGGTTGGGTATCGCCGCCGTGCTGGACAAGTACCCCTATCAGATGTCCGGCGGTCAGCAGCAGCGCGTCGCTGCGGCGCGGGCACTGATCACCGATCCCGCCATCATCATGGCGGACGAGCCCACGGGCGCCCTCGACTCCAAGAACGCCCGTCTGCTGCTCGAGAGCTTCGAGACCATGAACGCGCGCTACCAGGCGACCGTCCTCATGGTCACGCACGACAGCTTCGCGGCGAGCTATACCCACCGTGTGCTCTTCATCCGCGACGGCAGGATCTTCACCGAGCTGCGCCGCGGCGATACGACGCGTCAGCAGTTCTTCGAGCGCATCATGGAGGTCGTGGCGATGATGGGGGGCGAGGCTTCCGATGCTCTGTAAGATCGCCTTCGGCAACGTGCGGCGCGCGGGACGCGACTATCTCGTGTACCTGCTGACGCTGACGCTCGCCGTGACCGTGTTCTACGCCTTCAACACCATCGCGATCCAGGTGGATATCGCCGGTGTCGAGGCTCAGAGCTCTGGCATGGGGCAGCTGCTCGGCAACATCATCTCCGGCCTCACGGTGTTCCTCGCCCTCGTCATGGGCTTTCTCATGGTGTACGCCAACAACTTCATCATGAAGCGCCGCAAGAAGGAGTTCGGCCTCTACCAGGTGCTCGGCATGAGCCGCGGACAGGTGGCGCTCATCATGGCGATCGAGACGCTTCTGGTCTCGGCGGCGGCGCTGGCGCTGGGCCTTTTGCTGGGGCTGGTGCTCTCGCAGCTCATGGTCTTCTTCACCGCGTCGATATTCAAGACGCAGATCGCGGACTTCCACTTCTTCGTGTCGATGGGCGCGCTGGTCACAACGGTGGGATGCCTCGTCGCGATCTTCCTCGTGACGCTCGTGTTCAACCTTCGTGTGGTGCGCCGTGCGAAAATCGTCGACCTCATGAGCTCGGGTCGCAAGAACGAGACGGTCAAGACGCGAAACCCCTGGGTCGCGGCGGCGATCTTCGTGGTCGGCCTGGTGCTCATCATCGTCTCCTATGCGCGCCTGCTTTCCGACGGACTGCCCTATGACGGCCAGCCCGAGGCCATGACCGCGTTTCTCATCACCACCGCCATGGTCGTCGTGGGGACCATCCTGTTCTTCTTCGGGCTCTCGGGCTTTCTGCTCAAGGTGCTGCAGGGGATGCGCAGCCTGTACTGGCGCGGCCTCAACATGGTGACGCTTCGCCAGCTCGCCGCCAAGGTGAACACCGTGAGCCTCTCCATGGCCGTGATCGCGATGATCCTCTTTCTGGCCATCACCTCGGTGACGACCGGCATGTCGCTTGCGGACACTATGAACAACACCGTCGAGCGCGGAACGCCCGTGGATTTCACGCGCTGCCTCGTGTACTGGGGGCCGCGTTCGCTCGCGGAGATGAACAACAACGCCGCCTACTACGGCGAGGACACGCGCTACGCCGCTGCGGACGGACCCGTCGACATGATGGAGGCGAGTGCGAACGACGTCTTCACCGCGACTTCCGAGGGGGAGGCGGCGGGTATCGCGGCAGGGCAGCCCTTCGACCTCGCCTCGATCGCCGGCGACTACGTGCAGGTGGACACCTTCGATTCGACGCCGCGCGGCGCCGACCGGCCCCTCGTGTCGCTTGTCGACCTCTGTGACGCCGTCGGCCGGGGGCTGCCCGCCGGCACCGAGAGCTCGGATGCGAGCACCTTGGGTCTTCTGGTCATGACGGAATCCAACTACAACGCCTACCTTCGCTTCCGCGGGATGGAGCCGATCGAGCTCGGAAAGAACGGTTACACGATCACCTCCGATATGGGCGCCACGGTGAACGACATCTACAACGCGGTGCTGGGCGACGATGTGGAGCTCGCGATCGGCGGGCGGACCCTCAAACCCGTGCAGGATCGCGTGCCCGAGGACGCGAGCACGTTCCAGAACGCCATGATGGGCATGAACTCGGGCACCATCGTGCTGCCGGACGATCTGGTGGAACAGCTCGATCTGCCGCCCTACTACAGCTATCTCATGGTCAACTACGCCCACGGCGTGTCGACCGATCAGGGCGATGCCTACGTGTCGGCGCCGCGCACCTACGGCAACATTCTGAACGGTGCGGGGGAGAGCGTCGCCGGCTGGGGTACCGAGGCGACGCGCACGGCGACGTACGAGAGCACCGACACCATGAACGGCCTCATCAGCTACCTCGCCATCTACATCGGCTTCGTGCTCGTGGTTGCCTGTGCGGCGATCCTCACGATCCAGCAGCTCTCGGGCGTGGCGGACGCCACGGCAAACTACCGCATCCTTTCCGAGCTGGGGTGCGATCGCACCGAGATCGTCCATTCGGTCCTCGTGCAGCAGTCGATCTTCTTCGTGTTCCCGCTCCTCATGGGCATCGCCCACGCGATCTGCGCACTCAGCGTGATCATCGAGCTCGTGGCGCTGTTCGGCGGGATGACCATCGGCGGTACCGTGGGCCTTGTGACGCTGATCTTTCTCATCGCCTATGGCGGGTACTTCTGCGTGACGTACTTCATGGGCAAGGGTATCGTGTACGACGCCACGCGGACCCGCGCGGCAGCATAAAGGGGGTATCGATGAAACGCTTGATTGGCGTCGTGCTCGTCATGACGGTCTTGGTTCTTGCGGGCATCGGTCTCAAGTGGGGCTACGACCAGGTGTTTGTCAACGCTGATACGTGGTACGCGCAGGTAGACGGCAGCCACATGTCGGCAGCGGGCGAGAACGGCAACGACTTCGACGTCCACTACGAGCTGCCCGCGGCAGATGCGGACGGCGATGTTCAGACGATCGGATTCGATTCATCCCGCGAGCTGCGGGAAGGCGCCTATCTCAAGCTGGAGACGCTTGCCCTGCGCGGCGTGGTGAGCTGGGAGGAGGTCCAGCAGAAAGACATCCCCGCCGCTGCTTGGGACGTTCTGGCGAACTCATAGGTCCCCATGTTGCATAACGCGAGCAAATGCCCCGAAGCCATAGGAGCTTCGGGGCATTTGCTTGTCCTATCAGGCAATAATGCATTTTCGAGCAAACCCGCGATGCATTTTCGAGGATATGCGGCACCCTTTGCGCAACGAGGCCGTTCCGCCTTGGATCTAGTTGATGAAGAGCTGTGCGTCGCGGCAGGTTCGTGTGAAGAGCAGGTGCCCGATAACGATTCCGATGA
>CASFIQ010000022.1 GCA_949294785.1 uncultured Collinsella sp.
GTGGGCGAGTACGTCGAGCTGTGGGAGCCGGAACTCAAGTGCGGCCGCGACGTGCTGCATCTCACGCTCGCATCGGGTATCTCGGGTACCTACAACTCCGCCTGCCTTGCCGCCGAGCAGTTGCGGGCGAGCTATCCCGAGCGCCGCATCGAGGTGCGCGATTCGCTGCAGGCCTCGTCGGGCTTCGGCCTCATCATGGATTACCTCGCCGACATGCGCGACGAGGGCAAGTCGCTGGACGAGCTCATCGCCTGGCTCGACGAGCACCTGCTCGAGTTCAATGCGTGGTTCTTCGTCTCGGACCTGGAGTACCTGAAGCGCGGCGGGCGCGTTTCGGCGACGAGCGCGCTGCTCGCCAACGCCCTCAAGATCTGCCCGGTGCTGAACATCGATTACCAGGGGAAGCTCATCCCGCGCCAGAAGATTCGCACCGTCAAGAAGGCCATCGCCGAGCTCGTGCGTATGTTCGAGGTTCATGCGCAGGGCGGTCGCGACTACCAGGGCAAGGTGGTCCTGTCGCAGAGCGACTGCATGGCGGAGGCTCAGGCGGTCGTCGATGGCATCGTGAAGCTCTGCCCGCAGCTCGCCGGCAAGATCCGCATCAACAACATCGGCACGGTCATCGGCGCGCACACCGGACCGGGTACCGTCGCCCTCTTCTTCATGGGCGACAAGCGCGTGGACTGACGCGCGCGGGCGCGGTCAGGCGCAGTGGTCGGCGAAGGTCTCGTAGCGGACCATCTCCTCGATGGGGACCGAGGCCTCGTGCAGGGGCCCCGGGCAGCTCTCGGCGGAGGGGTAGCCGAGCGGCATGACCGATACGATCTTGAGCTCGCGGGGGATGGCGAACTGGCGACGGAGCTCCGGCGGGTCGATGAGCCCCACCCAGCAGCTGTGGATGCCCAGGTCGGCCGCCTCGAGCATCATGTGCGTCGCCGCGATGGAGGTGTCCACGGGCCCGAAGTCGATCACGTCGGGGCTGCGCGAGGCGACGGTCATGTCGTAGCACAGCACCAGCACCACGGGCGCGCCGAACCGGCAGCGCGTGGCACGGTCGATGCGGGCGAGCCCCTCGGCGCTCCTCACCACCAGGACGCGCTGGGGCTGGAGGTTGCGCGCGGTGGGGGCGAGGCGCCCCGCCTCGAGGATGAGGGAGAGCTTCTCGGGCTCGATGGGGATGTCGGCGAAGCGGCGCTCGGAATAGCGCGCGCGTGCGAGGTCGATGAACGCCATGGTGGTCTCCTGTTCTCGCGGCCGGAGCGCGGGCCCGCACCCGGCATCTGCTATGCTTGCCCTGTAACCGATTCTATCGCGCGCGAGGCTCCTGTGCCCGCGCGCCATCCATAGCTGGAGGCATGATGGGCTCCTTCGATATGCTCGGCCTCGTAATCACCTTCATCATCGTCATCGCCCTCGCCGCGGTGGTCTACCTCGTGGGCTGCAGGATCTTGGGGCGCCGCTCGCCGGGGCGGGTGGACGAGGACCTGTGGGACGAGCGCCCGGGGGCATCCGACGGCGCGCGGGCACCGCGCGGCGGAGCGCACCGGCGCTGACGAGGCG
>CASFIQ010000023.1 GCA_949294785.1 uncultured Collinsella sp.
GTTCGCGAGCGCCGCCTCGGCGGAGTCCACCGGTGCTAGCTCGTGCAGCAGCGCCTTCACGTCGCGCGAGGCCACGCGTCCGCGCTCGAGCAGGTGCCCCAGCACCCCCGCGACGAAGCCGTGCGAGAAGTCGAAGCCGGCTGCCGCATCCGGCGCAAGGGGGTACGAGGCCGGGCCATCGGCCGGCTCCTCGATCGCGACGAGCGCGCGCGAGGTCGCCACCCACAGCGTGTGCGTGAGGCCGAAGAGCGCCCCCTCCTCGCGGTCGTCGTCGACCACCGCGCCCAACCACTCCCCCGCCTCGATGGCGCGGTCGATCTCGGCAAGCGCGGCACCGAGCGCCCCCTCGTCTTGGGCGTCGGCACGTAGCGTCTCGGGCAGCTCGAAGGCGGCGGCGCCCACCGCGGCGCCCTCGGCGTCGATCAGCGAAAGGAAGCGGTTCTGCATGGCCATGATGCCGAGCGCGCCGAGCGTGGCGGCAACGTCCTCGGCGGCATAGGCGGGAAACGCGGTGGCGCCGAAGTCGAGCTCCACCGGCGCGTTCGTCTGGATGGTCGCCACCTTGCGCGACAAGAGGGCGTCCTCGATGTGGGCGCGCAGGTTCTCGCCCATCTTGCCCTTGATCTCGTCCGCATGGGCGATGACCTCGTCGAGGGATCCGTACTGCGCGATGAGCGCGCTCGCCTTCTTGGGGCCGATGCCCGGCACGCCGGGGATGTTGTCGGACGTGTCGCCCTTGAGGCCGTAGAAGTCGGGCACGAGCTCGGGCGTGATGCCGTGGTAGAGGTCCTCCACCGTCTCGGGCGTCATGATCTGAACATCGGAGAGGCCCTTCTTGGTGCCCACGATCCTCACGTGCTCGGTGGAGAGCTGGTACATGTCGCGGTCGCCCGTGATGAGGTACATGTCGCAACCGGCTGCCTCGCCCGTGCGGGCGAGCGTGCCCAGGATGTCGTCGCCCTCCCAGCCCTCGGCCTCCAGAATCGGGATCTTGAGGCCTTGGAGCAGCTCCTTCACCATGGGGAACTGCTGGCGCAGGTCCGGGTCCATGGGCGGGCGCTGCGCCTTGTACTGCGGGAGCATCTCCATGCGCACGCGCGGGCGGCCCTTGTCGAAGGCGACGGCCACCCCGTCCGGATGGAAGGCGTCGACCATCTTGAGGAACATGTTCAGGAAGCCGAAGACCGCGTTGGTGGGCCGGCCGTCCGGCGCGTTCATGGTGGGCGGCACGGCGTGGAAGGCGCGGTGCATGAGCGAGTTGCCGTCGATGACGGCGAAGACGCGGCGGGTAGCGCCGGGAGCGGCGGGGGCGGTTGCGGTGATGTCGGCCATGGGTCGGTCCTCTCTCGAATTCACTCAATCCAGTCTACCCGCCCGCGCGGACGCGTGCCACAGCCGCTTAAGTTTTGCTGATGGCGCCGCGATGCCCGCACGGTCGCGGCGGATTTGGGTAAGGGAAGCGAGAAGAGCCACCGGATCGGTCGTCCGCGACCGGGAATCGAGC
>CASFIQ010000024.1 GCA_949294785.1 uncultured Collinsella sp.
ACCTTCATCGGCGCCGGCATCGCCGAGCCCACCGCCACGTGGGGCAACATCCTCTCGTCCGCGCGTGACGGTGTCCTTCTCGGTCGCTGGTGGCAGGCGCTCTTCCCGGGCATCGCGATCATGGTCACGTGCCTCGCGCTCAACATCCTCTCCGAGGGCCTGACCGACGCCATGGCGGCCGCCCCGTCCGCGCCCGTCTCCAACGAGAACGCCGACAGCCGTCGCGAGGCCGACCTCCTCGTCGCCGACCCGGTCCGCGCCTACAAGGAGCAGGCCGACTCCCTCGCCCGTCGCCTCGGGGCGCTCCGCGAGGTCGAGCTCGCCCGCACCGACCGTCGCGTGCCCGACTACTCGGTCGAGCCCATCCTCCAGGTCAAGAACCTCTCGATCGGCTTCCCGCGCCACGGTGACGTCCACGTCGTGGACAACGTCTCCTTCGACGTGCGCCCCGGCCAGTGCATGGCGCTCGTGGGCGAGTCCGGCTGCGGCAAGTCCATCACCACCAAGACCATCATGAACCTCCTGCCCGACAACGCCCGCATCGAGGGCCAGATCCTCTACAAGGGCAAGGACCTCCTCAAGCTCACCAAGGAGGAGCACCGCAAGCTGCTGGGCCACGAGCTCGCGATGGTCTACCAGGACTCCCTGTCCTCGCTCAACCCCTCGATGCTCATCTCCGCGCAGATGAAGCAGCTCACGAGCCGCGGCGGCACCCGCAGTGCCGAGGAGCTCCTCGAGCTCGTCGGCCTCGACCCCAAGCGCACGCTCGAGAGCTACCCGCACGAGCTCTCCGGCGGCCAGTGCCAGCGCGTCATCATCGCCATGGCGCTCACGCGCAACCCCTCGCTCGTCATCTGCGACGAGCCCACCACGGCTCTTGACGTGACGGTCCAGAAGCAGGTCATCAAGCTCCTGAACGACCTTCAGAAGCAGCTCGGCTTCGCGATGATCTTCGTGTCCCACGACCTTGCACTCGTCGCCGAGGTCGCCTCCGAGATCACCGTCATGTACGCCGGCCAGGTCGTCGAGAGCGCCCCGACCAAGGAGCTGCTCACCAACCCGATTCACGAGTACACGCAGGGCCTGCTCGGCTCCGTGCTCTCGATCGAGGCGCACGACGGCAGCCGCCTGCACCAGGTTCCCGGCTCCGTGCCGAGCCCCGCGGACTTCCCGAAGGGCGACCGCTTCGCGCCGCGCTCCAGCCACCCGACGGTCGGCCTGGACGTCCACCCGATCCTGAAGCCCGTTCCCGGCGCCGACCATCACCTGGTGGCGGAGATCCCCGACGAGGAGCTCGCCAAGAACGGTCTCGTCTCACGTCTGGAGGTGAGGTAGATGGCCGAGCAGACCCCTATCATCTTCCTCGACAACATCTCGGTGACGTTCAAGTCGCGCACCGGGTCGCTGTTCCGCCCCACCCTGGTGCATGCCGTGAACGGCCTCACGCTCAAGCTCATGCCCGGCGAGACGATCGGCATCGTGGGCGAGTCCGGCTGCGGCAAGTCCACCACCGCCAACGTCATGTGCGGCCTGCAGTCGCCCACCGAGGGCCACGTCTACTTCAAGGGCGACGACGTCACCAAGCGCACCGCCGAGCTCCGCATGAAGATCGGCCGCGTGGTGTCGGTGGTCTTCCAGAATCCCGCCACGGCGCTCAACCCCCGCATGTCCGTCCATGACCAGCTGCTCGACCCGATCGTGGTCCACAAGGTGGGCACCGAGGACGAGCGCGAGGAGCGCGTCCGGGAGCTTCTGGGCATCGTGGGCCTGCCGTCGAGCGCCATGTACGCGCTTCCCGGCCAGCTCTCCGGCGGCCAGCGCCAGCGCGTCGCCATCGCGCGCGCCCTGTCGCTGCAGCCCGATGTGATCATCGCCGACGAGCCCACCTCGGCGCTCGACGTGTCGGTGCGCGCGCAGATCCTGAACCTGTTGACGGACCTCAAGAAGGAGCTCGGCCTCGCCATGGTCTTCATCAGCCATGACATCCAGACCGAGCGCTACATCTCCGATCGCATCGTGGTCATGAACCACGGCCAGATCATGGAGCAGGGTCCCGCCAAGCAGATCTTCGAGGATCCGCAGGACCCCTACACCAAGATGCTGCTCGCCGCAGCGCCCTCGCTGCTTCATCCGAAGCTCGGGGAGGCGGCAGCCTAGCCGCCGGCGACCAAGCGCACCCGAGCCCGATCGGGTGCGCTTTTTTTCTGAGGGCGCGCGCATCCGGGCGCGCCCGCCGCGGGCGGCTATCATGTGGTGTCGGCCGCCCGTGGCGACCATACGTCTAACAGCGGGGGCGAAGGGTTCCCGCGCGATAAAAGGAGGCTCCATAGTGGGCGATAAGAGGTTTACCGGCGTCATCCCGCCGGTCGTGGTCCCGCTGACCCAGGCTCGCGAGCTCGATGTGCCGTCGTTCGAGAGGAGCATCAACCGCATGATCGAAGCGGGCGTCGATGGCCTGTTCGTCCTCGGCTCCTCCAGCGAGGTCGTGTTCTCGACCGATGCGCGCCGCACCGCGATCATCGAGAACACCGTGCGCATCGTCGACGGACGCGTGCCCGTGCTCGCCGGCATCATCGACACCGAGACCGAGCGCATGATCGAGCACGGCAAGCGTGCCGAGCAGATGGGCGTCGACGCACTCGTCGCCACCTGCCCGTTCTACGCGCTGCAGGGCATCGACGAGATCGAGTGGAGCTTCCGCTGCCTGCACGACGCGCTCGACCTGCCGCTCTTCGCGTACGACATCCCCGTGTGCGTCCACAACAAGCTCGACACCGACATGCTCGTGCGCCTGGGCAAAGACGGCGTCCTCGCCGGCGTGAAGGACTCCTCGGGCGACGACATCTCCTTCCGCTACCTCGTCATGGGCAACGAGGAGGCCGGCCATCCCATGTCCATCCTCACCGGTCACGAGGTCGTGGTCGACGGGGCGTACCTGTCCGGCGCCGACGGCTCCGTGCCCGGCCTCGCCAACGTCGAGCCCTACGGCTACGTGCGCCAGTGGAAGGCCGCCCAGGAGCATGATTGGGATACCGTGAAGGCCGAGCAGGACCGTCTCGCCAAGATCATGCGCATCACCTCGGTGACCTCCGGCGTGCAGGGCTTCGGTGCGGGCGTGGGCGCGTTCAAGACGGCGCTCAAGCTCATGGGCATCTTCGAGACCAACCAGATGCCGCGCCCCGTCCATTCGCTCAAGGGCGAGAACGTCGAGGCGATTCGCCGCGTACTCGTCGAGTGCGGCCTGCTGTAAACGGACACCCATGGGGCCCGCGCGCATGTCGCCGGGCCCCGTTTGCATCCTAGAAGAGGGGAGCGTGCCCTATGGAGAAGACGACGGTCGTCGGCGTGGATATCGGCGGCACGAAGATCGCCTGCGGCCTGGTGACGCTGGGTGACGGCGCGCCGGCCGTGGACCTTGTCGAGAAGGTTCCCACCGATGCCAAGCGAGGGGGCGAGCACGTGCTCGCCACGGTGATCGAGCAGGTGCGCGCCGCCATCGACCGTTCGAGCGTGCCGCCTTCCGGCGTGGGCATCTCGAGCGCCGGCGTGGTGAACCCGCGCACGGGCGACATCACCTTCGCGAACGACCTCATGCCCGGCTGGGGCGGGACCGCGCTTGCGGCCGAGGTCACGCGTGCGACCGGGCTCGCCTGCCGCGTGCTGAACGACGTCCACGCCCACGCCCTCGGCGAGGCGCGCTGGGGTGGCGGTCGCGACGCCGAGAGCTGCCTCGTGGTCGCGGTGGGCACCGGCATCGGCGGCGCCTTCGTGGAGCGCGGGCACATCATGCTGGGCGCGCACGACGAGGCGGGGCATATCGGCCACGTCTGCTGCCCCGCCGCGGCGGGCGTGCCGTGCTCGTGCGGGGCGACCGGGCACCTGGAGCCCGTCGCCGCGGGTCCGGGCATCATCGAGGAGTACGTGCGCCGCGGCGGCGACGAGCGGAAGCCCGACGGCTCGCCCATGGACGGCGCCGAGATCGACCGCCGCGCCGCAGCGGGCGATGAGGCGGCGATCGCCGCGGAGCGCCGCGCGGGACTCGCCCTCGGCGAGGTCCTGGGGAGCATGGTCAACATGCTCGACCCCACCTGCGTGATCCTCTCCGGCTCGGTCGCCCAGTGTGGTCCCGCCTGGTCGGACGCCATGCGCGAGGGCTTCCTCGGGCAGGCGATGCCGCCCGTGCAGTCGACCCCCATCGTGGAGGGCGAGCTCGGCGGCATGGCGCCCATCATCGGCGCCGCCGAGAACTTCGTGACCTCGGGATACGCCGGCATCTAGCGGCGCGTCCCCGCTCCTCCCGTGCGCCCCCGCGCCCGGTCCGCCATCGGTGCCGGACGCGGGGCGCGCGCCCACCCGCATCATCTGGAAGGAAGTGCGACACATGACCCACCATCCCATGATCGAGTCGCTCAAGGGCAAGCTTATCGTGAGCGTCCAGGCGTACCCCGGGGAGCCGCTGCGCCGTCCGGAGATCATGGCCACGATGGCCCGCGCCTGCGAGCTCGGCGGTGCCGCCGCCATCCGCTGCCAGGGCCTCTCCGATATCGCCGCCATCAAGGGGCGCGTCGAGGTTCCCGTCATCGGCCTGTGGAAGGACGGGCACGAGGGCGTCTACATCACCCCGACGCTGCGCCATGCGCGCGCCTGCGTCGCGGCGGGCGCCGACATCGTCGCGATCGACGCCACCGACCGCCCGCGTCCCGACGGCAAGACCGTCGAGGACACGCTCCGCCCGCTTCAGGAGGAGGGCGTCCTCACCATGGCGGACTGCATGACGATCGAGGACATCCGCCGCGCGGTCGAGCTCGGCTTCGATCTGGTCTCCACCACGCTCTCGCACGGCGTCGCCGCGATCGACTGCACCATGGCCGACGGTCCCGACCTGCCGCTTCTGCGCCAGGCGACGAGCGAGTTCCCCGGCCTTCCCATCATCTGCGAGGGCCGCGTGCACACGCCGGAGGAGGGCCGCGCCGCGATCGACGCCGGTGCCTGGGCGGTCGTGGTCGGCACCGCCATCACCCATCCCACGAGCATCACGAGCTGGTTCGCCGCGGCGCTCGACGCGTAAGGCCCCCGACGCGCGGCGCGCCCGCGCGGGTATACTGGATGAGGTGCCCCGGCAGCCCCGGGGCCGCGTCCCGTCTGCCCGCGGGCGCGCCGCGACCGATGTGAGGAGCGATCGTATGGCCCAAGACGATGCCATCCGCAAGCACGAGCGCGCCGAGCGCGTGCCGGATATCGTCATCATCACCGGGATGTCCGGCTCCGGCCGCACCCAGGCGATGCACGTCTTCGAGGACATGGGCTACTTCTGCATCGACAACCTGCCCCCGCGCCTCGTGCTCCAGCTCGCCGAGCTCGTGGGCATCAACGCCGGCGTGGGCCGGCATCTCGCCGTCACCTGCGACCTGCGCAGCCAGGGGCTCTTCGACGAGCTCTTCGACGTCATCGCCTCGCTCGAGGAGCACGAGATGACGGTCGAGCTCGTCTTCCTCGAGGCGTCGGACGACGTCCTCATCCGCCGCTACAGCGAGAACCGCCGCCGCCATCCGCTCGCCAAGGCGGGGGAGCCCACCTCGGCGGCGATCGCGCGCGAGCGGCAGCAGCTGCGCGTCGTGCGCGAGCGCGCCGACATGGTCATCGACACGAGCCGCCTGCACACCTCCGCGCTCCGCGCCCGCCTCACGGCGGCGTTCTCCGAGCTCACCGACCAGCAGCTCATGGAGGTGCACGTCTTCTCCTTCGGCTTCAAGCATGGACTCCCCGTCGAGGCGGACATCATGATCGACGTGCGCTTCCTGCCGAACCCCTTCTACGACCCCGAGATGCGCGAGCTCACGGGCCTCGACGAGAAGGTTTCGAGCTTCGTGCTCGGGCAGCCCCAGACCGAGCGCTTCTGGAGCGCCTGGTGCGCGCTGCTCGACGCGGTCATGCCCGGCTACATCGCCGAGGGCAAGCCGCAGCTCTCCATAGCCATCGGCTGCACGGGCGGCCAGCACCGAAGCGTCGCGATAGCCGAGGCGACGGCGCGCTACCTCTCCGAGCGCGACTACCGCGTGACCATCTCGCACCGCGAGCTCTCGCGCGTGGGCGCGAAGGGCTAAGCGCGATGTCGTTTACCGCCGAGGTCCGCGACGAGCTCTCCCGTTGCGAGCCCACCTGCGAATACTGCGACCTCGCCACCCTCGCCGCCGTGGTACGCGTGGCGGGGACCCTGTCGCTCTCGGGCGCGGGGCGCCGACTCACCATCGCGACCGAGACGGGCGCGGTGGCGCGCACCATGATCGGGCTCACGCACAAGGTGCTCGGCCTCAAGACCGAGCTCACGGCGCGCCGCTCCGTCCTCCACAAGGTCAGAAACTACCTCATCGCCCTGCCCCAGCAGCCCGGGCTCGACAAGGCGCTCGTGCTGCTGGGGGTACTCGACCGCCATGGCGCGCTTGTGGCGGGCGTGCCCCGGCACCTGCTCGCACGGCCCTGCTGCCGCATCTCCTACCTGCGCGGGGCGCTTATCGCCGGCGGCTTCGTCGCCGATCCCAGGGGAGACTTCCATCTGGAGGTCGCGGTCGCGACCGACGAGCTCGCTCAGGGCATAGCCGACCTCATGGCGGACGCCGGCGTCACCGCCCGCGTGAACCGGCGCCGCAACGCGTCGGCGGTCTATCTCAAGAGCGCCGACGACATCGTGCGCCTGCTGGAGGCGGCGGGCGCGCATCGCTCCGTTCAGGACATCCGCCAGGCCCGTGCCATGAAATCGGTGAAAAACGAGGTGAACCGCAAGGTCAACGCCGAGCTCGCGAACAGCGCGCGCAGCGCCGGTGCCGCCCAGCACCAGGTGGAGCTCATCGAGCGCATCGAGGCGCTGGGGCTTCTCGACGAGCTGCCCGAGGCGCTGCGCTCCTTCTGCGAGCTGCGCCTCGCGCACCCGGACCTGTCGCTGCGCGACCTGGGCGAGCTCGCCGACCCGCCGCTCTCGAAGTCCGCCCTGTACCATCGCGTGCTCAGACTCGAGAAGATCGCGCGGGCGGGGGAATCCGGGCGCGCGGGCGCACCTCCGGCGCGTTCGGATGCTTGATGCCGCCCAGCAGGTAAAACGTTTCCCACATCGTGGTTTTCCATGACGGGGGAGGGCGCGCGGCGCTTGACGCCCTGTGCGCGCGGCGGCCCATTTTCTCGTCAATGACGCGCGCACGGATGCGAAAAAACGGTATATTGGTTAAGTGGTTTGTTTGTGGGCCTCGACTGCGGGCGCCCGTCCGCGGAGGTCTAACGAAAGGAGACACAATGGCAGTAAAGGTTGCTATCAACGGCTTCGGTCGCATCGGCCGCCTGGCGTTCCGTCAGATGTTCGGCCACGAGGGCTCCGAGATCGTCGCCATCAACGACCTCACCTCTCCCGACATGCTCGCTTACCTGCTGAAGTATGACTCCACGCAGGGCAACTACAGCCGCGATCACGAGATCTGCGCCGGTGAGGACTCCATCACCGTCGACGGCAAGAAGATCACCATCTACAAGGAGGCCGACGCCAACAACCTCCCGTGGGGCGAGCTGGGCGTCGACGTCGTGCTCGAGTGCACCGGCTTCTACACCTCCAAGGACAAGGCGCAGGCCCACATCAACGCCGGCGCCAAGAAGGTCGTCATCTCCGCTCCCGCGGGCAACGACCTGCCGACCATCGTCTACAACGTCAACCATGAGACGCTGACGGCCGAGGACAACATCATCTCCGCCGCCTCCTGCACCACCAACTGCCTGGCCCCCATGGCCAAGGGCCTGAACGACTTCGCGCCGATCGTCTCCGGCATCATGACCACCATCCACGCCTGGACCGGCGACCAGATGCCGCTCGACGGCCCGCAGCGCAAGGGCAACAAGCGCCGCAGCCGCGCCTGCGCCGTGAACATCGTTCCGAACTCCACCGGTGCCGCCAAGGCCATCGGTCTGGTGCTCCCCGAGCTCAACGGCAAGCTCATCGGTGCCGCCCAGCGTGTTCCCACCCCCACCGGCTCGCTGACCAACCTCTACGCCGTCGTTGACAAGAAGGTCACCGTCGACGAGGTCAACGCCGCCATGAAGGCCTACGCCGAGACCATCCCGGAGACCTTCGCCTACAACACCGACGACATCGTCTCCACCGACATCATCGGCGAGACCCACGGCTCGATTTTCGACGCCACCCAGACCATGTGCTCCGACCTCGGCAACGGCCAGACCCTGGTCCAGGTCGTCTCCTGGTACGACAACGAGAACTCCTACACCTCGCAGATGGTCCGCACCATCAAGTACTTCGAGAAGTTCGTCGCCTAAGGTGACGTGCTTGATCGAGCACATCGCGCGTTAAGCGTCTGATCAGGGGCGCGGCCTCAGGGACCTCGAGCCCCGAAGGCCGCGCCCTTTTTCAGTGGGGCGTCGCCGGCGCCCCGATCGTTTGGTTTCTTCGATTAGTAGAAAGGCGAGTTGCATATGGCTTTCACCAAGAAGACCGTCCGCGACATCGACGTCGACGGCAAGCGCGTGCTCATGCGCGTCGATTTCAACGTGCCGCTGAAGGACGGCGTCGTGACCGATGACACCCGCGTGCGCGCGGCCATCCCCACGATTCAGTACCTGAAGGAGCACAACGCCAAGATCATCCTCATGAGCCACCTCGGCCGCCCGAAGGGCGACGGCCCCGAGCCCGAGCTCTCGCTCAAGCCCGCTGCCGACAAGCTCGCCGAGCTCACCGGCTACGAGGTCAAGTTCGTGGATGACACCTACGGCGAGAAGGCCAAGGCCGCCGTCGACGCCCTCGAGCCCGGTGACATCCTCGTGCTCGAGAACGTTCGCTTCGACAAGCGCGAGAAGAAGAACGACCCCGAGATCGCCAAGACCCTCGCCTCCTACGGCGACATCTTCGTGCTCGACGCCTTCGGCACCGCGCACCGCGCCCAGGGCTCCGTCGTGGGCCCCGCCGCCTACCTGCCC
>CASFIQ010000025.1 GCA_949294785.1 uncultured Collinsella sp.
AGGCGCGTATCGGTCGCCACCTGGTCGTTGCGCGAGCGCCCGGTGTGCAGGCGCGCGCCCGCCTCGCCCACGCGGCGCGTAAGCTCACCCTCGATCGCCATGTGGATGTCCTCGTCGTTGATGTCGAAGACGAAGCGCCCCTCGTCGATATCGCGCTCGATCGCATCGAGCCCCTCGTGGATGGCATCGCGGTCCGCGCGCGAGATCACGCCCTGGCACGCGAGCATGTCCGCATGCGCCTTGGATCCGGCGATATCCTGCTTGTACAGCCGCCGGTCCACCGGCAGCGACGCGCCGAACTCCTGTGTCGCCTGCGCGACGTTCTCCTCGAACCTACCGCCCCAAAGCGCCATAGCGAAACCTCCGAAACAACGATTGCGACACCATGCGCGCGACCGAGAGGACGCGCTCCGTCTATTCCCGGACACTAGTATCGGCAAACAACGCCAAAAAATCCTTCGCAGTAAACGATTTTACCCGCGACCGCAAAAAAGCCTTCTCATCACGCGTGATGATGCAGTCGACCATCTCGCGCTCTGCGATCGCGCGGATGCATCCATCCTCGAAATCGGGCTCGTCCGAATCGACCGCGACCGCACAGACCTCGATATCGAGCTCGGTCACGGTGAACACCCGCATAAAGACCCGCAGCCAGTCGCGCGCCGCCTGATCCCCCTGCCATTTCCGAACAAGGTAATACAGGTCCTTCAGCGATGATGCGGCGACAAGCCCCTCCAGATCCCCGGAGACCAGCGCCTTGAAGAGCGTAACCGCAGCCTCCTCGTCAGGTCTTCCCGGCTCCACGATATCAAGCAGGAAGTTCGTATCCAAAAGCAACTTATGCATGCCGCTCCCCCAGCTCCCGCTTCATATCCTCGATGGACAGATCAGCGAGATGACGGCTCCGGGGCGCTCGCTCGCGAAGTGCCATCGCATATGCGAAAAGGTCCGCACCCTGCTCGGGAATCGTATCGGACGAATCCGGCGCATCGCAAGCGCGCGGGAAATCGTGCGAGGGGGTATCGACCCGGCTCGTCGGCGTGGTCCTCGCCGGGTGCACCCCCTCCTGCTCCGACCCCGCCTCGGCAACCGGAACGATCTTGAACAGGGGCTTGCTGCGCTTGAAGATCGTAAACTCGACGTTCTCGCGTGAAACCCTCTCCGCGATCGCCGTCAGATCGCGGCGAGCTTCAGAAAAGCTTGCAGTCAGCATGTCGCCTCCGTCTCTTCTCAACATTCTTGTTAATGTAAGTATATATGTTTATACAAATATCAACATCAACATAGAGGAAACGCTGCCATACTGTGACGGCAGCGTTTCCGGAATACGAGACGTTTGCAGAGAGCCCGCGCGAACAGGAAGGTCGCTACTCCTGCGGGAGCCCCGAACCCGGGCCCTGCATCCGCGACCAGGTGCGCGACTGCATGCTGTGCAGCTCGATGAAGCCGGGCGCGGCATCGTGCGGGAAGATGTCGCCCTCGTCGTAGGTCGCGAGCGGCTTGCTGTAGAGGCTGTAGTCGCTGCGCACGCCGTCCATGAAGATGCCGCCGCGGCAGAGCTTGAAGCGGACCTCGCCGGTCACGTAGCGCTGGGTGTAGGCGTTGTACGCATCGATGGCGTGGCGGTTCTGGCTGTACCACAGGCCGCGGTAGACGGCGCTCGCCCACTCAACGTCGAGCTTGGCCTTCTCCTTCAGGGTCTCGTAATCCAGGCAGAGCGTCTCGAGGGTCTTGTGCGCCTCGATGAGCAGAAGCGCCGCCGGGCACTCGTAGCACTCGCGGCTCTTGATGCCCACCACGCGGTCCTCGATCATGTCCAGGCGGCCGTAGCCGTTGCGGCCGGCGATCTCGTTCGCCTTGATGATGAGGTCCAGAAGCTCCATCTCCTCACCGTTGATGGAGGTGGGCACGCCGCCCGTGAAGCCGATCACGACCTCCTCGGGCTCGGCCGGGGCGTCCAACGGGTCCGCGGTCATGGTCCAGATATCCGCCGGCGGGGTGTTCCAGGTGTCCTCGAGCACGCCGCACTCGATGGCGCGGCCCCACAGGTTATCGTCGATCGAGTAGGGCTTCTTCTTGGTGGTGGGCACCGGCACGTCATGCTGGGCGGCCCACTCCATCTCGGACTCGCGGGAGGTCAGGTCCCACTCGCGCACCGGCGCGATGATCTCGAGGTCGGGATCGAGCGCGCGGATGGAGGTCTCGAAGCGCACCTGGTCGTTGCCCTTGCCCGTGCAGCCGTGCGCCACGTACTTGGCACCGTACTTATGGGCGAGGTCCACCAGGTGCTTGGAGATCAACGGGCGCGAGAGCGCCGAGAGCAGCGGATAGACGCCCTCGTACTTGCCGTTCGCCCAGATGGCCTTCGAGAGGTAGTCGCGGGCGTACTCGGCGCGCATGTCCACGGCCTCGGAGGCGATCGCGCCCATGTCGAGCGCCTTCTGGCGAATCCACTCCAGGTCCTTCTCGTCCTGGCCCACGTTGCCGCAGATGGCGATCACGTCGAGGTTCTTCTCGACCTGCAACCACTTGATGCACACCGACGTGTCGAGACCACCGGAATACGCGAGGACGACCTTCTCCTTCTCCATCTCACATCTCCTTCATCTGAATATTTATAAAAGTAAATATTCGTTCCTGTTTCTTAAGACGAATTGCATATTACACGATTTTGATGAGAGATGGCGAGAATTCACAGAGCGTGCGCGTTTTGTAACCGAACAAGCCGGCGACGGGGTTCCTATCGCCCCATCGCCGGCATCAAGCCAAAGTGCTGCTCAAACTAGCACATTGAGCTCCTAAAGATCCGCTCCGTTGGTGGCGATGCAATGCTGGTACCACGCGAAGCTGTCCTTCTTGTAGCGGTCGTAGGTGCCGTTGCACTCGTCGTCGGCATCTACGTAGATCACGCCGTAGCGCTTCGACATCTCGATGGATCCGCAGGACACAAGGTCGATGATTCCCCAGATCGTATAACCGATCACGTCGACGCCGTCTTCGACGGCATCGCGCATCGCGGCGATGTGGTCGCGCAGGTACTTGATGCGGTACGGGTCGTGCACCGAACCATCGGCCTCGAGGACGTCCGTGGCACCAAGACCGTTCTCCGCCACGAAGAGCGGCTTGCGGTAGCGGTCCCACAGCTGGTTCAATGTGATGCGCAGACCCATGGGATCCTGCTGCCATCCCCACTCGCTCTTGGGCAGATAGGGGTTGGCTGCAGCGACCACCAGGTTGCCGTCGGTCTTCTCCCATCCCTCGTCGACCGTGGAAAGCTGGGTGAAGTAGTAGCTGAACGAGACGAAGTCGACGGTACCCTCCCGCAGCACGTCCAGGTCGCCCGGCTCCATGTCGATTACGATGCCCTTCGAGTCGAAGTAGCGCTCCATATACTCGGGATAGATGCCGCGCGCCATGACATCGGTGTAGAACCAGTTGGTGTACTGCTCATCGTGCAGTTGCTGCAGCTGGTCCTCGGGCTTGCAGGTCGCAGGATAATGGCAGAACCGCGCGATCATGCATCCGACCTGGCTGCCCGGGAGCATCTCGTGCGCCATCTTAGTCGCCAGCGCGCTCGCCAGGAACTCATGGTGGAGCGCCTGGAAGATAGCCTGGTCGTAGTTCTCTTCCTGATCCTTGATCAGCGCCACCCCGTTATAGGGGTTGAAACGACCGGCGTTCATCTCGTTGAACGGCAGCCAGTAGTCGACCAGGTCGCCGAACTCGGTGAAGAGCGTCTTGGCCAAGCGGAGGTACTGATCGACCATGGCGCGGTTCTTCCAACCGCCGAGCGTCTTGACCAGGTGCACCGGCACCGCGTAGTGGAGCATGGTGAGAAACACTTTCATGCCCCGTTCATGGCACCCCGCGAGGATCCGACGGTAGTACTCGAGCCCCTCGCGGTTCGGCTCGGGGTCGTCGCCGTTCGGGAAGATGCGCGACCAGCTCACCGAGAGGCGGTAGATCTTCATGCCCATCTCGGCGAAGAGGTCCAGGTCCTCCTCCCAGCGGTGGTACTCATCGCTTCCCTGACGGAAGGGGTAGTCGCACGAGCCGTCGGCCTCGGAGGTGGTGGTGCAGGCGATGGCGCGCTCGAACTTCCCCGTCGTCATCTGCTTGTGGTCCCAGCTGTTCTTCTGGGCGCGCGTGAGTCCGCGACCGACCGGACGGCAATCCTGCGTGTCCAGACCTCGTCCGCCCTCGTTCCAGCCGCCCTCCACCTGAGATGCCGACGTGGCGCCACCCCACAGGAACCCTTCGGGGAATCCTTTTCTCATCTTCAATCTCCAATCTGATGCGCTGGGAATCCCGATCGGCGGGCGCGTGCACAGCGTCGCGCCGCCGACCCTGATCGTGCGCTAGAGCTTCACGGCCTTCTTCTCGGCCTCGATGGCACGGGCATCCTTCTCGACCGATTCATCGATACCGAAGATGTAGGCGAGCGCCGCAGTCAGCACGAAGGCAACCGCCAATCCGATCAAGACCACGGGGATGGTGTCGCTGTAGACCGGAAGGCTGATGATCGAGGGCATGGCGAACGAGATCGCCTTACCGCCAAGGGCCGCCACGATGGCGCCGGAGACGCCGCCGCCGATGCACAGCGCGATGAGGGGGCGCTTGAAGCGGATGGCGATGCCGTAGAGACTCGGCTCGGTGATGCCGATGAACGCCGAGATGAAGGAGGAGAAGGCTGCAGACTTGTTATCGGCCTGACGCGCCTTCAGGAACACGCCGAAGCACATGCCGGCGGAAGCCATGGTGGCGGCGGCGTGCACGGGCCCGAGCATGTCGTAGCCGAGCGACTGAATGTTGTTGATCATCACGGTGGAAAGCGTCATGTGCATGCCGGTGAAAATCACGAGCGGACGGGTCGCGCCGTCGATAAGCCCACCGAGCCACGGAGCGGTATCGAACAGCCACTTGAAGGCCTCGCCGACGCCGATACCCAGGTTGTAGCCGATAGGGCCGATAACCATGAGGGAGATGAAGCCCATGACCAGGAAGGTGACGATGGGGACGACGATGACGCGCAGGTACTCGATGCAGTGCTTGTTGATCCATGCGTAGACGTAGCTCATGATCCACACCGAGACGAGGATGGGCAGCACCGTGCCGTTGTAGGCGACGCAGGTCATGGGGATGCCCAGCACGCTGATGGTCGTGCCGCTTGCCGACAGGATCGACGGGTACATGTACATACCGGCGACGACCGCCGCCATGACCGAGCTGGTCTTGAACTTCTTCGCAGCGGTGATGGCGACCACGAACGGCAGGAAGTAGAACACCGCGTCGGCGATGGCGTTCAGCACGATGTAGACACCTGCGTCCGTGGCAAGACCGACGTAGTTGGTGAGCAGCGTATTGATGCCCTTGAGCAGGCCGGCGCCCGCGAAGGCGGGTACGACGGGCGCAAACACGGCGCTGAACACATCGAAGATGGCGCTCGGATGGAAGCCCTTCTTCTCGCCGCCATCCAGGTCCTCGTCGATGGCTGCCTGCTCGACGATGCCCGCCTGGGCGCAGACCTCGGCGTACACGTCGCTCACAGTCTGGCCGATGATCACCTGAAGTTGTCCCGCCTGGTCGACGCAGCCGACCACGCCGGCGATGCGGCCGATCTCCTCGGTCGGCTTCGCCTTGGAACGATCTTTGAGGTTGAACCTCAAACGGGTGACGCAATGCACCAGATTTCCGATGTTCTCCTTACCGCCGACCGCATCGATGATGTCGGCCGCCAGACGGCTGTACTGACCCATAGGACATCCCCCTTTGGAAGACGATGCTGATACTGAGGCCTCGACCATATTGTGCGGCGCGATGCGTCAGCGTCGGGGGAAACAGCTCGGTTTGATGGTGCATTTCGCTCATAGGCAGACGACGGGGATGCGAAACTGAAACAAGATTTCAACGCCTGCCGTTTGCCGGCGCCCTCGCACCATCCGCTCCTTTGGGCGCGTTATGATTCCATCGTGGCACGGATGCGAAGCTCCAAAACGTCAAAGGAGGCGAGCCCATGCTGGTCGACACGCTTGCCCAGGCCCAAAACCTCACGCAACAGGAACGCGCCGTGGCGACGTACGTGCTCAAGCACCCGGGATTTCTGGAAAGCCACACGGCGCGCGAGCTTGCCGACATGGCCCATGTAAGCGCCGCAACGGTGACCCGCCTCTGCCAGAAGATCGGCATGGAGAGCTTCGGTAAATTCAAAGTGGAGTTCGTCGCCGAATGGAAGGCGAGCAACGGCAACATATATGCCAGCCTTTCCAAGCCGCTGATCGAGCCGGCAGAGCTCGGATCTGATGAGCACGGCCTCACCGAGACCACCGCGCGTTTCTACAACCGTATCGTCTTGGAGCTCACCCGCCGCATCGATACCGATCAGGTGACCGAAGTGTGCCGGCTTGTTGCGCAACGCGGTGCCGTGGACCTGTACGGAACGGGAATCAACCTGGGACCATGCGAGGCGGCGGCATTCAAGTTTCAGACGCTGGGCGTGCGCGCCCAAGCGCTAACCGCACCAAACATCCAGGCGCTCATGCGCGGCGGCGCACCGGACGGTTTCGTCTCGGTCCTCACCTCCCATACCGGTGAGAACCGCGCGACGCTTGAAACCGCTCAGGTGCTCAAGGCGAATGGGTCAACCGTCGTTGCAATCACACCGGACCGGTCGAGTTCGCTCGGAAGCATGGCCGACTGCTGCATCAGAACCTTCCGAACCGCATCGGTTGACCGGCTCTCCCTGCTTGCCTTCCCCATCTCGCTTGGCTTCATTTTCGACCTCATGTACGCGACGCTTCTGTCTTCCGAGATCGAGAACATGTTCCCTAAAACGGCACGCGAGTTCTACGCGCGCTGACAGGGCCTTCCTGCCCCGGGTGCCGCACCGCGCATCGCCATGCGATCGCAAGATGCCACGACAGCGCATATCCGGAGAATCCAACGATTTGAAAAAGGTTCTCCATGTGCGAGGAGCTCGACGGCTCCCCCTTGTTACAATGCCTGAGAAGACGACTCCAGGGGCGCCGAAAGCCCTTGGGCGGAACCGCCGTGAACACCGGTAGCCGAACGTAAGGGGACTCATGCTCGATTACACGCAGGACCGCGACCTGGCGAAGATCCGCCTTATCGCGTGCGACATGGACCGAACGCTGCTCGCCGACGACAAGAGCCAGCCCGAGGGCATGCCCGAGCGCATCGCCGCGCTCGCCGCGGCCGGTGTGGTGTTCTGCCCCGCAAGCGGACGACCCGGCCCCACGCTCCAGATGATGTTCCCCGAGCACGCCGACGACATGGCGTTTCTAGGCGACAACGGCGCCGCCATCACCTATCACGGCGAGCTCGTCTACAAGAGCCTCATCGCGCCCGCGCTCTACCACGAGCTCACCCGCGCGACGCTCGAGGAGGGCTCCGGCGTGCCGGTGCTGTGCGCCTTCGACCGCGCCTACGTGCCCGCCTTCGGCCGCGCGCACCACGAGGCGCTCTCCGTCTACTACAAGAAGATCATCTACGTGGACGCGCTCGAGGATGTCGACGTTGAGGCCAACAAGTACACCATCTACCTGCCGGGCAACAACAGCCACGAGGCATATGGGGCGACGTTCGCCCCCGCGTTCTCCGACCGCCTGTGCGTGGCCTGCGCCGGCGTGGAGTGGATTGACTTCATGAACCCCGGCGTGAACAAGGGCGAGGGCGTGCGACATCTGTGCGAGCTCCTGGGCATCGATCTTGCGGACGCCGCCGCGGTGGGCGACACCATGAACGACACCGAGATGCTCGACGCGGCGGGCCATTCCTTCATCGTGGCGAACGCCACCCCCGGTATGGAGGAGCACGCCGACTACCAGATCCCCTCGAACAACGAACGCGGTGTCGCCACCCTGATCGACGCGATCCTCGCGGCCAAGCGCGGCTGAGGCGGCCCGGCGACCCTCCTGCGCCGCTCCCCGCTCCCCCGGTCCCCGACCCCTTGGGAATCTCCCCGCATGCGTCACGGACGAGGTCATCTTTGCTAGACTGGATGCGCAAACGTTTTCTCTTATCATGCGGAAGCTCCGGCGAAGACAGATTCCGCTAAGCACCTTGGTGAGGTGGCCCATGACGCAAGGCAAGCCCGTCTCCATCCGCGATGTCGCCCGCATGGCGGGGGTCTCGACCGCCACCGTATCGCGCGTCATCAACGACAACGGCCGGTTCTCGGAAGCGACCCGCGAGCGTGTCGAGCGCGCAATCGCCGAGAGCGGATATGTCGCCAACATGGCCGCAAAGAGTCTGCGCAGCCAGCGCTCGTACAACATCGGCATGATCGTGCCCGATATCTCGAACGACTTCTTCTCCGCGATAGCCCTGCACGTCGAGCGGACGCTCGCCGCAAGCGGCTACTCGGTCTTCGTATGCAACACGGGAAACAGCGCGGAACGCGAACGCGCTTACTTCACCACGCTCACCAGCAAGCTCGTCGACGGGGTGCTCTGCATCAGCGGTCTCAACGAGCTGCCGGAAAACCTGCTACCCGATGCCATCCCCATCGTCTGCATCGACCGCTACCCCGCAAGCGGCCGACGCATCCCCCGCGTCTCCTCGGACGACGTGCGAGCCTCCCGCCTCGCCGTCGAGCACCTGATCGGCCAGGGCTGCCGGCGCATCCTCTACATTTCGAGCTATACCGCCGACTACGCACGTCAGGACCGCGCCACCGGGTACCGCGAGGCGCTCGCCAGCCACGGCATGGCAGTGAGGCCGGTGGACACCCTGTTCGTGACGGGGACGCGCCCCAGCATGGAGGAGGCGGAGGAGCTCGTCGCGCGGCGCATCGCGCAGGGTCTCGACTTCGACGGCATCTTCGCCTCGAGCGACCACACCGCCGTGGGGGCCCTGAAGGCGCTCCGGGCAGCCGGGGTGGACGTGCCCGGGCAGGTGCGCATCGTGGGCTACGACGACTCGATCTACACGCGTCTCACCACGCCGCAGCTCTCCACCATCCAGCGACATACGGACCAGCTTGCCGAGCGCGGCTGCGAGGTGCTGCTCCAGATGCTCGCCGGCAAGACGCCCCCCGCGGTCACCATCGTCCCCACCGAGCTCGTGGTACGGGAATCATCCTCGAAATAGAGAAGAGGCAACGCGACAGCAGCCGGGGGGCCTTGCGCGCGCAAGGCCCCCCGGCTGCTCGCTATCGATACCAGAAGGCACTGCCTCCGGGCGACTCCTCCGCCGCCGCGAGGCGCTGGGTCTCCTCGATCTCGGCGAGCATCGCCACGCGGCGCGCGTGCCTGCCACCCTCGAACCCGGCGCCGAGCCACGCGTCCACGATCATCTTGGCGAGCTCGGGGCCCACCACGCGCGCGCCGAACGCCAGGACGTTGGTGTCGTTGTGCTCGCGGGAGAGCCTCGCCGAGTAGGGCTCGGAGCACACCGCGGCCCGCACGCCGCGGACCTTGTTGGCCGCGAGCGATATCCCCACGCCCGTGCCGCAGATGAGGACGCCCAGGTCGGCCTCGCCCGAGGCCACGGCGCGGCCCACCCGGTAGCCCGGGACGGGGTAGTCGAAGCGCTCGGTCGAGTCCGTGCCGTAGTTCACGACCTCGTGACCGAGCCCCTTCAGGTGATCGGTGATGATGTTCTTGAGTTCCACGGCCACGTGGTCGTTTCCGATTGCGATTCTCATAATTGCTCTCCTATCCATCCGGGGCGTCGACAGCCCGAAATAACGCTTTCCGAACTCCACCGCTTCCGTGCGACGGGCGGCGCGTAACCTGCGCCTAGCGGTTCACGCTCGCCATCCTGAAATACGTGTAGGGCTTGCCCTTCAGCGAGAACGACAGCTGCTGGACGTTCTCCGGACTGGTGCAGCCCGCGAAACCCCCGTCGCCGATCGCGTGGATGTCGGCGCCCGTCTCCTTCATCTTGAGGGCGATAAGCCGCACGGTGTCGGGGTCGGCGCCCTCCACGGAGCTGTTCAGGAACGTCATCGCGAGCGTACCGGGCTTGTAGGCGTGCACGTACTGCACGAGCTCCTGGATCATATGGGTCGAGATGCCGTTGCGCGAACCCGGAGCCGGCAGGTCGATGACATCCGCCCCGGCGTCGATGAGGCGGCGGATGACCTCCTTGGCGTCATAGTCGGCCAGCGGGTCGCCCAGCACCTTCTCGTTCACGCCGTCCTCCCACTTGCCGGCGAACAGCAGCACGCGGTCGCCGTAGACGTCCTTGACCATCTTGGTGGTCTTGATGACGTCCTCGATGCTCGTGCCCGAACCGGGGTTGCCGCCCAGCACGATGAAGTCGGCCCCCATCTCCACGGCGCGGGCGATGTGCTCCGGCGTGGCGAGCATGCCCTCGGGATCGTAGAGCTTCTTCTGGGTAGGCTTGTTCTTGCCCGGGCAACCCAGGTACACGCCGATGGGCCGGCAGCAGCGAGCTTTGAGCTCGGCGAACGTGAGGCCCTGAAGGCCGGGGTTATCCGCCTCGTCGTTGAAGTTGAAGGTGTTGAGCATCACCATGTCCGCGCCGAAGGCGAACAGGAGCTCCGAGTTGGTCACGCCGCGCACCAGGCCCGCGCTCGCGAAGAGCAGGTGCTGCCCCATGACCACGCGTCCCTCGCTCATGCGGATGGACTCCTTCAGGGTCATGGCGTCCCAGCCCTCGAAGTCGGACTTGGATGCGGAGATAAGGCGCACGCGATCAGCCATGCTAGTAATCCTTTCCCTTGCGGAGGTTGTCGAGGCAGGTGGCATAGGGGATCCCCTTGCCGAACAGCGCGCTCGTTCCCAGCACGAAGCCGTCCGCCCCCAGCGCCGACAGCTGCTCGATGCGCGCCGGGCTGCACGCGCCGTCGACCGTGAGCGTGAAACCGTAGCGGCCCTTGAGCTCGGCGAGGCGGCGCACCTTGTCCGCGGTGAACTCGATGAACCTCTGGCCGGCGAAGCCGGGGCTCACGGTCATCGCCATGACGCAGTCGCAGACGTTGAGCATCTCCTCCACCGTCGAAATGGACGTGTCCGGATTGATGGCGATGCCCGCCCTGGCGCCGCGCTCGCGGATGCGGGCGAGCGTCTTCACGACGTGGCGCTCCGCCTCGGGGTGGATGTAGACGATGTCGGCGCCGGCGTCGATGAACAGGTCGACGCAGGCCGAGGGGCGCTCGACCATGAGGTGCACGTCGACGGGCCTCTCGGTCGAGGCGCGGACCGCCCTCACATCCTCAAGCCCCATGGCGAAGTTGGGTACGAACGAGCCGTCCATGACGTCGCAGTGGAACACGTCGGCGCCCGCTGCGTCGAGCTCGCGCACCTCCGCGCCCAAGTTCGTCAGGTCTGCGCACATCATGCTGGGACACAGCAGCATGGTTCTTCCTCCTTTGGTCCGGGTATCGATACGCCTGGTGCAACGGCGCGAAAGCAGAAACGCGCGCTGCTTAAGGGGCGCCGCCCGCGCGAGGACCCACGCGGGCGGCGATCAGAAGGGCTACTCCTCGTCGAACTTGGGGTCGTAACCGAAGAGGTAGGTGAGCACGGCGGTCCCCAGAAGCGCGACCAGCATGGCGATCACGAATCCCATGAAGCCCTCGCCCATGAACAGCGGGAACGAGAGGATACCCACCGGACCGCCCGCAGTGGCGGCGGCGTTCGAGGCGCCGGCGATGGCACCCGCGACGGTGGCAACGCCCACGGCGATGTAGAAGGGCTTCTTGTACTTGAGGTTCACGCCGTAGATGGCGGGCTCGGTGATGGAGAAGAAGCCGGTCACGAACGCGGAGAACGCGGTCTCCTTGACATCGGGGTTCTTGGAGCGTAGCGCCACGCCTAGGGCGGCGCCCGCCTGGGTCCAGTTGGAGGGGCCGGTCACGGCGTTGATGGTGTTGCGGCCGTACATGGACAGGTTCATCTGGCCGATGGGCACGATGCCCCAATGCAGGCCGACCACCACGAGCACCTGCCAGATACCGCCCAGCACGGCGCCGCACACGATGGGCGACAGGCTGTAGATCCATCCGTAGGCGCCGGTGAGGGCGTTTTGCAGCATCGACATCACGGGGCCGATGATCATGAACATGCACGGTCCCACCACGATGAGGGTGAAGAGCGGATTCAGAATGTTCTTGACGTAGGGATGCAGAATCTTGTTGAGGAGCTTCTCAACGAGGCTCTGGAAGTAGATGGTCACGATGATGGGGATGACCGTCGAACCGTAGCCCTGCGCCGGGCCGACCACCGGGAACCCGAAGAACGTGAGCTGCGGATCGGCGCCGACCACCGCGGAGGAGCACATGGCGATGGCGAGCATGATCGAGATGACGGTGTTCGCCTTGAAACGGCGAGCCGCGGTGAACGCCAGCGCGATCGGCAGCGACGAGTAGACCGCGTCGCCGATGGTGTTGAGCATGATGTACTCGCCGCTCGTGGAGGAGAGCCCGAAGAACTGCGTCGCCACCATGAGAAGCGCCTTGACCATACCGCCGCCGATGAGGCCCGGCAGGACCGGCGTGAAGATGCTCGTCACCAGGTCGACCACACGGTCGATCAGCTTGCCGTGCATCTTGAGGTCCTCCTTGTTGACCTCATCCACCTCGCCGCCGAGCGAGATACCGAGCGCACCGATCGCATCGTAGACGTCACCAACGGTGTTGCCGATGACCACCTGGGTCTGGCCGCCCTGTTCGACCACCGCCACGACGCCCTTGGTCTTCTCGAGCGCCGCCTTATCCGACTTCGCGGAATCCTTCAGGCGAAAGCGCAGGCGCGTCGCGCAATGGGTGAGTGAGAGGACGTTGTCCTTCCCTCCCACCTTCTCCACGATGGCGCCGGCGAGCTCGTCGTACTTGCCCATGTTCCCTCCTTTTGTCGCAGTCCCCAGCTCTGCCGAAACTCCGTTGGCAACGCCGATTTGATGCGGTGTTTTCACTGGATTCAGAGTGGGTAACCGTTTACGCACTGCAACAATACGACGTACGGGGAGCAAGAATCGAGATAACAGGTTGGGTAAATGGGTAAACGGTTACTCAAGCTTGAGTAAGTGGTTTGCGCAAACGTTTACTCATTGTTACCCACACTACATATCGCACTTCCATCGTCCGCGCACGCCCATATCCGGCTGGCGACATATCGAAGGTCGCCGTCATGTCGAGGTGACACCTCAAGTGCAGAGGGCGGCGCCTAAGCACCGCCCCCTTCACAAGCCGCTGCGACAAAGGCTGCGGGCAAACCTATGCGATTCCTGCCGACGCAAGATCTCGATCTACCAGATATCTGAGGTAGTCAGATCGCTTCATGCCGAGCTCCCCGGCACGCCGATCAATCGCCTCGATCTTCCCAACGGGCTCTTTAAACCCCACCTGCCTCATCTGCTCACCGAACATCAGAGGACGGCCCGCGACCACGCCGCCACGCGGCTCGCCATGGAATACGCCGCTCGAGGCGTCCTTTTCCCAGGAATCAAGTTGCTCGTCAGTCACACCGAAAAGCTCGCGAATCGTTTGCTCTGCCATACTGCTACCCCCTGCTTATTCCCAGTTCTTCATACGCTTTATCGGTGGGAGGAATCATCGCGTGAAAGATCAGGATGCCGAATGAGCGTTCAACCCCAACGATTTGCATAAGCCGGCCCTTCCTATCGGGACCGATCGCGAGCACCTCGCCCTCTCTCGGCGCGCCCCGAAACTGCATGCAGACGAAATGGCTCCAAGCGTAACGAATATCCTCCTCGGCAACTCCATGTTTGAACGCATGTACATCGACAAAAACTTCCAGCAACGTTCTGTCACCATATTTCGTACAACGAAATTATACCCAATTCCATCATGTCATGCCGTCCGGACAAACGTGTTTTCTAAGCTAGAAGCGACAAGCGATTGACAGGGGGCGCACGGCGATCGGCTAACGAACCCGAGAGGCGCCCTCCTGCTCGCGTGCGACGAGCGAGGCGATCTGCCGGTGGCGGAAGGCGAGCACGACGACGGGAACCGCCAGCACCACGCAGCTCGCCCCGATGAGTACGCCCTGCACGCCGAAGATGTCGGCGAGGACGGGCGCCGCGAAGAGCGGGACCGCCCCCGCGCCGTTGAACCCGGCCGTCATGATCGACATGACGCGGCCGAGCACGCCGCGCGGCGCATGCACCTGCACGAGCGTGTTCTGCAGCGGCGTGACCATCCCGAAGCAGGTTCCCAGCAGCAGCTGGCCCGAAAGGGCGACCGCCACGTAAGGCGTGCCCACGTAGACCAGGCACGCCGCGCCCTCGAGCGCGATGAGGACAAGCAGCGCCCGCACGTTCACGTGGTCGCGCGGCACGCGCGCGGCCAGGGCGCCGCCCACGACGCTGCCCACGCCCGCCGCGCTGGAGAGCCATCCCATCCAGGCGATGTCGACCCTGAGCACGTCGCGGTAGAAGAGCGACTCGAGCGGATCGAAGGCGCCGTAGCCCGCGTAGGCGAGCGCGCCCACCCAGAAGAGGAGCGCGAGCGACGGTGCGCCGAAGACGACCCGTGCGGAATCCCCGAAGGTCGCGGGCACGCCGTCCCCGTTGGCGCGGACGCGCGCACCGGGCTCCTCAACGGCTGCCGCCATCCGCCTGTCGGGCAAGGCCGCCATATC
>CASFIQ010000026.1 GCA_949294785.1 uncultured Collinsella sp.
CGCTCTCGCACTGGCTTTTCATCCGCCCGTTTTCAGGATTCCGATAGGATGCAACCGCCCCGCCGTGTCCGGTATGGCCTGCGCGGTCTGCACTGTCGTTTCCGCACGCAAATCACCCTATAGCGTTTTGGACGGATGCTAAACTTATCCAATATGTCTGCCGCCAACGAACGTAGCCATCTCATAGTTGAAGGAAGTGCGTATGGACAATGATTTCTACGAACGGGCAGCGGATGCCCCGCTGCGTGCACCCGACGGCTTTTCAGAGATGGCGACGGCTGCGGGAGTTGCCGCCTCGGTTGCGGAGCGGAACGAGATGCTGGCTTACGCGCTTCGGACTTTCAGCCGGGGTCACAAGCAGCTGCTCGAGCGCATTGCCTCTGGTTATGAAAAGGCAAAGAGGCTGCAGATTCGTGGAATGGCCGCTTATGCGGTGTTCGCGGTGCTGGTCCTAGTCGTTATCCTAGCGTTTCCGTTTCCCATGGACGCAAGCCTCAAGGTTACGGTATGGCTCGGATTCGCTGGAGTGTTGTTCGTCCCGTTCATTCCTCTGTGGATACTGCTTTGCAACCATGTCCTTGCCCCTGACTGGAACACCTATGCGACGTGGTATCGCTGTCGGGACCGCAAGGGGCTTGGCTTTGAGGATCTCTATCGCGCTATGGATATGACGCGTCCGCAAAACCGCTGATAAGAGTCAGCTTGATACTCGAACGAAGAGATGAACAGAAGACGGATAAGACGATGATATTGTCGCTTGCCCCTATGGAGGGGCTTACAGGCCACGTGTTCCGGCGGGTGCATGCGGAATGCTTCGGGGCGCTCGATCGCTACTACACGCCGTTTCTCGCCCCGCCGCACGTGGGGAGCGGCTTTGGCAAGAAGGCGGCCGCCGAGATCGAGCCCGAGGGCAATCGCGGCCTCAACGTGGTGCCGCAGCTGCTTACCAAGGATGCCGAAGCGTTTGTGTGGGCCGCCCGGCTTCTGGCGGAGATGGGCTACACGGAGGTTAACCTCAACCTAGGCTGCCCTTCGGGGACCGTCGTCGCCAAAGGCAAGGGCTCGGGGTTTCTTCGCAACCTTGCGGAGCTCGACGCGTTCCTGGAGAGAATCTGCGCCGCATCTCCCATTCCGGTCTCGGTGAAGACGCGGATCGGTATCTCGGACGATACAGAGTACGAGGCGATTCTCGCGATGTACCTCCACCACCCGCTTGCCGGGCTTATCGTTCACCCGCGCGTGCAGAAGGACCGCTACCAGGGCGCGCCAAGGCGGGAAGCGTACGGCAGGACTCTTGAGGCCGCGCCGTTTTCCGTGGCGTACAACGGGGACATCTTCACGGTCGAGGATTACGAGGACCTGCTTGCGACGTATCCCCGGACCCGTCACGTGATGCTGGGCAGGGGCATGCTCGCGAATCCCGCTCTCGCGCGTATGATTCGCGGGGGAGAGGGTGCATCGCGCGAGGAGCTGAGGCGTTTCCACGATGAGCTGTTCGAGGCGTATGCCGCCGAGATAGGCGGCAACGCGGTTTTCCGCATGAAAGAGTGGTGGTTCTACGCAAAGTGCGCCTTCGCCGACCCACTTGCGGTGCACCGGCGGGTACGTAAGGCGCGCAAGACGGAGGAGTACCGATCCGCCGTTGCGCGCATCTTCAGCGGCGAGGAGCTCGCGGCAACCGCGTGCTTCCGCCCTTGAATGATTCCGTCGCCTGCTAGAATCCGGTGACGCCCACGTTGGTGCTCCGGCACTGGGGGCAGGAATATCCGCGCGGCTTTTGACCGATGGGGACGAGGGGATAGAAGGTGTAGCCGCACGCGTGGCAGACCGCCCGCATGCGGTTCGAGGGCTTGATCATCGCGCCGCCCGCCGCTTCGTCGAGTTCGCCGTCGGAAAGCTCGATGGGCTCGACGGCCTCCTCGTGCAGCATCTTCTCGTCTGCCATGGGGCCTCCTTCTGTCAAGGCGCGCTGAGACGCCGTGCCACGGCCGCCGCCGGCCCACCTCATGCGTCCTCGTGCCGGCGGACAGCCGTCTCATGGCAGATGATACCGGGTTTCGGATGCTAAAAGGGCTGATCTTGCCGAACGGTAGCGGAAAAGATCCGTCAAAGTACCGAATGGTCGTCGCGGGGCACCGAATGGTCGTTGCGAAACGCCGAACGGTAGCGCTCCGGTGCGGTTCGGTGCGCTAGCATGGTAAGAAAGCTGTGCAACCAGCCCACCATAGGAGGTGCCCCATGGCTGATGTCGATCGTACCGAGCCGCAGGAGAGCAAGGATTTCGAGGAGCTCGCCGACGAGGCGATTGAGGGCGTTGCCGGCGGCGGTGTCATCGCGACCGGCGACCCCTGGCCCGACCCCGCGCCCGCGTCGACCGAGGATGATCTTGCCGAGAAGATCGCGAACCTGAGGGCTGGAAGCGGGTTCCACGCCCTGTAACACCGCGTCTCAAGCTCGCAGAACAAGAGCGGCCCCGCATCCCGGTCCGGGTTCTCGGACCTTCGGGATGCGGGGCCCTGCTTGTTTCGTCGGCGGTTCGCCCGCCGGCGATTCGACTTTCTGCCGCTAAGCGAAGACGTGAAAGCTCGTGCTGCCGCAAGAGGGGCAGCGCGTGCTCGCCAGGGTGTCGTGGGCGCTTCCGAAATAGAAGTACGTGCCGCAGGAAAGGCATTTCGCGCGCTTGCGCGCCGCCGTCGGCAGGTTCTGGGGAATCTCCACGCCGCCGGTCACCTCGATAAGGGAGTCGTCGGCGAGTTCGAAGGTCTGCGCGCCATCGTTATGTGCATTCTGCTCGTCGGCCATGATCGTTTCTTTCTCACCGTTGCGGTCGGGAACGCCGATATGCCGGCGTCCCGTCACATCCAGACGAATGATGCGGGTGAGGGTGTGTCGACGCGCGAGAGTTCGCGCACAACAGCACCCGTTCTGGAATCTGCTTCAAGTATGAGGGCAATGTTTCGATCCAGCAAGCCTACCACCAGGCGTTGGTCGACCGGTGACGTCAGAAAACCGCGCGGATCCTGACCGGGAAGCTCCCAGACGCCGGTCTGCTGCAGAGTGCCGCTATCGTCGATTCTAAAACTAGCGATCGAGCCCGAGTTCGAGGCTCCAGGACGCAGAAAGCGGTTGGTGACGTAGAGGAAGCGCCCATCGTGCGAGAGGTGGACGTCCGCGGGGCCAGCGGTCTCAGGGTCGGCGAAGCTCGTGGTGTTGCGCTCGTCCGGCTCGTGATGCGCGCGCTCGAAATGGGGGAGCGGGTGCGTTGCCATATGGTCATCTGGCAGCGTCGCGATCGTTTGGAGCTCGGTGAGCTCGCCGGAGGCGTCGTTGAGCCGGTAGGCTGAGACCGCCGGGTAGTTCTCGTTGCAGACATAGATCATGCTGTGCGTCTCATCCACCGCCAGGTGCCGCGGTGCGTAGCCCCGCTGTGCACGGTGCCGGTTGAGTAGGGTGAGGTGCCCGTCGGGTCCCAACCTCATGACTTCGATTGTGTCGGCGCCGCGGTTGCAGGCAAGCACCAGTCCGGTCGAGGTGATGCGCACGCAGTGCAGATGGCTGGTGGACTGCCCGGCACCCTGGTCCCAGTAGCCGCTTCCATCGAAGACCTTGAGGTCGATCAGCTTGCCGATGCCGCCGTCCTCGCGCAGGGCGAAGCAGGCGATCGAGGAATCGTCGAACCCGCGCTCGAGCTTCCAACCGCCCGCAGCGTCGGGCGTATACCGACAGACCACTGCGGAATGCGATCCGTGGTTGCTGACCAACAGGAACCGTCCATCCGCACTCACGGCAACGTTTGATGGGCGCGAGCCGTAGGAGATGGAGTCGTTGATTCTCTCAAGCTTGCCGTCTTCGAGCACCCGAAAGGCGGTCACACCGCCGCCGGAGCCGGCGAGTCCGTCCGCGAAGTCACGCGTCTCGTTGGCGGCGTAGATGAAACGACCGTCAGGCGAGGCGCCTATAATACCGGCGTTCTCGGCGCGGGCGACACCCAGGGGTTCAAGCGAGTTCCCCGCGAGACGAAACGCGTAGACGCCCTCGCCCGCGCCGTTCACACTCGCCTTGCCCCTTGCGTTTGCGGTGCCGACCGATCCCGCGAAGACGTTGCTTCCGTTCATGCCATCGCCCCCTCGTCGCTTTGCTGCCGGTTGATTGCCTCGGAGAGCATGGAGACGAAGGCGAGCGCCACCGCATGCGCATCAAGATGGGCGATGCCGGGGACGACCGGCCGCGGAAGCAAGATCACGTGATCGCATCGGTCTCCGATGGCGGGGCTCGCATTGCAGGTGACCAGGAACGAGGCCGCCCCCAGGGAATGCGCGCCCTCCAGCGCCGGCCGATAGCCGAAGTCATCCCCGCTCTCGGAGAAGATGATGATGGCCGAGCGCGCGGTCGCGGTGTACGAGATGCGGGTGAACTCCACGCGGTCGTTCGTAGAGAACGTGCGGATTCCCAGGTCGACAAGCGACATGCGCAACATTTCCGCGGGCAGATAGGAGCGGTAGACCCCGAGGCAGAAAACCATGTCTGCCCGAAGCATGGCTTGGGCCAGGGTGGAGAGCGCTTCGCGATCCATCGTTTGCAGGGACACGCATGCGTCCGCGTAAGCGCCGGCGATCAGGCTCGACCGGTCGCGATTCTGGCCGGGGTCATCCTCCCGTGTGGAGAGGTAGCGCATCACGTCGAAACGGAAATCCTTGTAGCCACGGTAGCCCATGCGTTGGCAGAAGCGCATGACCGCCGAGGTGGAAACGCCGGCCACCCGTGCCACCTTGGTGATGCAGTAGTCGCGTACCATGGCCGGGTTCTGGCTTACCGTATGGTAGACGCGCGCTTCCGCATCAGAGTAGGCGCCCTCATGCGCCGCCATGTTCTCGATAGGGTTCATCACCGCTCCTCGTCGATGCCCGTGGTGCGAGATTCACAGAGCAAGTCTTGTTGTACAAAATATATTACAAATCAGCAAAATCAATTGTGAAAATTGTCTACCGGAACGCTCTCTGCGAAGTTTTACATATAATCGATTTAAATAGTGAATATTCACAGCGAGAAGATGGGGGAGCACGGTGGGATCGGGAAACAACGCATTGTATTGGCTGGTCGTCCTTGCCGGATGCGGCATGAGCGGTACCGCCCTCGGCCTGGGCGTGAACGTTGCCGGCCTGTTTTTCGGACCCATGGCGGGGGAGTTCGGCGCCGGGCAGGGCCTGGTTGCCGCGACGCTCACCATGTACAGCCTGGCCCAGGCGTTTTCAGGCATGGCGGCGGCGCAACTGGTCGAGCGCTTCGGTTTCAAGAAGGTCGCCATCCTGGGCACGCTGCTCGAGGCGGTTCCCGCGGCGTTGATAGGGATGAGCCCCAACGTCTATCTGGTGCTCGCCCTGAACACCGTGCGCGGTGCGGCATCCGGCATCATCGGCATGGTGCTCATCACCCTTATGGTCAATTTCTGGTTCAGCAAGAACAACGGCCTTATGACAAGCATCTGCATGGGTTTCTCCGGCATCGCAGGCGCTCTGCTCGCACCGGTGTTCTCGACGCTTATCGCAACGATCGGTTGGCGCGCCAGCTATCTGGTGGTCGCGGCCCTGACGGTGGCATTCAACCTGCCCGCGATGCTCGCACCGATCTCGCTGCACCCGGAGGACCGAGGCATGACGCCTTATGGCGGCGTCCCACGTCCCAAGGCCGCTGCGGGAGCGAAGGACGGTGCGCCTGCCATTGCGAAGGCACCGATCGCCCTCGTTATCATGCTCATGGTCTATGGCGTCTGCGCGGCGGCTGCGACCGCGCTGCCGCAGCATTTCCCTGGCATCGCCGCGTCCTATGGCCTGGCTGCCACGGGCACGCTCATGGTCAGCACGGGGATGGTGGCGAACAGCGCGGGTAAGGTCTTGATCGGCGTGCTCGTCGACCATCTGGGACCCAAGGTTTCGATCTCGCTGATCGCGATTCTGGTTGCTCTTGGGGCAGCCCTCATGGTGTTTGTTCCCCAACCCATGGTGCTCATCGTTGCGGCGGGGCTCTTCGGGCTCTGTTACTCGCTTTCCACGGTGGGTGCTGCGATGCTCACGCGCGATGTATTCGGGCCCGAGCTCTACAGCGGTGTCTACCCCAAGGTGGTGCTGGCGGTGTCGCTCTCCAACGCGGCCTTCACCACCATCGTCGGTGCGCTCTACGATCTGAGCGGCGGCTATGCCGCGATCGTGCTCATGCTCGGTGCCATGGAGATCGTGGCGATCTGCCTCACGCTTCTTGCCTATCGTGTGAGCGCGGTACGCAGGAGGGCTGCGGTGTAGGCGACCGACGAGGCAATCAGAGCCAACCGCCTGGTGTCCGCCGTTTCCTCGTGGGATGGCGTGCGCTTTGTGCCGGGCATGTCGTTTGCGTTGCTAAACACCAAGAAAGCCTTGTTCAAATGCGTCAGGAAAGGCAAAGACCCTTGCCATTCCTCCAAGTGCTACAGTGATTTTGCCATGCGTCATCTCGGTGATCTCGCCGATACCGAATGCCTTGTGACGGACGGTATCGCCAACCTTCAGGTTTTCCAGCTCCGTTTTGGTGGGTTTGCGCAGGACAGGAGCTTTCGGTTTCGAAATCGCAGACGTCTGGCCAAGGGCGCTTTCGTTTGAGAACACCGCCGCCATATCCTCCGTCGAAAGTGAGATCGTTTCGGTGCGACGTTTTATGGAAGCGCCCGGCTCGGGAGGATGCTTCGCATCGGTCATCGTACTTGTGATCACGATTTGGGCTGCAGAGCTTTTTGAATGCCCGTCAGATGTTAGCAGCGAGTCGTGAAGCTTCATCAGCTCATAGTCCTCACTGGTAAGTGCGGTATCGAATAGGCCTACATGCTCATCGAACTCATGCCGCTTGATGCCGGTGTAGGCTAGGCTTGCGTCCTCATAGCGACGGAATTTGTAGACCGCGTCGTTCATGATGGGGCCGTTGAAGACGCCGAGCGAGACCAGCAATTCGAAATCGGAAACCTCCAAGCCGGTGACCTTCTTGAAGAGTTTTGGTTCCAGCTGCGTGATCACGTCTTTTAGGCATTGTTCGCGGTAGTCGGTGAGGTACATGAATATGGGGATGCGCGTTGCGAATTTGATGAGCTTCTCCTGAATCTCCTTTCGTTTGGATTTGAACTCCTTCTCTTCGGCGGAGAGCTCCTTTTTCTCCCTTTTGGTGAGCTTCTCGCGCTCCCGCTTCGCCTTTTTCACTGCTTCGGACTTGTTGATGATGGTCTCGATATCGTTGTTGAGGCTTCGGAAGCCCTCGATGCTCATGAGCGCACGCATCGCCTCCGGGGAGGCGAGCAAGCGGCGCAACGTATCGTTGTCCACGTTGACCAGAAGCGCGCTCTCCCAGCGGCGTGCGAGCAAGGTCGCGGATGTTCCCGCCATGGCGATGTCGAGAACCTCAGCCGCGTCCACCTCACGCATGGCGCTGCCGTCATAGGCCAGCACGGGCAGGAACTTGATGAACTCTCCCACCTTGTGCTCGGGGCTGGTGTCCGAGACTGAGAGTCGGCAGCTGTAGTCGGAGACCATGGCAAGGGCGCGATCGAGCGCGAAATCGAAAACATAACACTCGCGCTTCAGTATCTCGGTCTCGCCCTTTTCCGTTTTTGTGGTCCAAGGGCTCTGCACGCGGAAGGCGGTTTGGAAGTACGTTTCGGGGCTTTTGAGGTTGCGGAGCATGAGGACTCCGCTCCAGGGTTTGATCGTCACTCCGGTAGTGAGTTTGCCGCACGAAAGCGTAATGGTCTTGGTTTTCAATGGGTCGCCCATCGCTTTGCGTACCGGTTGCACGGCCTTCACGCCCATACCGGCTTTTGAGCCAGCTGCCATGATGACGCGATAATCATGATAGAACGTGTTTTGCTTTTTCTGCAGCAGGTTCGCCATGGCCTCGCAAGCGGCGACACTGGGAAGGAACCACAGGGTATGGGTGAGTGTGGAGAGCAAGCGTGTGTCGGAGAACGGCATAGGTGGTTTTTCGGCACCGAGCTTGAGGTCGTCGACCGCGGTGATGGCAGATGATCCACGAATGAGATCAAGCCATTTCTGGACGTATTCCTCGTATTTAAAACGAGCGTTTGCACCTCGCCCTTCGGCAGCGAAGAACACATTAAGGTCGAACTCGTCAAACTCCCCCTGTCTAGCGATGCGTGTGATGGCATCGGGGATGCGGTAAGTCATAAGGACCATTCGCGGAAGTGTCTCGTAGGGGTTGTCGGCACCGACCCAGTGTGTCTTTGCCGCCTGCTCGTCCGAGTAGGTCCAGTTGAATATCTGGTCTTCGATGAATTCCCCGGAGTTGAGTGCACGGAAGGGTGTTCCTGAAAGATAGAGGTAGAAACGCGATTGGATGGGTAGCCAGGTCTCGTCAAGTGAGTTTCCCGCGCTCGCTCTCAGTGCATCATCGGCGTCGTCAAATTGGTCGTCGTCCTGGTTTGAAAACAGCTTTTTCGCCGAGTCTCGCCAGGCTCCGAAATGATATTCATCAAAGACGACGAGATCCCAATCCTCCAGGTGGACCCATTCATTCCGAGGCTTGATACCGCCGGTCTCTTTGTTTTCGCCAAGGTAATCCTGAAAAGAGCCGAAGCATACGATGGGATGCTTCGGATTGCAGTCCTCATAGCGGCGAACGTCGCGCGCGACGAACTGCCATCCCTCGAAGTCGATATGCGTCTCGAGGTCCTCCTGCCAAGCAGCTTCGACAGCGGGTTTGAAGGTGAGAACAAGTACGCGCTTCATGTCCATGGATCTGGCGAGTTCGTAAGTGGCGAACGTCTTACCGAAACGCATCTTCGCATTCCAGAGAAACTTAGGAGCTCCATGTTCCCCAGGTTGTTCACAACGGCGGAAATACGCCTCCGTCTTCTCGACGGCCGCACGCTGCTCGGGACGCATCCTGAAGGTCTCGGTGCGCTTGCTTCCGTAATCCTTTCGGTCGCGCACCTCGAGCCATGCGTTGCGAACGTCATCGGCGGTGCAGCGGAACCATTCCCCGTTGACGTTTTCGAACCCGTTGGCGCGAAGGCGCTTGTGAACGTCGTGGTCGGTGAAAGATGTGCCGTCTTCTCGCATGGCTGATTCTGCGAAGATGATTCGATACGGCTTGCCCTCACCAGGTTGCTTTACAGGAAATTGCTGGGCGACCCGCTGTTCGACATCGTGTTGCGTGAAACCAACTTTGAGAAGCCCGTCATGTTCGGCATAGATAGTCCGATAGGCGTAGACCATCGGACGAATGTCAGGGCGTTGGGGGAAGAAGGCGCTACTCATCCTTATCGCTCGCTGGTCTAATCATCTGCTTCATGAAATCAATCTCATTCTGAGTTAGTCGGTACCGCATCGCGAGGGACTTATCGGTCCAAAGGCGGTCAAGAGGGAGAACAGGGACGAAATCGAAGCAGCTTTTCGAAATATTTTGAGTTGTCTTGATAAGCGAAACAAGAAATCTGAAAAATCGAGTATTCATATATCCGATAAGGTTTTCCGCTTCGCCAAGTGTTTTGCAGGTATCAACGATGAGATAAGTTTCGGTGCAGACAGAGCCAGTTTCTGCAACAAAGGGGGTAGAGAAAACCGCATGAGGATACTCGTCACCGCCCGGGCTTGCTTTGGATACCAAGACCTTTATCTGTCCAATAAGATCCAGGCCCTTACTGACCAATGTGCTATCTATGTACACTTTCTTATCGGCGTTCGATCCCCGACGGCTTCTGTAAAGAACAAGTTGGTTTTCATCCGAGCGCTCTCTGTGATAATTCGCGAAATTCGAGGATATTCCAAACGGATTTCTTGAATACACCTTGCTGCCATAGGTTGGCTCATTGAATTGTTGCACTTTACGAAGGATGCTTATTGCGGCGTTGTATCTAACAAAGGTGCTGCTTCCTGCTTCAAGTAACGGTCGTTTTGACAAAGTGGTTTCGCGGGTTTTTGAGTGATTGAAAACTTGTGTATCACCATGGTGGTCTCTATCCCAAAGGAAGTAGCAAACGCCGCCGCGAATGTTGACCCCAGGGAAACAGAGGTCAGTTTCCGGATAATCATGAAGTACTGCGATGCGATCATCGTGGAGCATTTCGCTTCGGAAAGAATCGAGGCCTTTTCCGCCCGAATACCAACGTGCGGGAATAATCATCGATAGGTACCGCGGATTAAGCTTCTTCGCTTGCTTCACAAACTTGTGATAGAGGGGGACAGCGCTGCTGCCTTCGCCGCCGCCGTCGCTTAGCTGGTACGGAGGGTTGCCGACGATCACATCGAACTTCATATTGAGAATCCTCTCGGGACGCATGGTGTGTATGAATTCGTAAGCATGGGTTTCGAGCCCGTCATCGCGGTCGTACTGTTCTTGTGAAGCGCCGCAGTACACGCACCTATTGTTCGCCCAGGAGTGCTGAATGTTGCGATAGCGGATATTGCCCTCTGCGGAATCGAATGCGGATACTGAGAACTTGCTGTTGGGGTATTTCGAGCAATAGAGGCTTCGCCGCGAAAGGAGCGAGGTCAGTTCGGTAATCGCTATTCCGTAAAGCTGTTCGTGCATGATGTGGTCAACGCGCTTCTGCAGATTTGGAATGGTTTGCTCAAGCCCCTTGAGGAAGCGTTTTGCCGCTTCGCGCAGGAAGACGCCTGATTTGCAGAAAGGGTCGAGAATTTTAACCGACGGGTCGCTCCAAAGATCTTCGGGCAACATGTCAAGCATCCGGTTGGCAAGTTCTGGCGGGGTGAACACCTCGTCGTTGGAGAGATTCGCCAAGCAGGTGAGAACGTCCGGATTGTAGGTACGCTCCAGAAGGCTAGCCATTGCGCTGCACCTCCCAGTAGCTCAACGGAGGATACTCGTGAATGGCGGATGGGATATAGGTCTGTGTCTCCTCGTCAAACTCCCATTGGACTGCATCGTTTTGCTCGCTGAAGAGGGGGAGCGTCTCGCCCTTACTAACGTTGCCCTCGAGCAACTCGCTCAACAGGAAGTCACGACGCTTAACGAAGTTACCGGTGACGATTGACCATTCGGCAAACGTGATGGGGGAGCCGTTGGAATCTTTGAGGGTGAGGGCGTCACCGCAAAGGATGTTTTTCGAGAGCACATAACGGATCGCTTCGGCAAAATCATCGGGAAGCTGTCGTTTGAGCGCTTTGGTGATTTTCTCGGAGACGATGTCGAAAAGACGTGCGCGGCACTCCTCAACGTTGTCCTTTAGGATGTCCACCCCGTAGATGCTTGACACCGCGAGGAACGTATAACGCAAAAGCTCATCCGGGTTTTTGCGGTATCTCGATATGGCTACATCGAGCTTCCTCCTGAGCACCTCTGCGATGAAATTGCCGTTACCGCATGCGGGTTCCAGGAAGCGGGAGTCAATGCGCTCGGTCTCCTGTTTGACCATGTCCAACATGGCGTTGACTTCGCGTTCGTTGGTGAAGACCTCGCCATGCGCTGCAACGCGTTCCCTCGATTTGATCTGTGCAGACACCGTCTGTTACCTGCCTTAATGGCATGGCTAACAGCGGCTTGTTTGTCTGGAGGGGTCTAAGAAAAAGTAGACGTTTCTGGGATTGTTTGATAAGTTGAGCTAAAGGTTGTTTATGTGCCCATTCTCGCGTTGAGGCATGACTAATTACCCACGTTTGTCTGCGTTCAGAAACGTCTACCTATTTTGATGCTGAAAACATGGGTGGAATATGCCTTATACCTGCTCGTTTTCTAGCTTGCAACCAGTTTCGATTCAAGCTGGTCCTCACGCATCCATTTCTCAAACGTTGTCACGCTGACATGGAGCCGTCCCGCGGCCTCGCGCTTGGTTATGCTTCCAGATAGGAACGAGCGCTTTGTTTCCGGGTAACATCGGGGGCGCTTCTTCGGCGGCCTCCCGAAGCGCACCCCGCGTGCTTGCGCGGCAGCGATTCCCTCTGCCTGGCGTTGTTTGATGTTGTCGCGCTCCACTTGGGCAACATAGCTCAGCAGTTGCAGTACCACATCCGCTATAAAGGCGCCCGTCAAGTCGCGATGCGATGCCCGGGTGTCTAGAAGCGGCATGTCCAAGACGACGATGGCGCATTCGAGCCTTTTGGTAATGCACCGCCACTCCTCGAGGATCTCGTCGTAGTTGCGGCCCAAGCGGTCGATGCTCTTCACCACAACGACGTCGCCTGCGTGCAGCGTTGAAATAAGTGACTGATATGCGGGGCGGTCGAAATTCTTTCCGCTTGCCTTGTCGGAGAATATCGCCTCCTTGGGAACGCCGAATTCGGATAGGGCGTCAAGCTGCCGTGCGAGATTCTGGTCCCGAGAGCTAACCCGCGCGTACCCGTAGGTTTTGTTATCCATGTGACCTCACATTCAGGCCCATTCTCGATGCGGTTGTATCACAGATGTGGGTGTTCTGGCGTGCCCGGAATAGGCGATTCGCACGCGGTTCGCCTGCACCTTTCGGCGGTAAAACGCTTGCGATCGCTGAATTTTGCCTACGAGCTATAGCGGCCGCGCTTCGCGGGCGCTCTGGCGGCAGCGCGTACGGATCTCGTTATCGAGCCTGTCATCGAGGATGTTGCTCAGCGTATCGGCGAGCTCGAGGGCACGGACGTGGTCGGTGAAATGCGTGAACATGCGCGCAAAGTCGAGCTGCAGGAAGTCCGCATAGGCCCCGAGCGCCTCGTCGAGCAACGCACGCTGTTCGGGGACGAGCTCGATGGTGAGCGAGAAATCAGCCTCCGAGGCACCGCGGCAGGCGCATACCGGCGCCGGCCAATCACCGTGGAGAATCGGCTTGCCGAAATCTACGGTGTGCCCGCCCTCCGGATGCAGGTGCCAGGCAATCGCATGGCGGACCACCTGCTGCAGATCGTAAGCGCTCGCCGCGCGGTTGCCGCTTATGCGTTTGGCATCCTCTGACCAGATGCCGAGGTTCGTGCCCCAAGATTCCTCGGCGAGCCGGGGGATGGCGAGCGCGCGGATCGCCGTGAGGAGCGCCTTGATGACGGGCGCCGGCTCGCGGCCGATCGTGCGGCCGGCGGGGTGGTGAAACGAGAGCTCCAGCATGATGTTACGGTACTGGCCTATCCAGACGCGCGAGTAGAAGTCCAGCGCGCGGACGAGTCGCCGCGCTTGCTCGAAATCGAGCATGATCGCAGATTCGGGGGTATCGGGGTTCGTCATGGCGTTCACCTGCTTCCTAAATGCAGCCGCCGCAGGATCCGGGGCGAAAGTCCTCGGTTCGGAACGCGGCGAAGATTTGCGGCCATTCGTCCTCGGGCGCGATCGATGCGAGCCACTCCGCGTGGGCACGGCACCAGGTATCGCAGTCGAGCCCGTCCTCATACTCCTCGAAGACCTCTTCCCAATCCTCGAAGTGCCAGCTCCAGTAGGCGCCGAGGGTGCCCGCGGGTCCTTCCTGGAAGGGGATGTCGGTCTCGATCGGTTTTCCGTTGCGAAGAAGCGTCCAAAATCCCTCGCATAGGCAGGGGTAGCAGCCGCTCCAGACCGCCTGCCATTCATCTAGGCCCGCCTCTGTTGCGCCTTTCGAGTCAACTTCCATCATCGTGTTTCCGTCCTCCCGTGTTATGCGGCCATGTGCCGAACAAGCGAACATCTTGTCGTAACTAAGACGCTACCAGCGGAGGCTCCGCATTTCAGCAAGGTGATTTACGCAGTTTGCAGGAGGCTGCACGTAAAAGAAAGTGCAGAAGGGTGGACCCGGCGTGGCTTCGCGGCCGCCTTCCGGGGCGGCTTGCGGCGCCCGTACGGCGCGGGTATCCTATCTGTCGCCCAAGCGGCAGCCCTCTTGAACACGTCGGAACGGAAATCCCATGGATATCATCGCAACGCTCGCCGAGGAGCTCGCGCTCAAGCCCGCGGCCGTGGAGGCCGCGGTCGCCCTCATCGATGAGGGGAACACCATCCCCTTCATCGCGCGCTACCGCAAGGAGCCCACCGGCGGCATGGATGACGTCGCCCTGCGCGCGCTCGAGGAGCGCCTGGGCTACCTGCGCAACCTGGAGCAGCGCAAGGAGGACGTGATCGTCCTCATCCGCGCGGCGGGCAAGCTCACGCCGGATCTGGAGGAGGAGATTCGCGGCGCCACCGTCATGCAGCGCGTGGAGGACCTCTACCGCCCCTATCGCAAGAAGCGCCAGACGCGCGCGCAGAAGGCGCGCGAGGCGGGGCTCGAGCCGCTGGCGAACATGATCATCATGCAGGTCAAAACCCGTGGATCGGCGGAAGAGGAGGCGGCGCGCTTCGTCACGGACGCCTCCGCCGAGGCGGGGTTCGATACTCCGGAGAGGGCGCTTGCAGGCGCGGCGGACATCGTCGCCGAGGTGCTTTGCGAGGACGCCGAGAACGTGGCGGGCCTGCGCGCGTTCACCCAGGCGACGGGTGAGGTCGAGTCACTCGCGGTCGACGCGGGGGAGAAGACCCCGTATGAGCCCTATTACGACTATCGCGAGCCCGCCGGCAAGATCCCGAACCACCGCGTGCTCGCGATTGACCGCGGCGAGCGCGAGGGGAAGCTGCGCGTGCGCGTCCGGGTTGATGCGGACGCGGCCATCGCCCGCCTGGGAAGCCGCTGGCCCCGGCGGCAGGGCGCGTTCGCGCCGGTTCTCGACGCGGCGGTAGCCGACGGGTACAAGCGCCTGATGGCCCCCTCGCTCGAACGCGAGCTGCGCGCCAAGCTCACCGTGCGCGCGCAGACCGATGCCATCAAGGTCTTCGCCAAGAACCTGGAAGGGCTGCTCTCGGTGCGCCCCGTACGCGGCGCGCGCGTGATCGCGCTCGACCCGGGGTACCGCACCGGCTGCAAGGTCGCCGTGCTGGATGAGACGGGCAAGCTTCTGGACCACGGCGTGGTCTACCCGACGCCGCCGCGCCGCGACATCGCCGGCACCGAGCGCGAGCTCAAGCGCCTCGCGGACCGCTACCGCATCAACACCATCGTGATCGGCAACGGCACGGCGAGCCGCGAGACCGAGGCCGTCGTCTCCGACTTCATCGCCAAGCTCGCGCCGGATCTTCGCTACACCATCGTCAACGAGGCCGGTGCCTCCGTCTATTCGGCGAGCGCGCTCGCAAGCGAGGAGCACCCGGACCTGGATGTCACCACCCGCGGCGCGATGAGCCTGGGGAGGCGCCTGCAGGACCCGCTCGCCGAGCTGGTGAAGATCCCGCCCCAATCCATCGGTGTGGGCCAGTACCAGCACGACCTCGACCAGGGCGAGCTTGCGCGCGCCCTGGGCAACGTGGTGGAGGACGTGGTGAACCGCGTGGGCGTGGACGCGAACACCGCGAGCGCGAGCCTGCTCGCCTACGTATCGGGCATCACGCCCCAGGTTGCGCGCAACATCGTGGCGTACCGCGAGGAGCATGGGCGCTTTCGCGACCGCCGCGAGCTCCTGAAGGTCGCGAAGCTGGGGCCCAAGGCGTTCGAGCAGTGCGCCGGCTTCCTGCGCATCGCCGGGGGAGCGAACCCGCTCGACGCGACCGCGGTGCATCCCGAGAGCTATGCGGTCGCGACCGAGCTGCTGCGCCGCGCCGGGGTCTCAGCCGACGAGCTCGCGCACGGCGGCGTGCCCGATATCCGCGAGCGCCTGGGGTCAGTCGGCTTGCTCGCCGGCGAGCTCGGCTGCGGCGTTCTCACGCTCATCGATATCGTCGCGGAGCTGGAGAAGCCCGGGCGCGACCCGCGCGACGACGCCCCCGAGCCCGTCTTCAGCCGCGCGGCGCTCACCATCGACGACCTCGAACCGGGTATGGAGCTCATGGGCACGGTGCGCAACGTGGTCGATTTCGGCGCGTTCGTGGACGTGGGCGTGCATCAGGACGGGCTCGTGCATATATCCAAGATGGCGAAGCGCTTCGTCAAGCATCCCAGCGACGTGGTGTCGGTGGGCGATACCGTGAAGGTCTGGGTGGAGAAGGTCGACCGCGACTGCGGCAAGATCTCGCTCACCATGGTGCACGGCGCCTGATCGGGGCGTGCGCTCCCGGCTCGCCCCGCGCGGTCGCGCATCTTGTCGCGCGCTATCAGCGATCGGTCCAGGGGTGCGAGGTGAGGTGCCAGCCGTTGCAGTGGGGACATTTGTAGATGGAGAGGCCCCGTCTGCCGTGCTCGGCGCAGGCGGCAAGCGCGTCCTGGGCGTCCGCGTAGGTGGCGTAGCGCCTCTTCGAGGTGCAGGACCGCTCGACGCGCGCTCGCTCGCGCTGCCGGTCGAGCTCGTCCATCCGGCGCGCCTCGCGCCCGAAGGCATCGTCGGCGCCGAAAAGCTCCGACCTGAATGCGGCCTGGCGCTTCGCGCGGGCCGAGGGTTTTCTGCTCGCCATCTGGACTCCCATCGTCTTGTCCATTGTGACCTTTTGGACAACGGGCCGCGCCGGCCGACGGGGTGAGTCCGCACGATTCACATAGGGGTCGCGCTCGCCTACTATAAAGGCAGGTATCGGCCTGCCCGCTTACGAAAGCGGCGCCATCGTGGACAGGAGCAGCAATGGATCCCAACAAGCGTCCGGACGACATGGTTCGCATCACCACCCCCGAGCTCGCGCAGGCGTTCATAGCCGAGCAGGTCGAGGCGTGCCGTAAGCAGATCGGCGACAAGAAGGTGCTGCTGGCGCTCTCCGGCGGCGTCGACTCGAGCGTCGTCGCGGCGCTGCTCATCCGTGCGGTGGGGCGTCAGCTCATCTGCGTGCACGTGAACCACGGCCTCATGCGCAAAGGCGAGTCCGAGCAGGTCATCGACGTCTTCCGGAACCAGATGGACGCGAACCTCGTCTACGTCGACGCGACCGACCGCTTCCTCTCGCTCCTCGAGGGCGTGGCGGAGCCGGAGGCCAAGCGCAAGATCATCGGCGCCGAGTTCATCCGCGTGTTCGAGGAGGAGGCCCGCAAGGTCGCCGACGACGTCGCGTTCCTTGCGCAGGGCACCATCTACCCCGACATCCTCGAGTCCGACGGCGTGAAGGCGCACCACAACGTGGGCGGCCTGCCCGAGGACCTCGAGTTCGAGCTCGTCGAGCCCGTGAAGCTCCTCTTCAAGGACGAGGTCCGCGTCGTCGGTCGCGAGCTGGGGCTGCCCGAGTCCATGGTCGAGCGCCAGCCGTTTCCGGGCCCGGGTCTCGGCGTTCGCTGCCTCGGCGCCATCACGCGCGACCGTCTGGAGGCGCTGCGCGAGGCCGATGCGATCTTGCGCGAGGAGTTCGCCGAAGCCGGGCTCGCCGGCAAGGTGTGGCAGTACTTCGTCGTCGTGCCCGACATGCGCGCCACGGGCGTCCGCGACGGCAAGCGCCTCTACGCGTGGCCGGCGATCCTGCGCGCCGTGAACACCGTCGACGCCATGACCGCGACGGTGCCCGAGCTCGACTGGGCGCTCATGAAGCGCATCACCGAGCGCATCCTGGCCGAGGTGCCGGGCATCTGTCGTGTCGCCATGGACCTCACGCCCAAGCCCGTGGGACCGATCGAGTGGGAATAAGGGGTCAGTAATTAAATGCGACGGCGTCGTTCGCCGGGAATGGATGGTAAGACGATGAGGATCGACCGCATCAAGGCCTTGGTGTTCACGGGAGCGGGCACCACGCGGGTCGCGACGGAACGGTTTGTCGCGGCATGCGGGGTTCCCGGCGAGGTCGCCGATATCACGCCAGCCGGCTCCGCGGTGCCCGGTTTCGCTTCTCACGAGCTCGCCGTCTTCGCCGTGCCCTCCTATGGCGGGCGCGTTCCCGCGCCGGCGCTCGAGCGCTTCGCGCGCTGCGAGGGCAGCGTCACCCCGGCGGTCCTTATCGTCACCTATGGCAACCGTGCGGTGGATGACACCTTCATCGAGCTCGCCGATTGCGTCCGCGCGCACGGGTTCGTCCCGGTGGCATGCCTTGCCGTGGTCGCCCATCACTCGCTCATGGTGAACGTCGCGGTCGGCCGCCCCGATACGGAGGATCTCTCAGCGGTCGACGCAGCGGCGTCCCGGGTCATGACGAAGCTCGCCGCGTCTGCCGATGCCGGCGCGGCGGGGCTCTTCGAGATCCCCGGCAACCGGCCCTATCGCGACTTCGGCGGCGTCGCCTTCCATCCCGAGGCGGATCCGAAGCGGTGCACCTCATGCGGCGCCTGCGCTGCAGCGTGTCCGGTGCGGGCGATTCCCCTGGAGCGCCCGTACGAAACGGATGCGGGGTGCTGCATCTCGTGCATGCGCTGCATCGCCGCGTGTCCCGCCGGCGCGCGTAAGATCGCCGGCGGCGACGCCCTCGCCCAGGCACGTGCCGCCTTTGCCATCCGCTGCGCCGAACGGCAGAAGACCTACGCCCTGGTCTGACGGGATTCCGAGAGCGCGGTGGCAACCGTGAGCGTGCGCGAGAGGGGGATTTGCCCGCCGTATGAATGAGGAGATTGACATCGAGCGCGCCCGAGCGCTCGCTGCAAAGGCGGGGCTTGAGCTGCGCCGGACCCCGGCGGGGGTCGTCCTTGCGGGCGATGGGATGGAGCTCCTGCCCGATTTCGCGGATATGCTCCCGCGTATCGCTCCCGGCAGGTTGGGCCGCGAGCTCCTGGTGCGCGCCGCACGCGTCAAACGGCGGGAGGATAGGGGTGGCACGGGGGCGCCGCCTGTGGCGATCGACGCGACGGCTGGCCTGGGACAGGACTCGTTCCTGCTCGCCGCCGCGGGGTTCGAGGTCACGCTCTTCGAGGCCGATCTGGTGATCGCGGCGCTGCTTGCCGATGCGCTCGGGCGGGCGCGTGAAGACGCGCGCCTATCCGCCATCGCCCGTCGCATGCACCTTATCGCCGGCGATGCCGTGGAGGGCATGCGGGATCTCGCCCGCGCCGTCGCTGCGGGCGAGGGGGCGGCGCCCGACGTCGTCTACCTCGACCCGATGTTCCCCGAACGCCGCAAGTCCGCCGCCGTCAAGAAGAAGTTCCAGCTGCTGCATCGCCTGGAGCGCCCGTGCGAGAACGCCGCGGAACTCCTGGACGCGGCGATCTCCCTGCACCCCCGCAAGGTGGTGGTGAAGCGGCCCGCCAAGGGAGAGCCGCTTGCCGGGCGCGCGCCCGCGCATGCGCTTGCGGGCAAGGCGATCCGTTACGACGTCATCGTCCCGCCGCGCGTCTAAAGGCGCTCGCTACCTGCCGCGCCGGATTGCGCCCGCCTTTTGTCGAGCATGAAGGTTATCGCGGCGAGCGCGCCCGCAACCAGCGAGAACGCGCCTCCCACAAGCCCCGCGCTCGCAAGCGCGCCGGCTCCCACCACGGCTCCCCCCACCGCGGTCCCGAACGCGATGCCGATGTTGAAGGCGGTGGGCTCCAGCGAGCTCGCAAGCGTGAGCGCCTTGGGGTGACGCTTGCGCGACGCTTTCATGAAGACGGATATGCACGGCACCGAGACCAGGTACATGCTGAGCCCGACCAGAAGGATCGCCGCGACCGCTGCCGGGCGGTTGGCTCCGGCGAGCCACACCGCGGCGAGCAGCAGCGCCTGCATCGGAAACGTCACGGTGAGCCCGCGGATTCCGAAGCGCCCGTCCAGCCAGCCTGACAGGAGGTTCGATACGAAGCACATGGCGCCGTACGCCATGAGGACGGCGCTCGCCCCCCAGGCGTCAAGCCCCACCACCTGCTCGAGGTAGGGGGTGATGTAGCCGTAGAGCACATAGACCGAGCCCACCCCGAACACGAAGATCGCGGCGCCGAAGATGACCTGCGGCTCGGCGAGGAGCGCCGCCTGCTCGCGCATCGTCGCGGGCTCATCGGTCGCCCCGGTGCGCGGCAGCAGGGCGACAAGCGCCGCGCACGAGACGACGGCGAGCGCCAGGGTGGCAAGCATGATGAGATGCCAGTCGAGCGCATGGGCGACTATCTTGCCCGCCGAGGTGACGACCACCATCGCGACCGAGAACGCCGCGTACACCACCGAGATCACCTGCGGCACGCGCCGCTCGGCGACGAGCTCGGGGATGTAGGTCACCCCGATGCCCAAAAGCGCGCCCGACACCGCGCCCAGAAGCACGCGCGCGGCGATCATGATCTCGAACGTCGGCGCGAACGTCATGCCGACGTTCGACGCGCAGAAGATGACCGCGTAGGAAACAAGCAGCGGGAACCGGCGAAACCGCCCGGTGGTGATGGCGAGCACGGGGGTGAGCACTGCATAGGCGATGGAGAAGAAGCTGATGAGCTCGCCCACGCGCGCGAGCTCGACGCCGAAGGCGCCGGCGAGCTCGGCCTCGATGCCGATGACCACGAACTCCGAGCATCCCAGCGAGAACCCCAGCAAGGTGAGCAGGGCGATGCAGGCGAGCTTGCGCCCCCGCGTGGGCGCGCACGCCGTCGCGTTGGCGGCATCGTTGCCGGTCGTGGCTGGGTTCATGGGGGACGCTCCTCGATCGTTCGGCGCTCTGCGGCAGGGCGGCGCGCGGACAGCGCGCCCGACGAACCATGGTAGACGATTTGCGCGCCGCAGCCGTTCCGCACCGGGTTTTTGTCGTGTCGCCGGTATGGATGAGCGGTTGAGGCCCGGGTCCCATCCGGCGCGCGTCCGGTCGCCTTGCTATCATGCCGTGAGATGAAGCCGGGTGCCCTGCGCCCGATGTCCGAAAGGCCCTCCGATGCATCCGAGCACCAACGTTTCGCGGCGCCTCGTCGTCCGCACGCTCGCCCTGCTCGCCCTCGTTCTCTCCGTCACCGGGGCCGTGGGCTGCGCGGGGGCGGGCGCCTCGTCGTCGCGCGAACCCTTCGCCGAAGACGTCGCCGCCGCACTCGAGCAGGCAGACGAACCGGTTGTCTCGATCAATGACGGCGAGCCGGACTTCACGGATGCCGAGATCGCCTATGCCGAGGAGCACCTGGGGTACGAGCGCTACAGCGACCTCGACGAGCTCGGTCGCTGCGGCGAGGCGATGGCATGCCTGGGACCCGAGACCATGCCCGCCCGGGACGAGGAACGCGGCGAGATCTACATGATCCATCCGACCGGGTGGCAGAGCGTGCAGTACGATTTCGTCGAGGGCGAGAGCCTCTATAACCGCAGCCATCTGATCGCATGGAGCCTCGCGGCGGAGAACGCCAACGATGAGAACCTCATCACCGGTACGCGCTACATGAACGCCGAGAGCATGCAGTCGTTCGAGATCGAGGTCGCCCAATATATCGACGAGACGGGCAACCACGTGCTCTACCGGGTGACGCCCCTGTTCGAGGACGATGAGCTCGTGGCGCGCGGTGTGCAGATGGAAGCGATCTCGCTCGAGGACGATGGCGCGGGAATCTCCTTCGATGTGGTGTGCCTGAACATCCAGCCCGGCGTCGAGATCGATTACGCGACGGGCGATAACCGCCTGGCGAGCGATGACGGCGCGGAACCGTCGTCCTCTGCCGAGGCCTCCTACATCCTCAACACGCGCTCGCGCACCTTCCACAAGCCCTCGTGCGAATCGGTGGGAGACATCAGCTCGCGCAACCGCCGTTCGTTCACGGGGACGCGCGAAGAGCTTATCGAGCAGGGATACGACCCCTGCGGCGGGTGCCGCCCGTGATGCGCGTCCCGCATCGCTCCGCCCGTCCCGTCCTCTAGGGGTCCTGCGGCGCGGCGCCCCGATCTCGTCGCGGGGCATCGCGTCGTGCTGATGTGATGATGCGCGGTCGTGCACCCCGCTTCGATACGCCGCGCAGGCGGATGTGAGATACTGAGCCGGATTCGAAACCACACGAGGTTCGTCGCGCCGCCCCGATCGCGCCGCGGCGTGCCGATAAGGAGGTCCCCGTTGGACTACATCGAGGTCAATCGCGCGGGAGGCCGCGCTGCGAACGAGATGCGCCCGGTCACGCTTGAGCGCGCCGTGCTCAAGCACGCGCTCGGGTCATGCCTGGTCAAGTTCGGCGACACGGAGGTGCTCTGCGCCGCCACGATCGAGGAGGGCGTGCCCGGCTGGCGTCGCCAGAGCCGGCAGGGATGGGTGACCGCCGAGTAC
>CASFIQ010000027.1 GCA_949294785.1 uncultured Collinsella sp.
CTATGCGGAAAGCGATCACGTCCTCGCCCAGCTCGCGCTCGCGGGCGAACGACACGCTGTTGACGCAGCGGCAGGTCGGCTTTCCGATCGCCGAGGCCACCTTGCAGAAGCTCTTGAAATCATGTTCGCCCACCAGATGGCGCGCGCCCTTTTCCATCGCGGCGATATCGAGCGGCATGCGCAGCCACCACACATGATCGCGGGTGAGCACGGGCCGGCGCGGACCATCCACGATACGGTAGACGTACCCGCGCGCACGGGCGTCGAAACGCGCCGAGAAACCCACCGGTGCATGGAACACCTGGGTCACGGAGATGTCGCGGGGAAGCAGCGCGTCCATCGCGCGCAGCCAGCGCCGGCCGCCCACCTCAAGCTCAGAAGCCTGGGCGGGAAAGCTCACGTACTGGGCGAGCGCGTGCACGCCGGCGTCGGTCCTGCCCGCGCAGGTGAGCTCTACGGGACGGCGCAGGAAGGTCTCGACCGCACGGCGCAGCTCGCCGGCGACGGTCACCTGGTCGCGCTGCTCGGCGAAACCGCTGTAGCCGCCGCCGTTGTAAGCGACGCGGAAGACGAGGGTTCCCGCCTCGGCGACGCCCTCGGTAGCCGCCAGGGGCGCGTCGGCACATGTCTTGTGAGCAAACTCCTTCATCGTGCTCCCATTCCTCATGAAGCGATCGGTTGTCATGCCATCAGATATGAGGCGGCGATGAGCCCCGACATCACGATGATACCCCCGGCGAGCACCGTGCGGTCGCGTGCGGAAAGCGGCGCCGGGGGCGTCTCGGCCCGGGCGCCCGTGCCGAAGCAGCGCGCATCCATCGCCTCCGCCAAGCGCTCGGAACGGCGGAAGAGCCCCACCACGAGCGGCGTCAAAACCGACAGCCACACGCGGAGCCGCGCCATGAGGGGCCCCTCATCGAACGAAGCGCCGCGCACCTCCTGGGAACGGCGGATCCGCATGAGTTCCTCGTTCACCAGCGGTATGAAGCGCAGCGCCAGCGAAAGGACGAGCCCGATATCCTCGACGGGGGCACCTAGGCGCTTGAGCGGCCTGCCGAGGCGCACGCAGGAATCCGCGATATCGGTGGGAACGGTCGTCTCGCTCACCACCAGCGAAGCCGCGACCATGAAGATGATGCGGGCGACCGCCATCCCCGCGCGGCGGGCCCCCGCGGCACTGAGGCCCACCTGCCCGGCGATCAGCACATCGGCCGTCCCGTCGCATGACACCAGGTTCACGAGGATGATGACGGCGAGCAGGAAGGCCGCCGGTCTGATCGAGCGCGCCATACGCGCGGGCGCGATGCCGCTCGCCACCGCCGCGGCGGCGAGCAGCGCATACCAACAGGCAACAAGAGCCGGCGTCTGCGCCGTGAAGACGCCCACGACCGCGACCAGGAGCAAGCCGATCTTGACGCGCGCATCGAGGCGCCCGCCGGGCCGCAGCCGACGCGAGGCGGCAGCGCCATCGTGTCCGGCAGCTGCGGCGACGTCCGAGACGCCCACGGGAAGCCCATGCTGGCTCTCGTCCCGATGGGATGCGGGGGAGACGGTATCGGGCTGGGGCGTGCCCACCGCTCCGGATCGCATCGAATCCGCTCGAGCGTCACCGAGGAGCGCGGCGAGCCTCAGGCACTCCGGCGCAACGATTCCGGCACGAGAAAAGATCCCGGGCTCCCCTGCGAGTTCACACGGCATACCCGAATATGCAATGCGCCCCTCCCGAACAAGCACGACGCGGTCCACCGCGCCCAGCCACTCCTCCAGATCATGGCTGATGACAAGGATCGCGCGCCCGGCCCGGGCAAGCTTACGGACGAGGTTGCTCAGACGGACGCGGGCCATCGCATCCAAGCCCGAGGTGGGCTCATCCAAGATGAGCACGTCTCGCTGCGCCGTGAGCATGCTCGCGAGCGCGGCACGGCGCGCCTGGCCCCCGGACAGCGCGAAGGGATCCGCCGCAAGGACGTCGTCGTCGAGGGCGCACGCCTCGGCGGCCTCCCGCACCCGCACCACCACCTCGGCATCGGTACAGCCCTGGTTTCGCGGCGCGAACGCAAGCTCGGCGGAGACGCTCTCCAGGAAGAACTGGCTCTCGGGATGCTGGAAGACGAGGCTCACCGCACCCGGAAGGGGCGCCTCGCCATCAAGCTCCACGGAGCCGGATGTCGGCGTCAACAGCCCGGCCAATGCGGCCGCGATCGTCGATTTGCCGGAGCCGGACGGCCCCGCCATGAGGGACACCTCGCCGCGATCAAGGCGGATATCGACCCCATGGACCACCTCAGTACCGTCATACGCGCATGTCAAGCCGTGCGCGACGAGGGCTGCCGTGTCCGCAGCTTGAGTCGCGGAACGGAGATGCCCCGCTCCCCCGTCCGAAACGCAGCCGGTGCCCGAGGCGCCCTCACCCACGAACGGCTTCAGCATCTCAAGGCACTGAGGGCTTGCTTTCGCCCACCGGGCAAGATCCTCGGGCTCCGCACCGCAGGTCGTGTCGAACCCCGCCTTCATGGCGCTCACGAGCGCCCTGGCATAGGGTCCCTGCAACAGCGTGCGCTCAAGGAGGTCGGCGTTACCGGAGGCGAGCTCGCGCGGAGAGCCGCACCAGCGCACGGCGCCCTCTTCCAAGACGACGACCTTGTCGCATGACAGCGCCTCGATGGCGTCATGGGTGATCTGGACGATACCGACGCCGCGGTCACGTGCGAGCTCGCGCACCAGGGAGCGGAGCCGGGGGCGCTCGGCGCTATCCACCATCGCCGTAACCTCGTCGAGCACGAGATAGCGGCACCCCATCGCCAGCATACCGGCGAGCGCGAGGCGCTGCTGCTCCCCACCTGAAAGGGCAGTCGTAGCGCGCCCCTCGAAGCCGGCGAGTCCCACGGCCGCCAGGGCGCGATCGGCGCGCGCTCGACAGGTGCCGGCATCGAGGCCGAGGTTTCGCGGACCGAACTCGACCTCGTCTCGCACGACCGACGAGACGATCTGGTCCTGAGGCTCTTGCACCACCATGCCGATCAGATGCTGTGCGGACGCGCGCGACGGACCATCGACGGTCTCGATGCCATCGACGGTCACGACGCCCGCCTCGGGCACCATGCGGAGCGAGAGCACGCGCCCGAGCGTCGACTTCCCCGAACCGTTCGGGCCGATCAGGGACACGATCTCGCCGGGCGATACGGCAAGGTCGACACCGGCGAGGGCCGATGTCCGCCCGAGGGAGGCGCACCTCTCTGCCGCGTCTGCATCATCTTGCGCCGAAGGGGCGGACGACGCCCGATATCCGAACCATATGCCCTGTGCGACCAGCACCGTATCACCTCCTGCCCCGCACGAAAAAGGGGGCGCGAACGCCCCCTTTCCGAATCATTGAACCGCGAATCGCGAGCCTACTCGGCAGCCTGCTCCTCGGAAGCGGCCTCGACGGTTTCAGCGGCCTCGACGGACTCCTCGGCAGGAGCCTCCTCGGCCTTCTCAACCTTCTTGGGCGCAGCGGCCTTCTTGGCCGGAGCGGCCTTCGGGGCCTTCTTCACCACGGGCTCGGTAACGATCTCGATGATGACCATCGGAGCGTTGTCGCCCTTGCGGGGACCGAGCTTCATGATGCGGGTGTAGCCGCCGTTGCGGTCGGCCCACATGCCCTGAGCGGCCTTGTCGAAGAGCTCGGCGACGAGGTTCTTGTCACCCAGCTTGGCGATGGCCAGACGACGGGAGTGCAGGTCGCCCTTCTTGGCCCAGGTGATGATCGGCTCGACGTAGCTGCGCAGCGCCTTGGCGCGCGTCTCGGTGGTCTTGATGCGGTCGTTCTCGATGAGGGCCTTGGCGAGGCTCTTCTTCATCGCACGGGTGTGCGCGGCGTCGGTGCCGAGCTTCAGACCCTTCTTCTTGTTGTGACGCATGGTCGGATTCTCCTCTTATACGCTCGCCCGCTAGGCCTTGAGAGACAGGCCCATGGACTCAAGCTTGTCCTTGACTTCCTCGATGGACTTCACACCGAAGTTGCGGATGTTCAGCAGGTCGTTCTCAGAGAACTCGACGAGCTGACGCACCGAGTGAATGCTCGCGCGCTTGAGGCAGTTGTAGGAGCGGACGGAAAGGTCCAGGTCCTCGATCTGCTTGTCAAGCTCGGCGTTGTCATTCGTGACCTCGGGAGCGAAGATCGAAACCTCCTCCTCGACCTCAGGGGTCTCGGCAAGGTTGATGAACGCGGTCATGTGCTGGTTGATGATGTTCGCAGCGGAGACGACCGCGTCGCGGGGGCTGATGGCACCGTTCGTCTCGATCTCGAGAACGAGGCGGTCGTAGTCGGTGTGCTGGCCCACGCGGCAGGCCTCGACAAGCTTGGCGCAGCGACGCACCGGCGAGAACAGGGAGTCAACGTGGATGACGCCGATCGGGTCGTTCTCGCGCTTGTTGTTCTCGTAGGAGACGTAACCGCGACCGTACCCGATGCGCATGCTCATCGTCAGGTGACCGCCCTCGTTCAGGGTGGCGATATGCTGCTCAGGGTTGACCAGCTCGAAGTCGGAGGGGATGAAGAAGTCCGCGCCGGTGACCTCGCAAGGACCGTCGATGGAGATCTTCGCGGTCGCCTCATCGACATTGCCGAGTGCCCTGAAAACCAGGCCCTTCACGTTCAGGACGATGTCCGTGACATCCTCGACCATGTTGGGGATGGTCGTGAACTCATGCTGCGCGCCATCGATCTGGATGGCCTCGACCGCCGCGCCCTCGAGGGAGCTCAGCAGCACGCGACGCAGCGAGTTGCCCAACGTGTCGCCGTAACCGCGCTCGAGCGGCTCTACGGAGACGCGGGCGGACGTCTCGTTGATCTCTTCGACCTGAACCTGAGGCCTAATGAATTCTGACATGTATTACCTCCAGCCTCAGCAGCCCTAGAAGGACTACTTAGAGTAGAGCTCGACGATGAGCTGCTCCTGAATGTCGGTGCTGATCTGCTCGCGAGCGGGCAGCGAGAGCACGTTACCGGAGAGCTTCTCGATATCAACCTCGAGCCAGCCGGGCACCTCGAAGCGCTCGGACTGGATGAGGGCCTCCTTGATGGGCAGGAGGTCGCGGTACTTCTCGCCCACGGCCACGACGTCACCGGGCTTCACGAGGAAGCTGGGGATGTCCACGCGACGGCCGTTCACGGTGAAGTGACCGTGACGGACGGTCTGACGGGCCTCCTTGCGGGTGCGGGCGAAGCCGAGACGGAAGACGACGTTGTCGAGACGGCACTCGAGGAGCGTCATCAGGTTGTCGCCGGTGACACCGGGCATGCGCAGCGCGCGCTCGTAGTAGCGGCGGAACTGCTTCTCGAGCACGCCGTAGATGAACTTTGCCTTCTGCTTCTCACGCAGCTGCAGGCCGTACTCGGATTCCTTGCGACGGCGCTTGGGCTGGCGCTTCGATTCCTTCTTGGAGCTGTAGCCGAGCTCGACGGGATCGATCCCGAGCTGGCGGCAGCGCTTGAGAACAGGCGTCCTGTCAATTGCCATGACTATACGATCCTTTCAGAGTTACACGCGGCGACGCTTCTTGGGGCGGCAGCCGTTGTGCGGGATGGGGGTCTTGTCCTGGATGCTCGAGACCTCGAGGCCGGCGGCCTGGAGCGAGCGGATGGCGGTCTCGCGACCGGAGCCCGGGCCCTTCACGAACACGGCGACCTTGTGCATGCCATGCTCCATGGCGGCCTTGGCGCAGGCCTCGGCGGCCATCTGAGCGGCGAACGGGGTGCTCTTGCGGGAACCCTTGAAGCCGACCTGGCCGGCGGAGCGCCAAGCGATGACGTTGCCCTGAGGATCGGTGATCGAAACGATCGTGTTGTTGAAGGTGGAACGGATGTGGGCCTGACCCACCGAGATGTTCTTGCGGTCGGCGCGCTTGATGCGGGTCACCTGGCCGCGCTTGTTCTTTGCAGTAGCCATCTAGAAGCGCTCCTTATTTCTTCTTACGTGCACCGATTTGCTTGCGCGGACCCTTGCGGGTACGGGCGTTGGTGTGCGTGCGCTGGCCGCGGACCGGCAGGCCCTTGCGGTGACGCAGGCCACGGTTGCAGCCGATGTCCATAAGGCGCTTCACGTTCTGGTTGCGTTCACGGCGAAGGTCGCCCTCGATCATGAGGTGAGCCTCGTCGATATACTTGCGGATGCGGTCAACTTCCTCCTCGGTGAGGTCCTTGACGCGGGTATCCGGGTTGATGTCAGTCTCCGCGCAGATCTTGCTGGCGGTGGTGCGGCCGATGCCGTAGATGTAGGTAAGACCGATCTCGACGCGCTTCTCACGCGGCAGATCGACACCGCTGATACGGGCCAACTTGAATCTCCTCTCTTTAACCCTGACGCTGCTTATGGCGCGGGTTCTCGCAGATGACGAGCACCTTGCCATGGCGCCTGATGATCTTGCATTTGTCGCACATCTTCTTGACGGAAGGACGTACCTTCATGATGCGATCCTCTCAGTCGTGCTCAAAAACGTATACCTACTATGTACTCGTCCAGCCGCAGACGTGAATTACCGGCTGTTGAGCGCCGCCCGCACTGGCCTTGAGCTCCCAGGTGGACGGCCCGCTGTTATTTGTAGCGATAGGTGATGCGCCCGCGGGTCAGATCGTAGGGGGAGATCTCCACCACGACGCGGTCCCCGGGGAGGATGCGGATGTAGTTCATGCGAATCTTGCCCGAGATGGAGCAGAGCACCGAGGCGCCGTTCTCCAGCTGGACGCGGTACATCGCGTTGGGCAGCGGCTCGGTCACCGTGCCCTCGAGCTCAATGGCATCTTCCTTCTTCACAAGCACATCTTTCTCTCGAGAAATGACAGCAGCTGCATATGATACAACATGCCCGAAACGTCGTGGAGATTTCGTAATGACTCCACAACTACGAGCACCCGCGCCCCGGTCGCCGTGCCCCTGGCTCCGTGAGACCGAAACGCGGGCGCTTCCATACCGGCGCATGAAAACGGGCGAGCACCTCCTGCGGCCGTCGGACCCTCACGGGGATCCCATACGATTCCGCGAAAGAAGCTCGCCCGCGCATCGGGCTCGCTACATCACACCGCCCTGCATGGAGCACCACGGTCCCTGGGCGTCCTGCGTGAGGATGACCGGACCGTCCGCGGTGATGGCGACGGTGTTCTCGTAATGCGCC
>CASFIQ010000028.1 GCA_949294785.1 uncultured Collinsella sp.
GCCGCGAGCTTCGGCACCGTCCTGCGTCGGCGCGCCCGGCGGGCCGCCGAGTAGCGTTGCTGCCTGCGGGGCGCGGGGCGGGCGCGACGGCGTTGCCGTTTCCGGGGTTGTGGCAATCCGGCGGTTCGCGGCGTTGCCGAATGGGGGCTTGTGGCAGCGGGCTCAGCGCGCCAGCTGGACATTCTTCTCGCCCCGCTGCGCTTTCGGGGGTCATGGCAGGGCGAATGCTGCCATGACCCCCAAATCAACAACGCCCCGTGCCCCGCGATTGCCACAACCCCCGATCATGCAACGCGGCGTGGGATGCCCCAGGCGCTAGTGGTGGCGGTACATGCGCGGGCGCGGGCGGCCGTCGTCAAGGATGACGGCGAGCGCGGCGATGGCCACGACGGCGATGAAGATGATTTTCTTCATGATGACCTCCCTCTCTCATGAGCCCATTCTCCTGCCCGACGCTGCCCGGGGCCATCGATGCGACTTACTGCTGCCTTGCGCTTTCGTAAGGTTCGGATGGCGCGTGTTCCTCGCTTCGGGTACGTACACCCTCCTCCCGGATACGTACGCAATTTGAGGTCTGATACGCCTTACGTTCCGGAGAATCCGCAGGTGGGCGCGGTGGCGAGAAGAACATCAGCTCTGAAACCTCGTACGTACCCGGGAGGGGCGTGTACGTACCCGGAGCGGGACGCGAGGGGGTCGCGGGAGAGGGCCGCGGGCCCGCCCCCGCATTGTTGCGGCCGCGTCTCGGCGGAGGCCGGGCGCGCGGTCCCTGTCGTAGAATGGGGCGCAGTGTAGATAGGAGGACCCATGCCCCTTACCAGAGAAGACGTCGCGGGCATCGCGGACTACGCGCGAATCGCGCTCACGCCCGAGGAGCTCGACGAGATGACCGCGTACATGAACGATGCCATCGACCTGCTGGAGCCCATCCGCCAGTACGACCTCGAGGGCGTGGAGCCCACGTTCCACCCCATCGGCGACCTCTCCAACGTGATGGCCGACGACGTGCCGGACACCGAGGTGCGCCACCTGCCCGTTGACGTGGCGCTGAAGAACGCCGGCGCGTCCCGCGACCGCAGCTTCCGCGTGCCGTCCATCCTCGGTGACCAGGGGGGTGACCGCTGATGGCAAACTTCGACCAGCTCTCCGCCGCCCAGATCGCGGCAGGCGTCGCAAACGGCGACTTCACCGCCACCGAGGTGGCCCGTGCCGCGCTCGACGCCGTGGAGGCGCGCGACGGCGAGGTCAAGGCGTTCCTGCAGGTCTCCGCGGACCTCGCGCTCGCGGCGGCCGAGGCCACGGACAAGGCCCGCGCGGCGGGCGAGAAGCTCGGTCCGCTCGCCGTATCGTGCGGCCCGTTCTTCTCGCTGCGCCGCGTGCATTGTTGCGCACTCGTCTCGGGGTCGACCGCGCGTCCGGTCCCTGTCGTAGAATGTCCATCAGCTGACGACAGGAGGATGTATGCCCCTTACCAAAGAAGATGTCGCGGGCATCGCGGACTACGCGCGGATCGCGCTCACGCCCGAGGAGCTCGACGAGATGACCGCGTACATGAACGATGCCGTTGACCTGCTCGAACCCATCCGCGCCTACGATCTTGAGGGCGTGGAGCCCACGTTCCACCCCATCGGCGACCTCTCCAACGTGATGGCCGACGACGTACCGGACGACGAGGTGCGCCACCTGCCCGTGGACGTGGCGCTCAAGAACGCCGGCGCGTCCCGCGACCGCAGCTTCCGCGTGCCGTCCATCCTCGGCGACCAGGGGGGTGACCGCTAATGGCCAACTTCGACCAGCTCTCCGCCGCCCAGATTGCGGCGGGCGTGGCAAGCGGCGACTTCACCGCCGTCGAGGTGGCCCATG
>CASFIQ010000029.1 GCA_949294785.1 uncultured Collinsella sp.
CGCCGAGGCGTCGGCGCGCTTCGCGGCGGCCTTGTCGGCCGCACGGGCCTCGCCCGCGGCGACCTCGGCCTCGCGGCGCGACCTGAGGCGGCGCCCCTTATCGTTCGACATACTCGGCACCTCCCTTGCCATGCAGCGTGAGCAGGCGGATAAGCTGCGAGCGGATGCGCGAGCGCGGCACCACCGCGTCCACGAACCCGTGCTCCACCTGGAACTCGGCGCTCTGGAACCCTTCCGGCAGCTGCTCGCCGATCGTCTGCTCGATCACGCGCGGGCCGGCGAAGCCAACGAGCGCGCCCGGCTCGGCAAGGGTGATGTCGCCCAGGCTCGCGAAGCTCGCGGTGACCCCACCCGTGGTGGGGTTGGTGAGGACGGAGATGAACAGGCCGCCCGCCGCGTCGAAGCGCGCAAGCGCCGCGGAGGTCTTGGCCATCTGCATGAGCGAGACGATCCCCTCCTGCATGCGCGCGCCGCCCGAGGCGGCGAAGATGACGAGCGGCAGGCGGCCCTTGGTGGCGCGCTCGATCAGGCGCGCGAGCTTCTCGCCCACCACTGCGCCCATGGACCCCATGAGGAAGCGCGTATCGAGCGCCGCCGCGGCGACGCGAACGCCGCCGATGCGGCCGAGCGCGCAGACGACCGCGTCGCGCTCGCGCGTCTTGGCCGCGAGGTCCGCGAGCTTCTCGCGGTACCCCGGGAACGAGAGCGGGTCGGCGGAGACCAGATTCGCATCGAGCTCGCGCATGCTCTTGGGATCGAGCACGAGCTCCAGGCGCTCGCGCGCCGGCATCGCGAAGTGATGGCCGCAATACGGGCAGACGCGCTGGTTGCGCGCGAGCTCATCTGCCGAGAGCGCACGCGTGCACGAGGGGCAGCGCAGCGGCTCCACCTGGGGCGCGCCGGCGCGAAGGCGCTTGAGCGCGAGCAGATGGCGTCGGCGCTCGGCAAGGATTCCCGCCATGTGCTACTCCTCCCTATCCTGTTCGCGATCGCGCGGCGCGCCGGCTTCCGCCGATGCGGCGCCCGTCGCAGCGTTGGTCCACGCCAGGAGCGTGTCCATGTTCTGGTCGATGAACGAGGTGTCGTAGGACCCGCGCACGAACTTGGGGTGGTACATGATCTGGTGCAGCAGGTCCGTGTTGGTGACGGGGCCCTCGACCACGGTCTCCTCGAGCGCGCGGCGCATGCGGCGAATCGCTTCCAGGCGCGTGGGGGCCCATACGATGAGCTTGGCGACGAGCGAATCGTAAAACGGCGGCAGCTCGCACCCGGAGTAGAGTCCGGTGTCGACGCGCACGCCGCAGCCGCCCGGCAGGTGCAGGAAGCCCACGCGCCCGGGCGAGGGCAGAAAGCCGTGCGCGGGGTCCTCGGCGTTGATGCGGCACTCGATCGCGTGGCCGCGCGGCTGGATGTCCTCTTGCGAAAAGGAGAGCTTGAGACCCGCGGCCACGCGGATCTGCTCGCGCACCAGATCGGTGGCGGTCACGATTTCGGTGATGGGATGCTCCACCTGGATGCGGGTGTTCATCTCGATGAAGTAGAACTCGCCCGTGGGCGAAAGCACGAACTCGATGGTACCGGCGCCCCGGTAACCCGCCGCCCGCGCGGCGGCGACGGCGGCCTCGCCCATCTTGGCGCGCAGCTCGGGCGAGAGGACGCGGGCCGGGGTCTCCTCGATCATCTTCTGGCCGCGGCGCTGGATGGAGCAGTCGCGCTCGCCCAGCTGGACCACGTTGCCGTACGCATCGGCCATGATCTGGAACTCGATGTGATGCGGGTTCAGGACGAGCTTCTCGAGATACATCTCGTCATCGTTGAAGCAGGCGCGCGCCTCGGCACGGGCTTCCTCGAAGAGTCCCTCGAACTGATCGGGGTCGAAGACGCGGCGCATGCCGCGCCCGCCGCCGCCCGCCGCCGCCTTGATGAGGACGGGGTAGCCGATGCGCTCGGCGATCTGCGCGCCGGTCCGGGCATCGGGCACGGCGCCGTCGGAACCCGGCACCACCGGAACCCCGGAGCGCTTCATGAGGTCGCGCGCGGCGGATTTGTTACCCATCATGCGGATGACGTCGCCTGTTGGCCCGATGAAGGCGATGCCCGCCCGGGCGCACGCATCGGCGAACGCCGCGTTCTCGGAAAGGAAGCCGTAGCCGGGGTGGACCGCGTCGCACTGGGCCGCCTTCGCCACGGTCAAGATCGCATCCATGTCGAGATAGCTTTTCGCCGAGGGCGCCGGGCCGATGCAGTAGGCGTGTTCGGCCAGCTGCACGTGCAGGGCCTCCCGGTCCGCCTCCGAATAGACGACCACCGGCTCGATATCCATCTCACGGCAGGCGCGGAACACGCGCACGGCGATCTCGCCGCGGTTGGCGATGAGAATGCGCTGGAACATGGCAGCCGTCCTAGAGCGCCCGATAGCGGATGAGCGGCGCGCCGAAGGAGACGAGCTCGCCGTCGGCGGGGACGATCTCCTCGATCACGCAATCGGCGGGAGCGGTGACCTCACTCATCATCTTCATGGCCTCGAGCAGGCAGACCGTGTCGCCGCGCTTGACCTTGTCACCCGGCTGCACGAAGGGGTCCTGGTCGGGTGCGGGCGCCACGTAGAACGTGCCTACGAGCGGGGCGGTGATGTAGGTCCCCTCGGGCGCTGGCGCGGCGGCAGGTACCTTCTGGTCAGCTGCCGGGGCGCCAGCTGCGGCGGACTCCGCCCCAAGCGCCGGTGCCGCAGCCGCCGGGGCGGCGGGCGCCGGGACCATCATGGCCGGGGCGGCGAGCGAGGAGCCCTGCTCGACCTCCAGTTCGAGCCCGTCCCAACGCACCTTGAGCCGCGTGATTCCCGACCCCTCGATGCGGTCGATCAAATCGTAGATATCCTGCTTCTTCACGCCCATGCCAACCTCCTGCCGCATGCCTCGTACGCGCGCGGCCCGAAGCGGATGCTCCGGGCCGCGCACCTGTCGTATTTGAAGTCAGGCCTTACGCGGCCTTCCCCTCCAGGTAGTCGGCCAGGTCGCCGACGGTCTTGAAGTTATCGAGCTCGGTGTCGTCGATCTCGGTGTCGAAAGCCTCCTCGAGCGCCATGATGAGCTCCATGGCGGCCAGCGAGTCGGCGCCGAGGTCCTCCTCCAGCTTGGCCTCGCGCACGACCTTCTCGCGGTCGCAACCGACGGTCTCGGAGATGACGTCCGCAAGCTTCTCGAAATCCATGATGTGTCCTTTCGTCAGCGCGGCGCTCTGCAGGCGCCGCTTGTCCGTTCGACTCGACATCCGTTTGCCCCAGGTGGCTTGTACCTGGTTTGCAAAACTAGCTAAAGTATTTTAGTTAAATTTTTTGAGATACTTGGATCAACCGCATATTTCGCGTTTCTCCGCAGCACCTTCATAAATTGACAGTTATCGACGTTTCGTCAATTTATGCTAAGGAGTCTTGGGTTGGTCTCCGCATTCGCCCATCCCATCTGCTTTGGATTTCTTTGGGGTTTTGGGTCTACTTTGCTCTTTTCAATCACACGATGTCGTGTCACTCCACCTACTGAAACTCGAGTATCAGCATGGCTTTTCCGAGACTGGTCAGAAATTTGTCAGATTAATTCAGATCCTTGTCAGACGGCCGGCCTATGCTGTCTTGCCACAGGCGCGTCTCGGCAGCGCTTCTAGCGATTTTGCACTCGGACGAATGGAGGAATCGACATGCGAGCCGATCGGAGAAGGACCAAGCGTTCTACAGCAAGGTCTCAATTTAGGGCTAAATTTAGATCTCAATCAAGTTATACTTACAACCTGAAACCCTCTCATCGGAAGGAGGTGAACATGATTACCGCAACGATGGCGGAAGCCAAGACCAACCTGAGCAAGCTCGCCCTCGCCGCCAACAAGACCGGCGAGCCAGTCACGGTGTTCCGCAACAGCAAACCCTGGATTGAGATTCGCCCCCTCGCCTACCGTCCGCCTAAGAAGACCGCACCCCCGCAGGGCCAACCCGATGCGGCAGACCCGGCGTCTTCCTGCGTGGAGACCCCTGGGGAGATTCCCGTCTGGCCCGAGGACCCGGAAGAACCTATCGCCAAAGACATCTCAGAGCTTCCACCCGAGACCATCGAGGCGATTCGCGAGGCAGACGAGATCATGGCTAATCCGGACCATCCGTATTACACAAGCCTCGAAGACCTCTTCGCCGACCTCGGTTTACGCTGAGGCGGTGTCAGATGTATAAAATCGTCGCCATCCCGCGATTCGCAAGAGACGTCAAAGCATGCCGTAAGCGCCACTGGGACATGCAAGAATTCGAGCAAACCATTGGAGCTCTTGCCCACAGCGATGAAACAGAGCTCGCCGCACGCTACAGAGACCATGCAATCGTCAATCTCACAAAACCGACGCGCGCTGTTCATGTTCCCAGCAGGGGCAACCCTCCTCGCGATACCTGGGTCATCGTCTACCGAATATACGAGCCCGAACACGAACTGGTACTCCTGCGAACCGGAACCCACGATGTATATCACTCGCTGAACGACCATTGACATCATGGGCGTTCGAAGAATGCGGGCACGTTACAATGAGGCGTGACCAACTCGAAACGCCGATGAGAAGGGCCTCCGCATGCGGGCGATCAAGCGCATCAGCCATAACGCCGCCATCTGCGAAGATGGAGCGGGGCACCAGCTTATCGCACTGGGCCGCGGTATCGGCTTCGGCGATATGCCGCACGAGGTCGCCCTCGATGACGTGCAGCGAACCTTCTACGGCATCGATCCGAAATACCTCTCGTTCATCGGCGAGGTCGACCCCGAGATCCTCGAGTTCTCCGCGCAGCTCGCCGACATCGTGACCCAACAGGTCTCCTACGAGCTCTCGCCCAACCTGCCCATCACGCTCGCCGACCATATCCAGTTCGCTCTGCAACGCGCACGCGAGCACCTGGTGGTGCCCATGCCGCTCGCCGAGGACGTGGAACAGGCGCATCCCGTTGAATACCGTCTGGGCGAGATGGCGGTCCGTGGCATGCAGAAGACCTTCAACGTGCGCGTCGACCGGCATGAGGCGTCGGGCGTCGCCCTCTCCATCGTGAACGCCGCCGTCGCGCCCAGCCAGCGCCGTGCACTTGCCACCAAACGCGAGGAGCGCTTGCTCGAGCACATCGCCGAGGCGCTCGAGTGCGAGATGGGCTCGCCGGTTGATCGCAGTTCATTCGCCTATGCGCGCTTCACCACGCATATCCGCTACCTCATCGACCGCGTGCAGAAGGGTGAGCCCATCGAATCGGAGAACTCCGGGCTCTACAGCGTTCTTGCCGAGCAGTACCCCCGCGCAACCGTCTGCGCCCACGCCATCGCGACGGAGGTTGAGGCGACCTACGGCGACCCGGTTACCGAGGAGGAGCTCGTCTACCTGATCATGCATATCAACCGCATCGCACCGCCGCTCACGGATCTTTAGCTACCGCTCGCGGCGCCAACCGTAGCCTTTGATTTGACTTAGCGTTGCACACGAGCCTACAATGCAGCGCGAATTGGGTGCTACGTACGGATTGCTCCGCACGGCATTACCGGTCACATGGGAACCGCGCGCGGTTTCCATCGGTTATGCCTCGGGGCTTTTTTCATGCCGCGTGGGATCCACCTACCTTACACGGGAACCCATTCCGCACAACGAAATCCCCCGGAGCGAGCGGGCGATGCGCACGCCCGCACCGCACCTGACGCGCCCGCCATCGAGCTGGAAAGGAAGATCATGGCAGTCGACAACAAGAAGATCGCCCAAGACGTGCTCGCCGCCGTAGGCGGTGCCGCCAACGTCACGAGCGTCACGCACTGCATCACGAGGCTGAGGTTCAACCTCAAGGACCAATCAGTTCCCGACAACGAAGAGGTCAAGAAGATCAAGGGCGTGCTGGGCGCCCAGTGGTCCGGTGGACAGTATCAGGTAATCATCGGGCAGAACGTCGCAAAGGTGTACGAAGAGGCGCTCGGTTTGGGGCTCGAGGGCGGCGGGAGCGTGAACGAGAACCTCGACGCCGGCGAGAAGGAGCCGCTCACGCCCAAGCGCATCGGCGCAGCAATCCTCAACTACCTCTCCAAATCCATGGTTTCGCTCATCCCCATCATGATGGGCGCCGCCATGTTCCGCACCCTCGCTGTGGTCCTGGGTCCCGACATGATCGGTCTTTGGGCCGCTGACAGCACTGAGTACAACCTGTTCTACAACTGGCTCTACAACGCCGGCTTCTACTTCATGCCCATGTATCTGGGCTGGTCAGCGGCACGGCAGCTGGGTGCGAGCCAGCAGCTCGGCATGATGCTCGGCGGCGTCCTCATCGCGCCGGAGCTCATCAACCTGGTCTCCGCGGCAGCGGAGACGGGCGCAACGACGACCTCGGTCTACGGCCTTCCCGCGATGCTCAACAACTACTCGAGCACCGTGCTGCCCATCATTCTGTGCATGCCGGTCCTGTGGCAGGTCGAGAAGTTCTTCAAGCACATCGTGCCCGACATGCTCTCCACCGTGTTCGTGCCCTTCCTTACCATGTTCATCATGGTCCCGCTGAGCCTGGTCGTGCTCGCCCCCATCGGTTCGGTCGCGGGCAACCTGCTTGCTGATTTCATGTTCGGCCTGGGCAATGCCGGCGGAATCGTCACCATCCTGACGCTCGTGGTCGTTGCGACCTTCTGGGAATTCCTGGTCGTCACCGGCATGCACCAGGTGCTCCTCACGCTCGCCATCGCGCAGCTCATGACGCTCGGCTCAGACTCGTGCATCATCGTGGGAGGCACGTTCGCCCAATGGGCGACCTGGGGCATGGCGTTCGGCGCCTTCCTGCGCCTGAAGGAGAAGGACGAGCGGGCCGCGAACCTCGGGTACTTCCTTTCCGGCTTCCTGGGCGGTGTGACCGAGCCCGCGCTCTACGGTTGCGGATTCAAGTACATGCGCGCCTTCGCCGGCATGATGATCGGCGGCGCGGTCGGCGGTCTGATCGGTGGCGTCTTCCAGGTTACCACGTATGTACTCGGGGCCACCAACGTGCTCGTCGTCTTGGGCTTCGCAGCCGGCGGGACCTCGAATCTCATCTGGGGCGTTATCGCGTGCATCGCGTCCTTCGTGTCCGCTGCAGCCATCACGTTCCTCTTCGGCTTCACCAAAGAACAGCTCGATGAGGACGCTCGCGCCGCAAAGACCTCCGCATAGCGCATCGCATCCGGTGGAACTTCGATAGAGAACGGTCGGGGTGCGCCCTCCTGCGGAGCACACCTCGACCCTCGCTGCGAGAAAAGGACTCATGCCATGAAACAGCTGCTTATTCGCGCCGACGACATCGGCTATTCCTATGCGGTAAACGTCGGCATCGCCCGAACCGTGCACGAGGGCCTGGTCCGCTCGGTGGGCGTGATGCTCAACATGCCCGAAACCGAGCGGGGATATGCCTGGGTGGCCGATGCCGATATCGCCATCGGCCAGCATACCAACGTCTGTCTGGGCACCCCGTTGAACGACCCGCGAGCGATTCCCAGCCTGGTGGGTCCCGACGGCCGATTCAAAAGCAGCCGCGAATACCGTGCGAGCTACAAGGAGGGCATCGACTTCGTCGATTTCGACGAGGCGGTACTCGAGATCGAAGCGCAGCTGGAGCGATTCCGCTCCCTCGTGGGACGTGACCCCGACTACCTTGAAGCCCATGCCGTAGCGTCCGACACGCTGTTCAAGGCCATTCACCATGTGGCGACCGCCCACGGCCTTCGCGAGCAACCGCTGGGGCTGGACCCCAACGTTCCCGTCATGTGCGGGAGCACGCCCACCAAGATGGTCCTCCGGTCCATGACACCCGGTTACGACCCCGATGCCGTCATCCGCGAATGCGTCACCACCATGGCTGACGGCGACACCGTTGTCTTCGTGGCGCACCCGGGCTATCTCGATCGCTACATCCTCGAGCACTCCTCCCTCACCACCGACCGCACGAAAGAGGTCGACGCGCTCATCGACCCCGAGCTGCGTGCGTGGCTTGAATCGCAAGAGAACCTCAGGCTGGTAGATTACCGAGATCTATAGCCAGCGGAAAAGGGAGGACGCGGCACCGTATAATACGGTCGACTGAGGGACGCGCCGCGGGTGCGCCCCGAGCCGCCGACCAAGGAGCCCCATGGAGTTCTTCGCCACCTGCCCCGTAAGCTTCGAGCAGGCGCTCGCCCGTGAGCTGCGCGACCTGGGCGCTGCGCGCGTCAGACCGCTCACGGGACGGGTGACGTTCGAGGGCACGGTCGCAGACGTCCTGCGCGTGTGCCTGTGGACGCGCCTTGCGAGCCGCGTCCTCGTGGTGATCGGGCGCGTGGATGCGACCGGCGAGGACGCCCTCTACCGGGACTGCCGCGCGCTGCCCTGGGAGGATGTCGTGCGCCCCGGAGCGACGATCGCGATCGCGGCGAGCGGCTCCAACCGCGCGCTCGCGAACAGCCATTTTGCCGCGCTCAAGGTGAAGGACGCCCTGTGCGACCGTCTGGTCGAGCGCACGGGAACGCGCCCGGACGTGGACACCGCGCATCCGGATGCGCGCATCCAACTCGCCATCCGCCCCGACAAGGCGACGCTTGCGCTCGACCTTGCGGGCGAGCCGCTCTTCAAGCGCCTCCACCGCAAGGTGGTCGCGCGCCTCGCGCGCACGAAGGAGCAGATGCTGCGCCCGGACTATGCCGCCCTCGTCCTGGTGGAGAGCGGTTGGAGGCCGGATGGGGACGGCACGGGCTCGCTCATCGACATCGCGTGCGCAGATGCCGGCATGGTGCTCGAAGCCGCGAGCCTGCTCGCTGGCCGGGCGCCGGGCGCCAATCGCGTGCGGTGGGGTTTCCAGGGATGGAAGCAGTTCGACCCCTCCATCTGGCGCGACCTCGCACGCGATGCAGCCGCTCGGGCGGATGCGCGCGCCGCGGCGCTTGCAAGCCATCGCGCCGGGCTGCCGCGCATCATCGCATGCGGGGACGACGCCTCCCGCGACGCTGCGGCAGCGGTCTTGGAGGCAGCTGGCCTTGCCGGTCAGGTGACGTTCACCGAAGCGGATTCTGCGCGCGCGGCGGCCGCCCTGCGCGGGTCCGCGCCGCTCGGGGCCATCACGCTGAACGCGCTGGGGCTCGCGCCGTCGCGCCTCGCCTCGGCCCTCACCCTGGCTGACGAGGTGCTCCGCCTGCCCCAGGCGCAAGATGTCCGCATCGCGGCGCTCTCCGAGGACGAGCTGCCCGCACGCGTGCTGGATGCCGGCTGCGCGGCAAGGCTCCCCATCAAACCGGACAACGAGGACGCTTGGCTGCTCGTGCTTTCGCCCTCGGCACCGGGGGACGCGCTGCGAGGGGAGGGCGCGCCCGCGACGCCCGGCGAAGATGAGTGCGCCGGAGCTGGAAGCCCGCACGGGGGCATCGCCCGCCGGCGCGGATCGGTCGACATCGGGTCGGGCAAGCCCGTCCCGCTGCTGCTTGAGGAATCCGCCCAGTTCGCGCACCGCCTCATCAAGGTGGCGCGCCAACGTCGCCGCTGGGCGAAGCGCGCAGGCGTCAGCTGCTACCGCGTCTACGACGCCGACCTGCCCGATTACTCATGCGCCATCGACCTCTACGAGGGCGCCGAGGCGACCCCGGGGCGCTGGCTCGTCATCGCCGAATACGCCGCCCCGCGCTCGATCGATGCGACGCTCGCCCGCCTGCGCATGCTCGACGTGCTCGCGATCGTCCCGCGCGTGCTGGAGGTCGACCCCGGACACGCGTACGCCCGCGTGCGCACGCGCTCGCGCGGCGGATCGCAGTACGGCAAGGGCACCGCCCAGGGCAAAAGCTCGGGCGAGGGCCCGCGCATCAAGATCGCGGAGGACGGACTCACCTTCCTGGTGAACTTCGACGACCACCTGGATACCGGCATCTTCCTGGACCATCGCGTGACCCGCCACCTCCTGCGCGAGGAGGCCGCCTGGGCCGATAGTTTCCTGAACCTCTTCGCCTACACGGGCACCGCCACCTGCTATGCGGCGGCGGGCGGAGCGAAGCGCACCACCACCGTGGACATGTCCAACACCTATCTGGACTGGGCGCGGCGCAATATGGCGGAAAACGGTTTTTCCGGGCGCGACCACGAGTTCATACGCGCCGACGTCATCTCCTGGGTGCGCGAGCAGCGCCATGGGCGGCGGCGCTGGGACCTGATCTTCTGCGACCCGCCCACGTTCTCCAACTCGACCAAGATGGGGCGGCGCACCTTCGACGTGCAGCGCGACCACGTTGACCTGCTTGCCGGCATCGCACGCCTCCTGACCCCCGGCGGGCGCGCCGTGTTCTCGTGCAACCTGCGCACGTTCAAGCCGGATATCGAGGCGCTCCGGCGCGCGGGCGTCGCCATAGAGGATGTGACCGAGATGACCATCCCCGAGGACTTCGCGCGCAACAAGCGCATCCACAAGTGCTACGTGGTGGAGCGCGCCTGAGCATACGGCATCAGGTCCCGCATCGGAACCTCCCCCGATCGAGGGGCTTTGCTAGGATAGGGCATATGAATCACGCTGATCTGCACATCGGGAGATGACCATGTTGGAGCCTCGGCAGCTGAGCCTTCCTTTGTCCGCCTATCAAGACGCGCTCGCACGCGCCGGGATCTTGGTTTCCGCATCGCTCGGCGCCGCGGCGGGGACGCCCGTCCGCTGCGCGACGGACGACTCGCGCCAGGTGGGGGAAGCGGCGCTCTTCGTCTGCAAGGGCGCCGCATTCAAACGCGACTACCTGCTTCAAGCGATCGAACGCGGCGCCATCGCCTATGTCTCGGCATCCGATTACGACGTGGACGTCCCCGCGCTCATCGTCTCGGATATCCGCCGCGCGCTCGCCATCATCGCCGACCTGTCCTGGGACCATCCTTCCCGCGACCTCGCCATCTGCGCGCTCACGGGCACCAAGGGCAAGACGACCACCGCGTACTACCTGAAGGCGATCTTGGATGCCGCCGGAAAGGCCGCAGGCGGGGCGCCGGCGGGTCTGCTCTCCAGCATCGCGTACTTCGACGGTATCGAAAGCGGCACCTCAAAACTCACCACGCCCGAGGCCTTCGAGCTCGAGCGCCGTCTGGCCGATGCGCGCGCGGCGGGCCTTTTCTACCTGGTCATGGAGGCCTCGAGCCAGGCGCTCAAATTCGACCGGACCTATGGTCTCGATTTCGCCGTCGGGGCGTTCCTGAACATCGGCGAGGACCACATCTCCCCCATCGAGCACCCGACATTCGAGGACTACTTCGCAAGCAAGCTCAAGATCTTCCAGCAAAGCAGGACCGCCGTGGTCAACCTTGATATGGACCATGCCGCAGAGGTGCTCGCCGCGGCCCAGGCGGTAAGTTCCGGCTGCGTCATCACGTTCTCCCTGAGGGACGCGGCGGCCGACGTCTTCTGCTCGGGCATCCGCCACGAGCACGCCGGCGTCGTCGCCACCGTCCGCACGCCGCGGTTCACCCGGAGCATCGCCATCCCCACACCGGTGCGCTACAACGTCGCAAACGCGCTCGCCGCCATAGCGTGCGCCGAGGCGCTGGGAATCGATGCGGACGCCATCGGCGCGGGGCTTGCCACCGTGCGCGTACCCGGCAGGATGGAGCTCTACCCGTCGCGCGATGGGAGGATCGTCGGCGTGGTCGATTACGCCCACAACGGCATGAGCCTGGAGGCGCTTCTCACCGACCTGCGCGAGAGCTACCCGGACCGCGAGTTCTGCGTGGTGTTCGGCGCGACGGGCGGTAAGGGCCTCGACCGGCGCGAGACCATGGGCGCGGTCGCCGGCAGGCTCGCCGACCGCATCGTCATCACCGAGGACGACCCCGGACCCGAGGACCCCGCGGACATCGCCGCCACCATCGCCCGCTTCGTCGAGGCCGAGGGCAACCGCAACTGGCGGATCGAGCTCGACCGTCCCAAGGCGATCCTCACGGCGGTGCGCGAGACGACGCGCGACGCCGTGGTGATTGTGACCGGCAAGGGGCATGAGACCCGCATGCTGCGCAATGACGGGGCACATGAATGCGAGGCGGACGGCGTGCTGCTCGAACGGGCGCTCAGCGAGCTCGCCTGACGATCCCGGTGCGCCCTCACGCGAGCAGAAACGCAATCAAGACGGGAACGAGCGCCGAGCAGATCACGCCGTTCAAGATGGAGAAGACCACCATGACCTCGTCGGTGTAGCGGATGATCATGGGCAGCGTGGTGTCCTCGCTCGTCGCCGCACCGGCGGCGATGCAGGCGTAGCCGTTGAGGCGTCGCGCGATCCAGGGGATGGAGAAGAACGACAGCAGCTCACGCAGGAGGTTGGAGAGGAAGGCGATGCCTCCCGCCTGGGCGCCCGCAAGGCCCTCGATGGTGATGCCCGCAAGGCTGTACCAACCCAGACCGCCGGCGATCGCCATGCCCTCGCGCACCGACAGGCCGCAAACGATCCCCGCGACGGCGCCGCCCACCAGGGACCCCGCCACTACGCCGATCGGGATGATGAGCATCTTGACGTGATGTTCGCGAATGCTGGAAACAAGACCTCGATGCATCCCCATGCTCATGCCGACCAGGGCCATGAGCAGCGTGAGCACCAGATCGCCCACCGGGGAGAGCGCCGCAGCGAACGGTGAGTCCGCCCCGAGGGCGCCCACGGCGAGACCGGCGAGCAGGGCGGCGAACGTCATCACCACGACGGGATCGACATGCGCCACGGGGCGCCCCGCCCTCGCTTGGCATGCACCGTCACGGAACGGGCTTCCATTGCCTAGACGACGGGTCGCGATGTAGACCAGCGCGATCGAGAGCACCATGGGGCACAGGCAGCACACGAGGCTCTGGACGCCCAGCACGGCGAGGTTTTGAAAGAAACCCTCCGTGGACCCCATCGACGACCCCATGCAGAAGATGAGCACCACGGTGCAGCCGTTCTGACCGATGGCGAGGTACGGGCGCCAGGAATCGGGCACCGCAAGACGTCCCGCCACGGCGGCGACGAACATGACGATCAGGATGTCCACAAGCTCCCCGCAGCTTCAGGGCAGGCGCTACTCGTCGATGAAGTAGCGCTTGTACCAGATGAGGAACGTGAGCGCGGTGTAGATCTTGCGCTGGTTGAGCGCCTTGCCCGCATAGTGGTCGTCAAGCAGGCGCATGAGCTTCGCGGTGTCGAAGAACTCGTCCGCCCACGGCGCCGTGAAGTACTCCTTCACGTAGTCGTAGTACTTCTGCTCGCGCAGCCAGAATTTGAGGGGCACCGGGAAGCCCTTCTTGGGGCGCGTCGCCCACTCGTCGGGCAGGCAGCGGTTCGCCGCATGGCGAAGCACCTGCTTGTTGCCCTGCTCGTTCACGCGGAAGCGAGCCGGGATGTGCTCGGCGAACTCCATGACCTTCTTATCCAGGAAGGGCACGCGCAGCTCCAGCGAGTGCGCCATGCACATCTTGTCCGCCTTCAGGAGGATGTCGCCCGGCAGCCACATGTTCATATCGAGATACTGCTTCTTCGAGAGCTCGCAGAACCCGGGGACGCGCGCGTACACGGGGGCGCAGAGCTCGAAGGCGTCAGGGCCCTGGTCGTAGGCATCGCGCAGGATGTCATCCGCCTCGGCGGGGCTGTAGACGCTCGCCTGGCCGACGTACCAGCGCTCGGGGACCTCGGTGCACTTGGTCAGGAAGTTATGCCCCTTGAAGTAGGGCAGATGCTGCACAAGCGCGCCCAGCGCACGACGGATGGGCAGCGGCACGACCTTCTTGAACGTATGCATCTGCGGGGTGTCCTCGTACCACTCGTACCCCGCGAAGAGCTCGTCGGCGCCCTCACCGGAAAGGACCACGGTGACATCCTGGGCGGCGAGCTCGGCCAAGAACCACAGCGGGACGCTGGAGAGGTTCGACTGCGGCTCGTCCATGTGGTACTGGATCTTCTCGAGCGCGCCGAAGAAATCGTCCGCGGTGATCATCTTGCGGACGTTCTTGATGCCGAGCTTGTCGGAGAGCTCGGCGGCGTAGTTGGTCTCGTTGAAGTCCTTGTAGTCGAAACCGACGGAGAACGTGGTGTCAGGCATGTGGCAGGCGGCGATGTAGCTGGAGTCGACGCCGCCGGAGCGGAACGACCCCACTTTGACGTCGGCGATGCGGTGCGCGGCGACGCTCTCGTGCACCACCTGGTCGCACTCGTCCACGTACTCCTCGAAGCTCTTGGAGTCGTCATCGGAGAAATCCGCGTCCCAGTAGCGGCGCACGTCGAGCGTGCGGGACGCGACATCGTAGGTGAAGCAATGGGCGGCCGGCAGCTTGTAGACGCCGGCGAAGAACGTCTCGTCGGTCGCGGGGAACTGCAGCGTCAGATAGGGGCGAAGCGCTGCGTGGTTCACGGCCTTCACGAACTCGGGGTGCTCCAGAAAGCTCTTGATCTCGCTGCCGAAGATGAAGTCACCGGTGTCGGGACGGCCCGCCTTGCCGTCGCACACGTAGTAATAGAACGGTTTGATGCCGAAGATGTCACGGGCGCCGAAGAGGCGGTTCCTCTTGGCGTCCCAGACCACGAAGCCGTACATGCCCCGGAGCCGGTTCACCAGGTCCTCGCCCCACTGCTCGTACCCGTGGACCAGCACCTCGGTATCGGCGTGGCAGTGGAAGGTGTGCCCGGCGGCCTCGAGCTCGGCGCGGAGCTCCTGGAAGTTGTAGATCTCGCCGTTGAAGACCACGAAGACGCTGCCGTCCTCGTTGCCCATGGGCTGGGCACCGGCCTCGGAGAGGTCGAGGATGGAGAGGCGGCGGAAACCGAGCGCCACGCCCTCGGCGAGATGCGTGCCGCCCATGTCGGGCCCGCGATGGACGATGCGGTCCATCATGCGCTCGAGCACCTGCTCGCGCGCCTCGATCTGGCCGGTGAATCCGACGAATCCGCACATAGGCGTGAGTCCTTCCCTTGTGACCGGCGCCCTCTGTCACAGGCGCACGGATACATCAACCGTTAAGGGTATCACGCCTGCCGCACGCTGCGAAAACGTGCATGCAATCTCCGCGCGCCGCGCAACCGCTCGGCAACTGCATGCGTTCGCGGAGGCTATGCAAGGGCTCTTCGCCCCCATCCCCCTCAGCGCGCCGCAAGGTAGGCATCCAGGCGCGCCGCCACGTTCTCCTGCAGGTTGCGGTAGAAGAACTGGTAGTCGTAGAGGTGGTAGACGCCGTCCTCGAAGATGGAGAGGCCGGCAGGGTAGTCCTCCGACGTCACGTCCGGCACCTTGAGCGTGCCGCGCCCGATATCGAGGTAGGCGCCCGTGAGCCCAGGGATCTCCTCGGTGATGGCACCAGATTAATCAGTGAAGCAGGCGCCCGCGTTCTCGCTCGCCGTCGCGGGGGTGGAGTCGGTCCTCCAGTTGAGCGGGTTGATGCCGAGCGCCTTCTCCCCTTCGGGGACCAACAGCGAGCCGGTCACCTCCGGCGCCTCGCTGTTGAAGGAGACGATGACTCCGGTATCGTCCGCACCGGTCGCGGCCTGGAGCTGAGGATACGTATCGACCTCGTCTTGCGTGAGGCGCCAGCCGATCGCATAGCACGCGACGAGCCGTTCCCGCAGCGCCGGATCGGCGAAGCGCTCCTTCATAAGGCGGATGCACATATCCGCGCCCTGCGAGAACCCGGCGAGGACGATGGGGCGCCCGTCGTTCACGTTTTCGAGGTAGTAGTCGAACGCCGCCTCCACATCCGCGTAGGCGACCTCAAGATAGGGCTCGCGCTCATCCTCGGGCAGCTCGTAGACGGAAAGGCCGATCTGCTGATAGAACGGGGCGAAAAAGCGGTTGCCCGCGGTGGTCGGCGCGGTGCCGTCCTCCTCGTCCACGGCGCCCTCGTCCGCCGTCCCGTCCGCGGCGCCTTGGGCATCATCGATCGGCCCCTGGTCGTAGATGCCCTTCTCCATGTTGGTGGCACCTACGAACGATGCGCGCGCCTCATCGTCGTCGAGCGACATGTTGGGCACATCGTCGCTGCCCCCGTAGACCGAGGGGCAGATGAAGAACACGTCAGCCGTGTCTGCGGCAGCAGGCTCGTCTACCTCGTAATAGGCCCAGTTCGCCGGATCCGAGTAATCGGTGACGGCGATGCTCGCCGATGCAACGGTTGCCGATGAGCCGCCTTGGACAAGGTCGCCGGAGCCATCCGGCACATCCACCGAGGACGCCTGTCCGCAGCCGGTAAGGGCGAGCAGGCAGCCGAGGGCCGTCGCCGCCAGCAGGCGCGACCAGACAAGGAAGCGGGCGCGAACCTTCATCACGTGTGACCTCCAATGTCCCGGTGCGGACCGAACGTCGATTGGCGCATATCCATCTCGACGCCAGAATCATATCCTCTTTCGGCTCCATGTTTCGCGCGACGCACAGAAAACGGGCGCCCCGGCTCATCGCCGAAGCGCCCGTCATGCGTATCGCGATATCGTCGCGACGTCGCCTACGCGTCTTTCTTGGCGCGGGCCTCGAGCGCGGCGCGCACCTTAGCGGCCTTCTCGGGGTCCATGGCGGCGAGCTTGGCCTCCATCTTGGCGGCGCGGTCATCGGCAGGAGCCGCAGCCTCGGCGGGCTTCGCCTCGTCGGCAGGGGCCTCGGCGGCGGCCTTCGCGGCCTTCTTCGCCGCAGCGGCCTTCTTGGCGGCCTCGACGCGCGCCTGCTGCTCGGGCGTCAGCTCCTTCTTGGGCTTCGCGGCGGCCGCCGCGCCCTTGGCGCCGGCGGCGGCGCCGGCCTTCGCGGCAGGCGTGGCCGGCATGTCCTTGTGAAGCGTGATTTCGTGGAGCTCCTCGGTGGGCTCGGTGGGGAGCACGCCCATCGACAGGCAGTTCTTCGGGCACTCGTGCGTGCAGCACGCGCAGGAGATGCACATGTAGGGCTTGAGCGTCCAGTTGCCGGCCTTGCGGTCGACCTCGAGCGCGCCCACCGGACACACGCGCGCGCACATGCCGCACAGGATGCAGGCGTCGATGTCGTTCTCCAGATGGCCGCGCATATCGGGGAACAGGTTCTCCAGATCGCGCTTCTCGTACGGATAGCGCACGGTGGCAGGCTTGCTCACCAGCGAGCGCAGCGTGAGCTTGGCGAGTTTAAACATTCCCATAGCGGCCTACCTTTCCGTGCAGCTGATGCACGGGTCGATCGTGAGGATGATCATGGGCACGTCGGCGAGGTCGACACCCTGCAGCGCCTTGACAAGGCCGCCCAGGTTCTGCGAGGTCGGCGTGCGCAGGCGGAAGCGGTCAAGGTACTTGGTGCCGTTGCCGCGCACATAGTAGAACGCCTCGCCGCGCGGCTGCTCGATCAGCACGTGGCTCTGGCCCTCGGGCACGACCTTCGCCTTGGAGCGCTGGCCGATGCCGTCGTTCGGGATCTTCGCGACGAACTCCTTGATGATGTCGATCGACTGCAGGACCTCCTGCGCGCGCACCTTGCAGCGCGCATAGCAGTCGCATTCGTTGGAGATGATGGGTGCGAAGTGATCGAGGTCCTTGTAGGCGCCGTAGCCGGTGGAACGCATATCGTGCTCGACACCCGAGCCCTTGGCGAAGGGGCCGACCATCGAGAGCTCGCAGGCGTCCTCGTAGGAGATGGTGCCCACGCCGCACAGACGGCTCTTGACCGAGTAGTCGTTCATCATGGTGTCCATGATGATCTGATAATCCTTGCGGATGCTGTCGAGCTTCTCGCAGATGGCCTTGAGCTCGGTATCGTCGATATCGTGCGCGAGGCCGCCCACCACGAGGATGGAGAGGATGATGCGACCGCCGCAGGTGCGCTGGAAGATGTCGAGGATGGTCTCGCGCAGGCGCCAGCAGTGGTTGAAGAGCGCCTCGAAGCCGAAGGCGTCGGCCAAAAGGCCCAGCCACAGCAGGTGTGAGTGGATGCGGGAGAGCTCCTCCAGGATGTCGCGGATGTACTCGACGCGACGGGGCACCTCGATACCCAGGAGCTTCTCGGTGGCGCTCACGTAGCCGTAGCCGTGACCGTGGCTGCAGATGCCGCAGGTGCGCTCGGCGATGTAGACGAACTGGTTGTAATCGCGCTTCTGGGTCAGCTTCTCAAGGCCGCGATGCACGTAGCCGATCTGCGGGATCGCCTCGACAACCTTCTCGTCCTCGACCACCAGGTCGAGGTGGATGGGCTCCGGCAGCACCGGGTGCTGCGGGCCGAACGGGATGACGGAACGGGTAGCCAATCTACTCACCATCCTTCTTGGCGGCCTTGGCAGCGAGCGCGGCACGCACCTTCGCGGCTTTCTCGGGGTCCATGGCGGCGAGCTTGGCCTCCATCTTGGCGGCGCGCTCGGCC
>CASFIQ010000030.1 GCA_949294785.1 uncultured Collinsella sp.
CCGGACGGCTGCGAGCGCCTCTTCGGCGAGCGGGCCCTGACCGAGATTCCCACACGCGACGATGTCGACTGCGTCCTCGTCGCCGCGGTGGGCGCCGCGGGTCTCCCCGCGAGCCATGCGACGCTCGTCGCGGGCAAGCGCCTCGCCCTCGCGAACAAGGAGTCGCTCGTCGCCGCCGGTGACCTGCTCATGCCCCTTGCCGCCCCGGGGCAGCTGCTTCCCGTGGACTCCGAGCACAGCGCGATATTCCAGTGCCTCGCCGGCGAGGCGCACCACACGGTGCACCAGATCTGGCTCACCTGCTCGGGTGGACCCTTCTTCGGGCGCTCGCGCGATGAGCTCTCCCAGATCACGCCCGCGCAGGCACTTGCCCATCCCACTTGGAACATGGGCGCGAAGATCACGATCGACTCGGCGACGCTCATGAACAAGGGACTCGAGCGCATCGAGGCCATGCACCTCTTCGACGTCGCGGTGGACGACGTCACGGTTCTCATACAGCGCCAATCGAAGATCCACTCCATGGTGGAGTACGCCGACGGCGCCGTGATCGCGCATCTGGGTGCCTCCGATATGCGCATGCCCATCCAATACGCCTTCTCCTATCCCGAGCGATGGGATACACCCGCTCCGCGGGTGGACTTCCGCACCATCGGTTCGCTCGATTTCGGCGCCCCCGACTCGGAAGCCTTCCGTTGCCTTGCGCTTGCCGAGCGCGCGGCGCGCGATCGGGGGACCGCGCCCGCGGTGCTGAACGCCGCCAACGAGGTCGCGGTGGGGGCGTTCCTCGACGGCATGTGCGCCTTCACCGATATCGACGAGGTCGTCGAGCGGGTGCTCGACGTGCACGAGACCGCGAAGGTGGAATCGTTCGAGCAATTGTGCGAGGTGGACGCCTGGGCGCGTCGCGTCGCACATCGTGAGCTCTCCGCACGCGCATGACGCTGCTGCACAACCCGGATTGGAGTCCTCTATGGATGCCGTCTTGAACGTCGTCCGCCCCCTCTTCTGGGGCGTGCTCATGTTGTCCGCGATCGTCTTCCTGCACGAGGGCGGGCATTTCCTGGCCGCGCGCGCGGTCGGCGTCCGCGTAACCGAGTTCTTCCTGGGCTTGCCCTGCCGCTTCAATCTGCATCATGTTTCGCGTCGTATCGGCACGAGGTTCGGCGTGACGCCCGTCCTCCTCGGCGGCTACGCGATGGTCTGCGGCATGGAACCCGGCGACAGCCCGCATGCGGCGCGCGTGCTCGGCCTCATCCATCGCCGTGGCACGATTTCCGTTGAGGAGATGGCGAAGGAGCTCTCCATCACCGAGGACGAGGCTCTCGAGGCATCGGTTCAGCTTCTGGGGTGGGGCTCGGTCGCACCGGTCTACGATCCCGAGAAAGGGGAGGGGCCTGCCAGCAGGTACTACCCGTCCACCTACGCCGCCATGCCGCGCGACGCCGCGGGGGCGACCATCTACGACGGGCGCTCCTTCGCGCGTGCGGAGGCGACCTCCGAGGGCGAGGCATGGGAGCCCCCGGTATCCGATGAGGAGTTCCTCGCGCGGGAGCGCAGCCGCACCTACCTTGGGCAGGGGTTCTGGAAGCGCGCGTTCATCCTCGTCGCGGGCATCGTAGTGAACATCCTCACGGGTTTTCTGCTCCTTATGAGCATCTACTCGATCGCAGGGATCCCTGTTCAGCAGAACCTCGCCGCCGCAGGGGCGGTCGATGCCGCCTCACCCGCCGCCGAGGCCGGAATCGAGCAGGGTGATATCTTCATCTCCGTCAACGGAGAAGCGGTGACCGACTGGGTCACCTTCCACGATGCGGTTGTCGCCGCGCAGGGAACCGGTCCGTTCGAACTCGTTTGGGAGCACGATGGCGAGGAGCGTTCCGCTACCTTCGAGCTCAGTGAGGACGAGCTGTTGGGCATCGCGGTGCCCGAGGCGATCGTACGGCTGAACCCCATCGATTCCGCACGGGTCACCTTGGACTACATTCGCCAGACCGCCGACTCGATCGCGCGGCTCATCAACCCCACGCACACGCTCGAGGTGCTCGACGGCTCGACGTCGCTCATCGGCATCTCGGTGCTCTCCGCCGAGGCGGCGAGCCAGGGAGCGGACGTCTACCTTGAGTTCGCCGCCCTCATCTCGTTCTCCTTGGGCTTTATGAACCTGCTGCCGATTCCGCCGCTCGACGGCGGCAAGCTCGTAATCGAGGTCGTCCAGGCGATCGTACGGCGCCCGGTCCCGCTGAAGGTGCAGACGTATCTGAGCTATATCGGGATCGCGCTGTTCGGCCTGCTCTTCATCTACATGTTGCGCGCAGACGTGATCCGATTCATCCTGTAGATGAGCGCCTTTATCGTAAGACGCCTTTGAAATGCCCCGATGGCCTCGAGTGGGAGGGGAGTGGTTGCCGTGACGGCAATTCCTCGTGAACGCACGCGTCGTGTCGATGTTGGCGGCGTACCGATCGGTGGGGGAGCTCCCGTCGTCGTGCAGTCCATGACGTCGACGAGGACGCAGGACGCCGAGGCCACGCTCACGCAGGTGCGCGAGCTCGCCGATGCCGGCTGCGACATCGTGCGGGTCACCCTTCCCGCCGCCGACGCCGTGGAGAGCTTCGCGCGCGTCTGCGCCGAGTCCCCGGTGCCGATCGTGGCGGACATCCACTTCGACTACAATCTGGCGATCGCCGCCGTCGGGGCAGGTGCCGCAAAGCTGCGCATCAACCCGGGCAACATCGGCTCGTGGGATCGCGTGGACGCCGTCATCGACGCGGCGGGGGAGGCCGATGCCGCCATCCGCATCGGTGTGAACGCCGGCTCGCTCGAAGACGATATCGCCATCCGCGACGACCTCACGCAGCCCGAGAAGCTCGTCGCGTCGTCGCTCAAGTTCGTCGAGCACTTCGAGGAGCGCGGGTTTACGGACATCGTCCTTTCCGCCAAGGCGCACGACGTGCCCACCACGGTTGAGACCTACCGCGCGCTCTCGCGCGAGCTGCCGCACGTGCCGCTGCACCTGGGCGTCACCGAGGCAGGAACGGTACGCCAGGGGACCATCAAGAGCTCGGTGGGGCTCGGGATCCTGCTCGCCGAGGGCATCGGCGACACCATGCGCGTATCGCTCACCGCCGATCCCGTGGAGGAGCCGCCCGTGGCCTGGGGGATCCTCGAGTGCCTGGGTCTCCGCCGCCGCGGGCCCGAGCTCGTGAGCTGCCCCACCTGCGGGCGCACGCAGGTCGACCTCATCCCGATCGCGGAGGAGGTGGAGCGCCGGCTCGCCGGCATCGCCAAGCCGATCACCGTCGCGGTCATGGGCTGCGTCGTCAACGGCCCCGGCGAGGCCGCCGGTGCCGACGTGGGCGTCGCTTGCGGTCGCGGCTGCGGGTTGATCTTCCGCCACGGCGAGGTCGTCCGCAAGGTCGACGAGGCCGACATCATCGACGAGCTCTTCCGCGAGATCGACGCGCTCTGAGGCGCAGCCGCGCCTGTTTCCAACCGTGTCCGTTCCCTGGACGCCCCGCTGCGCGGGCGCTTCTGGGGTATCATATCCGCCGTGCACCGACCCTTATGTAGAAGGAGTTTCGCATGACCGCTGTCATGAAGATGTCGCGCCTGTACGCGCCCACGCTCAAGGAGGATCCCTCCGAGGCAGAGCTCGCGAGCCACCGGCTGCTGCTTCGCGCTGGCATGATCCGCAAGCAGGCCGCCGGCCTCTACAGCTACCTGCCGCTCGCCTGGCGATCCATCCGCAAGATCGAGCGTATCTGCCGCGAGGAGATGGATGCCATCGGCGCCCAGGAGATGATGGCCCCGATCCTCACCTCCGCGGAGCTCTGGGAGGAGTCCGGCCGCATCGGCGCCTACGGGCCCGAGCTCATGCGCCTGGACGACCGCCACGGCCGCACCTTCTGCCTGGGCCCCACGCACGAGGAGACCTTCACCGACCTCGTGCGCGACGAG
>CASFIQ010000031.1 GCA_949294785.1 uncultured Collinsella sp.
GAAACGCCTCCGCGCGGCGGCGGCGCACGGCGCTCTGCGCGGCGGCCTCCGTCAAGAGGTCCGCACCCGGGCAGCCCGACCGCGCCAGCGCGTCCTCGAGCGCGTCCAGGAGCGCGGCGGGCTTCGAGGTCACCAGGTCGATCCCGCCCGAGGCCACCGGCCGGTCGAGCAGCACCGTCGGCACGCGCCGCGCGGCGGCCTCGATCGCCGTGTCATCGTTCTCGCAGGCGTTGACCACCAGTGCGTCCACGCCCGCGTCGACCAGACGGTCGAGCGCCGTCCCCTCGCGCGCGGCGTCGCCCCCGCTGAACGCCGTCATGAGCGCGTACCCGTGCTCGTCGGCATGCTGCGCGAGCGCCTCCAGCATGGCGCTGGAGTACGGGTTGCTCACATCCGCCATCACGACGCCGATGAGCCCGGAGCGCTCGCGCCTCAGGTTGCGCGCGGCGCTCCGGGGGCGATAGCCCGTGCGCTCGATCACCTGGGCGATGCGCTCGCGCGTCTGGTCGCTCATCTGGCCGGGGCGGTTGTTGAGGTAACGCGAGACGGTCGCGGGGCTCACCCCGGCTGCCTCGGCGATATCGCGGATGCGCGGTCGCGGCATGGCTCCTCCTGCCTCATGGGCACGCTCGAAAGGGCGCGAGCACCCGGGAAGCGTCCCGTGCGCGCCCTTTGCACCGTCTTTTTTACCGCATACGGAAAACCCGGCGCGGCCACCGGTGCGAAGCACTATACTAGCACGAGATTTACGAAACCGATTTCGTAACGGTCATCAGCATTGTTTGAGAACAACATTGCCTGGTGCTCCGCTACGGGGACAGGAGGGCCACGTGGACCAAACCAGCACGATCCTGACATTCGGCGAGATCATGATGAGGCTCTCGCCCAAGGACAACCTGCGCATCGAGCAGGCAACCGAGTTCGACGTGCGCTACGGCGGCGCCGAGGCGAACGCCGCGCTCTCCGTCGCCTACCAGGGCGGGCGCGCCGCCTATCTTTCGGTGGTGCCCCCCAACCGCCTGGGCGACTGCGCCCTGCGCACGCTTGCCGCTTACGGCGTCGACACCTCGCGCGTGGTGCGCACCGGCGACCGGCTGGGCGCCTACGTGTTCGAGATCGGTGCCTCGCAGCGCGGCAACGGCTGCGTCTACGACCGCAAGTACTCGGCCATCAACCTCGCCCCGCGCACGGTCTTCGATTGGGATGCCATCCTGGACGGCGTGGAGCTCTTCTACTTCTCCGGTGTGACGCCCGCCGTCTCCGACGAGATGGCCGCCGCCTGCGCCGATGCGCTCCGGGCATGCCGCGAGCGCGGCGTGGTCACGGCGTGCGACGTCAACTATCGCGGAAAGATGTGGTCGCCCGAGCGCTCGCAGCAGGTCATGCGCGGGCTGCTCCCCCTGGTGGACATCGTCATCGCCAACGACGAGGACGCGCCAGCCGGCCTGGGCATGACCTGCGTTTCGGGCTCGCTCGACGCGGGCATCGCCGAACGCGACGGCTACGTGGAGATGGCGCGCCAGACCTGCAGCGAGTTCGGTTGCAAGGAGGTCCTCTCGGTCATCCGCGACATCGCATCGGTCGAGGACTCCCGCTGGATGGGCATGCTCTACAGCGCCGCGAACGACGACCTCCTCACCGGCGCCCGTCCGCTCGACGAGTGGTGGTTCTCGCCCATCTACCCCGTGCACGTGCTGGAGGGCGTCGCCGCCGGCGACGCGTTCGCCGGCGCCTACCTGCACGCGCTCACCTTCGGTTTCACCGGGCAGGATGCCGTGGACTACGCCATCGCGGCATCGGTTCTGAAGCTCACCGTCCGCGGGGACTCCAACCTCGTGACCGCCGACGAGATCGCCGCCGTGGCGGCGTCCGCAGGCGGCGGCACCCGCGTGGCGCGCTAGGCATCCCCGCAATCACCGAATCGTCCCGATAGGAGCCAAGATGTTCGAATCGTTCTACCAGAAACTTGAGACCCTGGGCATCGTGCCCGTGGTGGTGCTCGATCGCGTGGAGGACGCGGAGCCCCTGGCGCACGCCCTTATGGACGCCGGCATGGCATCGGCGGAGGTCACGTTCCGCACGGACTGCGCCGCGGCGTGCATCGGCGCCATGGCGAAGGCGGAGCCCGATCTTTGCGTGGGCGCCGGCACGGTGCTCACGACCGATCAGCTCGACGCCGCAATCGAGGCCGGCGCCCGCTTCATCGTGAGCCCCGGCTTCGACGAGGAGGTCTGCCGCCCCTGCATCGAGCGCGGCATCCCCGTCCTGCCCGCCGCGGTCACGCCCACCGAGCTCATCGCGGCGCGCAAGCTTGGGCTCACCGTCACGAAGTTCTTCCCCGCCGCCCAATACGGCGGCCTGGGCACCATCCAGGCGCTCGCCGCCGTCTTCGGGGGGCACCGCTTCATGCCCACGGGCGGCATATCGCAGGCGAACGTCGAGGAGTACCTGGCCTGCCCCGCGATCGTCGCGTGCGGGGGCACGTGGATGGTGAAGCCCGCGCTCTTCGCCGACGGCGACTTCTCCCGCGTGAGAGATGCCGCCGAGCAGGCGATGGAAGCCGTGCACCGCGTGCGCGGCTAGAACCCGGATAGCCCAAGATCCCGTTAGGAGGCAGCCATGACAAGCTCCGATACCACCCGGCACGCAACCGACCTGCAACCGCGCTCGGGGCGCTTCCGCACCCTGAGCCCCGAGATGGACCCGCTGCGCCTGGGCAGCGGCTGGACCGTCGAGGACCTCGACAAGCCCCAGGTCATCATCGAATCCACCTTCGGAGACTCCCACCCCGGCAGCGCCGGCCTCATGGACCTGGTCGAGGAGGCGCGACAGGGCGTCGCCGAGGCCGGCGGCCACGGCGCCCGCTACTTCACCACCGACATCTGCGACGGCGAGGCACAGGGGCACGACGGCATGAACTACTCGCTCGCCTCGCGCGACATGATCGCCAACATGATCGAGATCCATGCCAAGGCGACGCCCTTCGACGCCGCCGTGTACGTCGCGAGCTGCGATAAGGGGATGCCCGCGAACCTCATGGCGCTCGGGCGCATCGACATCCCCTCGATCGTGATCACCGGCGGCGTCATGGACGCGGGCCCGGACCTGCTTACCTTGGAGCAGCTCGGTGCGATCTCGGCGCGCTTCGAGCGCGGCGAGATCGGCGAGGACGAGCTCACCTTCGCCAAGCACCACGCATGCCCCAGCTGCGGCGCCTGCTCGTTTCTGGGCACCGCGACCACCATGCAGATCACCGCGGAGGCGCTGGGGCTCATGCTCCCCGGAACCGCCATGCTCCCCGCCACGAGCCCCGACCTGCGCGACGCCGCCCGGCGTGCCGGACGCCAGGCCGTATGGCTTTCCGCCCACGACCTCACGCCCTCGAAGATCGTGACGCGCGAAAGCTTCGAGAACGCGATCTTGGTCCACGCCGCCATCTCGGGCTCGACCAACTCGCTGCTGCATATCCCCGCGATCGCGCGCGAGTTCGGCATCGAGATCACCGCCGACGACTTCGACCGGCTCCACCGCGGCGCCCATTACCTGCTTGACGTGCGCCCCGCGGGCAAATGGCCCGCGCAGTTCTTCTACTACGCCGGCGGCGTACCGCGCATCATGCAAGAGATCCGCTCGATGCTCCACCTCGATGTGATGACCGTGACCGGCAAGACGCTCGGTGAGAACCTCGACGAGCTGGCGGCATCCGGCTATTACGAGCGCTGCGAGGCCAACCTGGCGGCGTGGGGCCTCAAACGCGAGGACATCATCCGTCCCTTCGACGACCCGATCGGAACGGGCGGCTCGATCGCCATCCTGCACGGCAACCTGGCACCCGACGGCGCGGTGGTCAAGCACACCGTGGTGCCGCGCGAGATGTTCCAGGCGACGCTGCGGGCGCGCCCCTTCGACTGCGAGGAGGATGCACTCCACGCGGTGCTCGCCCACGATATCGAACCGGGCGACGCCGTGATCATCCGCTACGAGGGCCCGAAGGGGTCGGGCATGCCCGAGATGTTCTACACCACCGAGGCGATCTCGTCCGATCCCGAACTGGGCGCGAGCGTCGCGCTGATCACCGACGGGCGCTTCTCGGGCGCATCGAAGGGCCCCTCGATCGGGCACGTGAGCCCCGAGGCCGCCGTCGGCGGCCCCATCGCGCTCGTGGAGGAGGGGGACCTCATCCGCATCGATATCCCGAACCGCGTGCTCAAGGTGTGCGGCATCGCCGGCGAGGAGCTCACCGACGAGCAGGTCGAAGCGGTGCTCGCCGAGCGGCGCGCCGCCTGGACTCCACGGCCGGCGCACTACACCTCGGGTGTGCTGAAGTACTTCTGCGAGCACGCCGTCTCCGCCATCCAAGGCGGCTACATGGATTGACGGCTCCCGCCATCATAAGGAGCCTCAAGCTCAGACCGCGAGCGGCCTGCGACGTATTCTTGTCGCGGGCCGCTCGCCGTTTGGAGTCATGAGGACGGATCCGGGACCTATCCCTCAAGCACACGCGCGAACGGAAACATGCCTTGTCCTGCTGAGCCACCTTCCGGGCGATATGCAGGCATCGTATCTACAACGCCCGTTGCGCCCGCGATGTCGCGGATGACCTCACCGACCTCCGGCACCGCGATATGGCTGCCGGCGAGCGGGTTCTTGATACTCTCGACGCGCGTCGTGACCGTGGCGTCCACATGGCTTCGTTCGAACGCGAGGTCGCAGCCGGCCATCTTGCAGTTCACCAGTTTGAGCCCTTCGCAATAGCACAGCGGTTGCGTTCCCTCGATCGTGCAGTTCTCGAAGATCACGTTCTCGCTGTACCAGCCCAGGTACTCGCCTTTCACATAGCTGTCGCGCACGACCACGTTTCTCGCATGCCAAAAGGCATCCTTCGTATCGAGGACGCAGTGATCGAAGACGGCGTCCTCGATGTATTGGAAGGAGTACTTACCGGTGAAGCGCACGTCACGAAAGCGCAAACCGATCGAGCGCATCATGAAGTACTCGCTGACGGCAGTGCAGTCCCCCATCTCGACGCCGCGCGTCGACCAGCCGAACTCCGGCGAGACGATGTCGCAGCCGCGCATGCGAACGCGGTCGCACTCGCGCAGCGCCTTGATGCCGTGAAGGCGACTGTCCTCGATGGTCACGTCGCGGCTGTACCAGAGCGCGGCGCGACAGAACTCGGTCATCTCCACGTCGCGCAGCGCGAGCCCGCGGTCGTGCCAGAACGGATAGCGCAGGTTCATGAAGCAGCGCTCGACGGCAACGTCCTCGCACTCCTTGAAGGCGCTCTCGCCGTCCGCCGGCCCGTCGAAGCGGCAGTTCCGGACGACGAGGTCCTTCTCTCCGTAAAACGCCCGCTCCTCGTCAAACGAGCGGTTCTCTACGATTTTCTCGCTCATAAAACCCTTCTTCTAATGCAAGTACTTCTCGAAGAAGTCCTGAATTCTATCCCAGGGAATGGCGTCCTTGCCGCCTCCGTCGTAGAGGTCGGTGTGCACGGCGCCCGATACGAGCACGAGCTCCTTGTTGTCGCCCTTGAGCTGGGCGAAGGCATCCTTGCCCATATAGCAGGAGTGGGCGGCGTCACCGTGGAGCACCATGACCGCGCTCTCGATCTCGTCCGCATAGGCAAGGATCGGCTGGTTGAGGAAGCTTTGGGTTCCAATCACGTTCCATCCCTCGTTGGAATTGAGGGAACGGGGGTGATAACCGCGCGGGGTCTTGTAGTAGTCGTAGTAGTCGCGCACGAAGAACGGAGCGTCCTCGGGAAGCGGATCCACGACACCGCCGGCGCGCTCGTAGGCCCCCGCGGCGTAATCGCGGGTTCGTTGGGCGGCGAGGACGCGGCGCTGCTCCATACGGGCCTCGGGGCTGTCGGCCTCATCGAAATAGCCCTTGGCTGCAACGCGCGCCAAGTCGTACATCGTCGAGGCGACGGTCGCCTTGATGCGCGGGTCAAGCGCGGCGGCATTGAGGGCGAGCCCTCCCCAACCGCAGATGCCGACGATGCCCACGTGCTCGGCGTCCACGTCTTCGCGGCAACTGAGATAGTCCACAGCGGCGAGGAAGTCCTCGGTGTTGATGTCGGGACTCGCCATGTAGCGGGGCTCCCCTCCGGACTCACCGGTGAACGACGGGTCGAAAGCTATGGTCAGAAATCCGCGCTCTGCCATGGTCTGCGCATAGAGGCCAGAGCACTGCTCCTTCACGGCACCGAAGGGCCCGCAGACGGCGATCGCGGCGAGCCTCGCGTCCGCCGGAATTCCCTTGGGACGATAGAGATCCGCCGCCAGCGTGATTCCGTATCGGTTGCAGAACATCACCTTCTCGTGATCGACGCGCTCAGACCGGGGGAACGTCTTGTCCCACTCGGCAACCAGGTTGAGCTTCTTCTCGGTCATGATTTCTCCCCTCGTCTCGGCTGCAGCTCGATAGAAACACGATTGAGCAGGTGGTCGATGACGTCTATGCTGCGCTGGTTTGCGTGCAGCTCATTGAGCAGCCGCTCCCGCTCGTCCAGCAGGACGCGCTTCGTCTCGCGCACCCGGCCCTCCTCGCAACAGCATCTGACGCGCTCCGTCGTCGCGTCATCGCAGACGCAGTCGCACAGGCACCGCTCGATATCCTCCGCCAGATCACCCATCGAGGACCCCCTCTCCCCTATGGAGTCTAGCGACGCGACGTCATCATGTATAATTCCTATATTGCATGCTGTTCTATGCAAATACTGAATAGATGAGGCAATGAGATATGGAGCTTCGACATCTCAAGTACTTCCTCATGATCGCCCGTGAGGGCACCATCTCGGGCGCGGCGGCCGCGCTGCATGTGTCGCAGCCGTCGCTCTCCCGCCAGATGCAGGAGCTCGAGCGAAAGCTCGGTGTGCGCCTCTTCGATCGAGGCAGCCGGCGCATAGAGCTCACAGAGCCCGGCATGCGCCTGAGGAGACGCGCCGAGGAGATCGTGGACCTCGTCGGCCGCACCGAGGACGAGTTCCGTGTCTCGGCGAACTCGCTCGCCGGAGAGGTGCGCGTCGGCGGCGGGGAGACGCCCGCCATGGCGCTGACCGCCGATGTCATAGCCGAGTTCGTAGAGGCGCACCCGCTCGTGCGCTTCTCGCTCTTCAGCGGAAACGCGGAGAACGTGAGCGAGCGACTCGATACCGGTCGGCTCGATTTCGGCGTGTTCATCGGCCACGCCGACCTATCTCGTTACGAGTTCCTGCAGCTACCCGCGCACAATCGCTGGGGCGCCTTCATGCGGGAGGACGACCCGCTCGCCGCGCTCGACGTCGTGACGCCCGCCGATCTCGCACGGAGGTCCCTCATCCTCTCGGAGCAGGCCGGCCGCGAGATGGGCGCCTGGTTCCACCGCGATCTCGAGGACCTCGATGTCGTGGCGACGTACAACCTGCTCTATAACGCTGCCCCGCTCGCACGGCGCGGTATCGGCGTGGTGGTGAGCCTCGAGGGAATCGTCGATGCAAACGAGGGATCGGGACTTGCGTTCCGACCCCTCGAACCCGCCCTGTCGGCGGATATCTTTATCGCCTGGAAGCGTTACCAGACATTCTCGCCCGCCGCAGAGGCTTTTCTCGCCTCCATACGCGAGCTCTGGAGCGTGTGAAGCCCCATGACGTCTTAGCGCACGCCGCGACCGAGCTCGTCCGCCACGCGATCGACGCCCTTGGCGGCAGGACAGCACCCGTGCTTCTTGGAGCCGCAGCTAGGGCACGACCCGCCCTGAGCGCAATCGGCGCAGGCCCCTTTGCGGCGAACGCGGAGCACCACCGCGACGAACGCGGCGGCGATGAGTCCCAAAATGATGAAGTCCGCGATACCCATGCGGCACCTCCTTCTTGCTCACACCCTACCCGCGTCGCGCCGTCCCCGGGATACCCTGCGATCCCATCTTAGATGGTACAGAGTTTCTCCACGTTCAGGACGGCGCGACATCGAGGGAAAATCGGGTCTGGAAAGCGCTCGGTTGCGCTGCTAGGCGGCAGCGGTGACCGGCGAGACGTCGTCGTCCCAGGCCCACCGCGGCATAGGCCGGAAGAGCTGGAACACGATCAGCGCCGCGAAGACGACCGCGACGACGGTCCATACGCTGAACACACCGATGGAGGCCAGGTAGAACTGGTTGATCATAAGACCCACGACCCACGCGAAGGCGCACTCGTATCCGATGGCGATCGCAGTCCATTTAGCCGAGCGCATCTGGGCGCGGATGGTGCCCATGGCGGCGAAGCACGGTGCGCACAGCAGGTTGAACGCGCCGAACGCGGCGATAGCTCCCACCGAGGGGAACATGCCCGCGAAGGCGGCCCACAGGTTGGGATCGGTCTCGGTGCCGTCGGCGATGGCGAGAAGCGAGCTTGCGGTGGCGACCACGTTCTCCTTCGCGACGAGGCCCGTGATGGACATGGCCGTCGCCTGCCAGGAATCGAA
>CASFIQ010000032.1 GCA_949294785.1 uncultured Collinsella sp.
GGCGGACTGCTCCTCCAGAAGCGCGATCGCGCCGATGCGGCCCGCAGCCGGCGTCCAGGCCGCGAGACCCGCGACCGGGTAGGCCTCCGTCGCCTCGCGCCCGCGTGCCATGCGTTCATCGCGCGACCCCCGCTCGCGCCGGTCCGGCGATACCCGTGGCGCCTGGCGCGCCTGCTCTGAGCTACGCGCGCTCATAGATCCGCCTTCCCTCGCGTTTGATTGCCCGCGCAAACCGGTCGTCGCCCAGATTTGATGCGGTGACTACGTCAACGTCCTTGCCCGTGGCCCGCTGCACCTGGTCAACGAAGGAGCCAAGGGTGAACATCGATAGAGCGCCATCGCACTCGAGTCGCAAATCGATATCGCTGTCCGGTCGCGCCTCGCCACGGGCATACGACCCGAACAGCGTGATCGCCCGAATCTCATCCAAATGGCGCGCGGCGCAGGCGACCGCCTCCGCAATCTCGTCAATAGACAAAACACCCGATCCGGTCGAACTGCGACCCTCGGGGTTCCCGGCGCCCGCCAACGACACCACGAACGGCATTCGCTGGTCACGCACGACCTGACGTGCAAATAGGTTGACCGCCGTCGAGACGCTCATGCCGGCTTCCTCGCAAAATGCCGCAAACGCGTCCTTTGTAGCGGCGTCCATTCGAACGCTCAACACACTCTGCCCCATACGTGCCACCTCCTGTATGACATTGTAATGCATATCGCCATACAATAGCATTGACAGAATCTTACATGAACTTATCTGCCAGCGACGCGGGCGCAGCGATGTTTGAACGGGGATTGGGCGGCAAGCTGGCTGAAAGCTCCCGCAGGGTGCCTCCACAGGCACGAAGTGCCGAGGATAGCACCCGAAGGGAGCTCTCAGCCAGCCGCATGGTGAATGTCAGTAGTCCTCCGCAGCGGGCGAGTCCATCCAGGTGCGCACGAACTCGGCGTAGGTGCCCGCGATGATGGCCGCCCGCGCCTCGCGCATGAGGTTCAGCAGGAAATAGATGTTGTGCATCGAGAGCAGGATGCCGCCGAGCATCTCATGCTGCGTGACCATGTGGCGGATATGCGCGCGGGTGTAGCCGCCCGTGCAGACCGGGCAGGTGCACTGGGGGTCGATGGGACCCAGGTCGCGCGCGAAGCGGGCGTTGCGGAAGTTCAGGCGGCCCTCGTGGCTGAAGGCGGAGCCCATGCGCCCCGTGCGCGTGGGGAGCACGCAGTCGAACATGTCGATGCCGCAGGCCACCCCGCGCACGAGCGTGGTGGGGTTGCCCACGCCCATGAGGTAGCGCGGCTTGGTGCGCGGCATGTACTCAGCCGCGAGCGGCTCGAGCGACTCGAACATGACCTCGTGGTCCTCGCCCACCGAGTACCCGCCGATGCCGTAGCCCGGGAAGTCGCCCATCTCCTCCAGGCGCTCGAGCGAGCGCACACGCAGATCCAGATGCATGCCGCCCTGCACGATGCCGAAGAGTGCCTGGTCGGGCCGGGTATGCGCCTTATAGCAGCGCTCGGCCCAGCGGCTCGAGAGGTCCATGGCGCGCTGAACGTCTGCGCGCTCCGCCGGATAGCCGATGCACTGGTCGAGCTGCATGCAGATGTCGCTTCCCAGCTTCTGCGCGATCGCCATGTTGTCCTCGGGCGTCCAGAAGACGTGGCTCCCGTCGTAGTCGGTCGCGATGAAGCGCACGCCCTCGTCCGAAAGCTTGACCGCGTCGCCATGGCTGAACACCTGGAACCCGCCGGAGTCGGTGAGAATCGGATGGTGCCAGTTCATGAACCGGTGCAGACCGCCCGCCTCGGCGATGAGGTCCGCACCGGGGCGCATGGCCAGGTGGTAGGTGTTGGAGAGCACGATCTGCGCACCCAGGTCGCGCACCGTCTCCCACGGGATGCCCTTCACGGTCGCCTTGGTGCCCACCGGCATGAAGATGGGCGTCTCGATATCGCCGTGCGGGGTGTGCAGCACGCCCGCGCGCGCGTGGGTCTTGGGATCTTCGGCGATGACGTCGTAGCGGAAAAGCGTCTGGTCCATGGGCGTCCTCTCGGGTGTGCGGGCTCGCGTCGATAATCGCTGGGGATCGATTCGCACCGCGCGCGAATCGTCGGCATTCCAGTATAGCGAGCGCGCTACCATAAACGTAGCCGCCACGCACACTCACCATAGGGAGGAAACCATGACCGCACGCACCGACACCGTACTCGCCTCGTGGGAGAAGACCGCGACCTCTATCATCAAGAAGCTCTCCCTCCACAACATCGAGGGGCACTGGGCGCGGACCTCGGACGATGCGGTCGAGCTCGTGCGCTCGTGGATGGCGGAGGGGGACTCCGTCACCTGGGGAGGCAGCGAGACGTTCAAGGAATGCGGCATGAAAGCGACGCTCGCCGCCGACGGGGGCTTCCGCATGCTCGACCGCGCCGACGCCGCAACGCCGGACGAGCAGCGCGCGATGTGGCAGGCCCGCACCACGGCGGACTGGTTCTTCATGAGCGCGAACGCGATCACCCTCGGCGGCGAGCTCGTGAACATCGATGGCAACTCCGACCGTTGCTCGCTGCTCCTCCACGGACCCGAGCACGTGGTGGTGCTCGTCGGCATGAACAAAGTCGTCACCGACGTGGACGCCGCGGTGAAGCGCATCCGCACCATGGCGTGCCCGCTGAACGGCGAGCGGCTGAACTCCGAGACCCCTTGCGCGGTCACCGGCGTGTGCACGGCATGTCACGCGCCCAAGTGCATGTGCTGCAACATCGTGGTGACCCGCCACAGCCGTCACACCGGGCGCATCCGCGTGATTCTGATCGGCGAGGAGCTGGGGTACTAGAAGGTCCGACGGCCCGTCCTCCCCCGCCGCAAAAGCGCTAAAGACCCTGCATCAGCCCTCAACCAAAAGGGGCACCTCCGGCATGTCCGTTTCGTCGATGCGCTTCAGCTGATACGTGGCTTCCAAATTAAGCCAGAACTCGGCGGAGGTGCCGAGCGCCTTTGAAAACAGCCAAGCCATCTCGGGGCTGATCGCGCGCCTGCCGTGGACGATGTCCGAGATTGCCGACTGGGGCTTGCCGATTGCCTGTGCGAGGCGATATTGCGAGATTCCCATGGGTCGCAAGAACTCCTCAAGCAGGATCTCACCCGGTGTGGAAATGTAAGAATCAATGGTAGTCACAGAACTCGACCTCCCGCGCTTCGCCATCAAGCCACCGAAAACAAAGACGCCATTGATCGTTGACCCGGATGCTGTATGCACCGAAGCGGTCGCCCTCAAGACGCTTGAGCCGATTACCAGGCGGAATCCTCAGGTCTCTGATATCGCAAGCCGCATCGAGCATCTGAAGCTTGCGAAAGAGCTGTTTGCGAACTGAAGGGGGGACGCGGCGGGGAACGTTTGAGCGGTCTTCCCAGAACAGCTTGATGTCATCGTCTTTAATCTTCATCTTTCAAATACTTCCGTTTTACAGAATACTACCATTATTCAGAAGCATCAAGGACGATTATGGCAATGCAGCGCCCATGAAGGAGCTGCACCCATCCGGAAATCCCCTTCCGATGGCCTCATTGCCAACAAGTATACGTTATTAGGAACATGTGTACGGTTATGTTGAGGAAAACATTGCTTTTCTAGGTGTGCAGAACGATGCACCCGGTGTGCTGGGTACAACACCGGGCGCATCCGCGTGATTCTGATCGGCGAGGAGCTGGGATACTGAGACGACGCCCTACCCGGCGAGCTTCGCCGCGAGGTCGGCGAGCGTGCCGGGGATGTCGATCTGCTGCGGGCAGACCGCCGCGCAGGCACTGCAGCCGATGCAGGCGTTCGGGCGCTTGTCCTCAGGAAGCGTCTGCACGAACATCGCGGGGATGAACCCGCCCGCGCCTCCGGTCACCTGCGCCTCGTTGTACAGCTCCAGAAGCTTGGGGATATCGAGCCCCTGCGGGCAGTGCGACGTGCAGTAGCGGCACGCGGTGCACGGGACCGTGCCCGCCCCGGTAAGCTCGGCGGCGACCTCCTCCAGAAGCCCCAGCTCGGACGCATCGAGCGGCTTGTCCTCGGTGAACGTCGCGATGTTGGCCTTCAGCTGGTCGAAGTTCGACATGCCCGAGAGCGTCACCACGACCTCCGGGATCCCCTGGATGAACCGGAACGCCCACGCGACGGGCTCCTCGTCCGGGCGCGCGGCGACAAGTTTCGCGGCGGCGTCCGCGGGCAGGTTCGCCAGCTTGCCCCCGCGCACCGGTTCCATGACCCACACGGGCAGGCCCCAGCGCTTCAGGAGCTCGACCTTGCCGCGCGCGTCCTGGAAATCCCAATCCAGGTAGTTGAGCTGGATCTGGCAGAACTCCATGTGCTCGCCGTATGCCTCGAGGAAGCGCTCCATCACAGGGATGGCACCGTGCGCCGAGAAGCCGAGATGCCCGATGCGCCCGGCGCGCTGCTGCCCCAGCAGGTACTCCATGATGCCGTGCTCGGGGTTCAGGTACTCGTCGATGTTCTTCTCGCATACGTTGTGAATGAGGTAGAAATCGAAGCGGTCATGCCCGGTCTTCTCCATTTGGCGGCAGAAGATCTCCTCCGCCTTACCCATGTTCGCGAGGTCGTAGCCGGGGAACTTCGTGGCGATGTAGTAGGCGTCGCGCGGATGGCGGGCGAGCGCCCGGCCGAGCGCGAGCTCGGAGTTGCCCGCGTGGTAGCCCCAGGCGGTATCGAAGTAGTTGACGCCGTGCTCGATGGCGTAGTCGACCATCTCCTGCGTCGCCTCCTGGTCGACCAGCGCGTCGTCGCCGTCCACGACGGGCAGGCGCATGGCGCCGAACCCGAGCGCCGAGAGCTTGATCCCCTGAAAATCCCGGTAGAGCATCCGATCCCCTCTCATGTCGGTATTCGAAACGCGCCCGAACCGTCCCGTCGGGCGCGCAAGGCAATCCTACGCTTTGGAGCCAACTCGAAGTCAAACGACAAGCCGATGCGGACGCTCCCGGCGCCGCACGGGCCGCACCCCGCAAAGCGGCGCTTTCTGCCCGCGAACGTCCGCACGACCCTTTATCATTGAAGCAGCAACTGCGACCGCGCCCGCGGGCGCGCGATAACGGAGGCATAGCATGGCAGAGAAGCGCGCACAAGATACCCGGGAAGACCTCGAGACGTTGGCCGAGGAGGCGCTCGACGCCGAGATCGACGAGGACCTCGCCCCGACCGACGGGGGCGCCGGCGCCCTCGAGGCAAGCGAGTCCGCCTCCTCTGAGGACGGGCCGGCTCCCGAGAGCGAGCAGGCCACCCGCACCGATTCCGCCACCG
>CASFIQ010000033.1 GCA_949294785.1 uncultured Collinsella sp.
CGGATGGCATGCGCTTCGCAAGCTCGGCCGGCAGCCGCTCCGCCGACCGCGACCCCATAGGCGACGACCGCGTATCCATCCCCGCCGTCGACGAGCAGGCGATCCTCGCACCCACCGACCGCGCGCCCAAGGACGCCGACCCCGGCATCGGCTACATCTTCGAGCGCACGCGCGGCGCCAAATGCCTCGTCTTCGTCAACTCCCGCGAGGAGGCCGAGGCCGTCTGCACGATGCTGCGCGCCTACTGCGAGGCGGTGCGCGAGCCGGACCGATTCCTCATCCACCACGGCAACCTCTCCTCCGCCATCCGCGAGAGCGCCGAGGAGGTCATGCGCGATGACGACCGGCTCGACACCACCGTCACCACGGCGACGCTCGAGCTGGGCATCGATATCGGGCGGCTCGAGCGCGCCTTCCAGATCGACGCCCCCTTCACGGTATCGAGCTTCCTGCAGCGCATGGGGCGCACGGGACGGCGCGGCGAGCCGCCCGAGTTGCACTTCGTCATGCGCGAGGAGCAGCCCGAGCCCCGCACCACCATGCCCGAGACCATCCCCTGGAAACTCCTGCAGGGCATCGCGCTCGTGGAGCTCTACCGTGAGGAGAAGTGGGTGGAGCCGCCGCGCCTGGAGCGCCTCCCCTACAGCCTGCTCTACCACCAGACCATGGCGACGCTCGCCTCGTGCGGGGAGCTCTCGCCTTCCGAGCTCGCCGCGCGCGTGCTCACCCTCACCTACTTCCACCGCGTGACCGCGGACGACTTCCGCGTGCTGCTGCACCACCTGATCGAGACCGACCATGTGCAGGCAACCGAGGGCGGCGGCCTCATCGTGGGCCTCGCCGGCGAGCGCCACACCAACTCCTTCAAGTTCTACGCCGTGTTCCAGGAGAACGAGGAGTTCACGGTGCGCAGCGAATCGACCGAGCTCGGCACCATCGTGAACCCGCCCCCGCCCGGCGAGCGCATCGCCATCGCGGGCGCGTGCTGGGTGGTGGACGAGGTCGACTGGAAACGCCGCCTGGTCTTCGCAACGCGCGTCAAGGGTCGCGTACCGGCCTACTTCGGCGACTGCGCGGGCGATATCCACACGCACATCCTGAAGCGGATGCGCCGCGTGCTCGCGAGCCACGAGGCGTATCCGTACCTCTTGGAGAACGCCCGCGCGCGCCTGCGCCAGGCCCGGCGCACCGCCGAGGTCTCGGGCGCGGCGACAGAACCCCTCATCAACCTGGGCGGCAGCACCTGGGTGCTCCTCCCGTGGCTGGGAAGCTACGCCTTTTTAGCGCTCGAGCGCCTGCTCAAGATCAAGTGCGCGGGCGCGCTGGGGCTCAAGGGCCTCGACTCCAGCCGCCCGTACTTCATGCAGTTCCAGATGAGGGCGGATGCGGAGGAGTTCTTCCAGGTGGTCGCCGAAGCCGCCGACGCGGTGCAGGACCCCCTCGAGCTCGTCTACCCCGGCGAGGTGCCCTACTTCGACAAGTACGACGAGTTCCTGCCCGCCGAGCTCGTCCGCAAGGGATTCGCCGAGGGCGTGCTCGACCTCAACGGCATGCGCGAACGCGTGCATGAGTGGAGTAGATTCGTTTCGGCAAATTGATGCTATACTTTGTTCTAATACCGTATAGCAAGGAGCAGCCATGCCTCCCGTTCAGATGAACATCCGGATGGATTCCGCGCTCAAAGCATCAGGCAATGCCGCTATCGCCAAGCTGGGGTATACGCCCTCGCAAGTCGTCCGCGCGCTCTGGGAGTTTGTCTCGGTACAGGATGCGCTTCCCGGCGCGCTCACACAGATTCTCCAAGGCGGCCCTTCCTCCAACGCCGCTCATAACCAG
>CASFIQ010000034.1 GCA_949294785.1 uncultured Collinsella sp.
CCGTCGAGGGCGGCCCCGAGCGCGGGTATCGTGGCGCCGTTGAGCTCGGCGGTCGCATCGGCGATGTCCCGCGACCCCGCCTGCATCGCGGCGGCCACGGCGTCGGCGAGGTCGCGCACGCCCGCGGTGCCCGCCTTGACGTCGGCGGAGACCTGCTCGAGCTGCGCGAGCGCCGCCTCCTGCTCGGACGCAAGCGTCTGGAGGGCGGCGATCGCACGGTCGAGCGCGTCCGCGGCTCCGGGGTCCGCCGTACCGCGTGCCGCCTCGAGGTCGTCAAGAAACCCCTGCACGGTCCCGTTGAGGGCCTTCAGCTGCGCAAGCGCCCCATCGAGCTTGCCCTGCGCCCATCCGACGTCGCCGGCGAGCGAGCCGATATCGAACGCCGCCGTGGACGATACCCCGGCAAGGGCCGATGCGCCTGAGGCGAGTGCGCCCGCGGCGTCCGAGCTGAGTGAGCGCATGGCGCCCCGAGTGCTCGCGAGCTCCGCGAGCGCGCCGTCGAGCGCGCCGCTCAGGCCTGTCGCCCCCTCGGCGACGGATGCAAGCGAGCTGCCGGCGTCCTCGAGGCCGCCCCGCGCTGCCGCGATCGCCCCGCTCGCCCGGGTGAGATCGTTCGCGAGGGATTCCAGCCGGTCCGCCGTCTCGCGAAGCGCCGACCCGCTCGTTTCCACCGCTTCGCCGATATGCGCGGCGGCGTCGTTCGCGGAGAGCTTGAGCCTGTCCATGGCGACTTCTCCGGCGGCCTTGGTGAACTCGCTTGCGATCTGGGTTTCGAGCTCGGTGGCGCCGCTATCGGTCACCTTGGGTGCGATGGCGTTGGCTTTCTCGTTGACGTAATAATCCACCTGCGCCCCGCTCGTGTCGCCGTCGAGCACGCCGGCGAGCGCCGCCGTGAAATCGCGGGGGATGATGAAGGCGGCGTAGGCGTCCCCCGATGCCACCGCGTCTTGCGCCTCATCGGCCGATTCCGCGAACCGCCAGTCAAGCTGGTCGTTCTCCTCCAGTTTCTGCCGGATCATCTCGCCGGCGTTCACCCGGCCCATGCCCGGCACGTCGGCCCCCTCGTCCTCGATGGCCACCTCGACCGGGACCGTCGAGGTGCTGCCGTAGGGATTCCAGTTGGCAAGGATGTTGATCCAGGCGTACGCCGAGGGGATGAGGCATACGCCGATCGCGATGACGAGCGCCGTGGGATTCGAGACGATTCTCGCCAGGTCGTGTTTGAAGATGCAAAAGACGGTCCCCATGACCCGCTCCTCCCCTGAGAGCCAATACAATTGACAAAACGTCAACAGTAAAGTGTTTCCATCGGGGACGGGCGGTATGCAGTCTTAAGTGAAAGGTAATGAAGTTGTCGAGACGGCATCTCGCGCACCCCGGGCGCCGGAGGCATGCTACGATGGGCCGGCCGGTCGCGGCGGCATCCGCCGCGTCAGCGCCCGAGGCCGCGGGCTTTCGGGGAGGCGCGTTTCCAGGCGCGTAGGTTCACGTTCCCTCATCACGCCTGGAGGCACCATGACCGAAGCCGGTAAATCCGTTTCCGAGCGCCGCGCTGGCACATGGGCGGTTCTGCTCACCGTCGTCGCCATGACGTTCATGTCGACGCTCGATAGCTCCATCGTCAACATCGCCCTGCCCATCATGCAGGACGAGCTTCATGCCACGGCAACCCAGATCCAGTGGATCTCGACCGTGTACCTGTTGGTATGCTGCGCCACCGTGCTCGTCTTCGGGCGCTTGGGCGACGTTTTGGGCAAGGCGCGGCTGTTCCAGGCCGGGGTGGCGCTCTTCACCCTGGGGTCGCTCCTCTGCGGCCTTTCTGCGGACCTGACGCTGCTCATCGCCGCCCGTGCGGTGCAGGGACTCGGCGCCGCGGCGGCGACGGCGACCAACATGGGCATCGTGACCGAGGTGTTCCCGGCCTCCCAGCGGGGGCGTGCGCTCGGCATCGTCGCGACCTTCGTCTCGCTCGGCCTCATGTGCGGGCCCACGATCGGGGGCGTGCTCGTGGCGGTCTTCCCCTGGGAGTCGATCTTTCTCATCAACGTGCCGATCGGCATCGTCTCGTTCCTCGCGGGCCTTCGGACGCTGCCGCTCGGCTCCGCGCCCGGAGAGCGCGAGCCGTTCGACCTCCGCGGCGCGGTGGTTGTCGTGCCCATGGTGCTCTCGCTCTATTGCTCGCTGACCTTCATGGCGACAGGCCCCACGCCCGAACTTGCGGCGCTGCTCGCCGCCGGTATCGCGTTGCTCACCCTGTTCGTGGTGGTGGAGCGCCGGGCAAGCGCGCCGCTCGTCCAGTTGGACGCCCTCAAGAGCGCGCCGTTCGCGCTGAACCTCGTCGCGATGCTGCTCAACTTCGCCGCCGTGGGCGCCACGGAGTACCTCTTGCCGTTCTTTTTGCAGGATGCCTGCGGGCTGCCCTCGGCGGTTGCGGGCCTTGTGCTCACCGCCATCCCGGTGGGTATGGCGGTGGTGGGCCCCTTCGCGGGGTCGCTTTCCGATCGCATCGGCTGCACGGCGCCGTGCCTTGCGGGCCTCGTCATCTATGCGGCGGGTATCGCGATCACCGGCGCGCTGCCGGTGACGGTGCAGGTGCCTGCGATCGTGGCGGGCATGCTCGTCATGGCGCTCGGCACCGGTCTTTTCCAAGCGCCCAACAACTCGCTGGTCATGGGGTCGGTCGGGCGCGAGCACCTGGGCTTCGCCGGGAGCCTCATCTCCCTCGTGCGCTACCTGGGCATGTCCGCCGGCGTGACGGGCGGCACGGCGCTGCTCTACGGGCGTATGGGGGTGCTCGCCGGGCGACCGATCGCCTCCTTCGCCGATGGGGGAGCGGAGCTCTTCCAGCAGGGGTTCCTGTTCGCGTTCGCGGTGTTCGCCGCGCTCGTGCTCTTGGGTGCCGCGGCGACGCTTCTCGCCGCGCGGCTTTCCCGTCGCGCCCACCGGGCGCGTGCCGGGGCGTAGGCGTCCCGTCCCTTGCGGGTGCGCACCACCGCTCGACGCTGCCCCGCCGGGTGCGCCCGGCGGGGTCGCTAGCGTTTGAGCCGCATGTAGAGCAGCGGGTAGGGGCGGCCTTCCTCGTCGAGCTCCGTGCGCCGGTACGCGGCGAAGCCCATGTGCTCGTAGAAGCCCACGGCTTCGGGGTTCTGCTCGTTCACGGTGAGCTCGGTGATCCTGAGGTGTTCGATGCCGTGGGCAAGCAGGTGCCGCCCCAGGCCCCGCCCGCGCGCGGCGGGATCGAGGAAGAGCATCTCGAGGCGCCCCGCCTCGGCGCCCATGAAGCCCACGGGGACGCCGCCCTCCGTGGTGACGACGAGCGCCTCGACCCCGCGGATGGCCCGGGGAACGAGCGGCTTGATCTCGGCGATCCCGTCTTCGGTGAGAAACGCGTGCGTGGCGCGCACGGAGCGCTCCCATACCTCGGTAAGCTGTGCGACGAGTTCCGGCGTGCGATTATCCGACGGTACGAGCTCGATCGTCCCATCTGCCATGGCGTGCCACCTTTCGCTTGTTTTTTAGGCGAACGCATGAGCTATTGTAGCGGGAAAGCCTTTCTGGGAATGGCATGCCAGGCCGCCGCGCGCGTGATTGCCTCGGCGGCATCCGCGTCGATGAGGATGGAGCGATCGGCGATCTGCGCCGGTGCGAAGGCTTCGCCGGGGTTCACGCAGACATAGGTGGCGCTCGGGTTCTCCGCCGTCATGCGCCAGAACGGGAACTTGATGATGGCGGGCGTGTTGCCGCCCACGCCGATCTCCAGGTAGAGGATGCGCCCGTCTCGGTGTCTGCGGAGGAAGTCCTGGTAGCGCGCCGCCGCGGCGTGCCAGCCCTCGTCTTCCACGAAGGTGTCGTCCGCCCGCAGGTTCATGGCCATGGGCCTGCCGCAGACCGGGCAGCGGGGCACGAGCGAGGTGGGGACGAGCCGTTTGGGCGCGTCGTCCATCGCGGGCGGCAGGAGCTCGCCGTCTTCGGCCACGCGGAAGCCCTGGGCCTCCACCATCCGGCGCACTGCGTCGCGGTTGTCGTAGGTCCCGTTATGGCAGGGCTCGCTGCACTGCCAGAGGCCGTAATCGCCCTGCGTGTAGAACAGGCGTCGCTTGTCGAAGCCGGCGCGCTGGAAGCAGTGGTCGACGTTGGTGGTGAGGATGAAGTAATCCTTGTCGGCGACGAGCGCGTGCAGCCTCTCGTAAAGGTCGTTCGGAAGCGGCGCGTAGCGGTTGATCCAGATGTAGCGGCTCCAGTACGCCCACAGCTCCTCTTCGGTCCGGAAGGGGAAGAAGCCGCGGGAATACATGTCGGCAAAGCCGTAGCGCGCGACGAAGTCGGCGAAGTAGCGCTCGAGCCGTTCTCCCGTATAGGTGAGGCCGGCGGCGGTGGAGAACCCGGAGCCCGCACCCACCACCACGGCGTCGCACCGGCCGAGCGCGCGGCCGAGCTTATCGAGCTCCTGCGAGCAGGTTCTGGTAGATGCGCTGGTCAGCGTCAGTGAAGACATCGAAGATCACCTTCAGGTTCCTATCGCGTTCGGTCAGATGGTCTCGCACGACGTCGACGGCGATGCGTGCCGCCGCGTCCTGCGGGAAACCGAAGATCCCGGTGGAGATGCAGCAGAACGCGAGCGTCTCGAGCCCGCGGCGCGTAGCCTCCTCGAGGCAGGACCGGTAGCAGCGGGCGAGGAGCCGACGGTCGCGCAGATGCGGGTCGCCGTGCCGCACAATGGGGCCCACGGTGTGGAAGACAAGACGGCACGGCAGGTTGTACCCGGGGGTGACCTTGACCTGTCCGGTCGGCTCCTCGTGCCCCTGCGCCCGCATGATGCGAGCGCATTCCCGTCGCAGCTGCATGCCCGCATACGTGTGTATCGCGTTGTCGATGCAGTGGTGGCCGGGCACGAAGCAGCCGAGCAACTGGCTGTTGGCGGCGTTCACGATGGCGTCCGCCGCGAGCAGCGTGATGTTCCCGCGCCAGAGGGCGATGCGCCCGAGGACGGGGTCTGCCGCGTCGACGGCCGCAAGGCCCGCCGCGTCCACCGCCCCGCCGCGCTCCCGCAGGCGCTCTGCAAGGTAGGCGTCCTGCACGTCGAGCACCTCGTCCGTTACGGGCAGGGGTGGGCGGACGTTCATGAGCGCGCGCAGCAGGGCGCGTTGGGCGTCGGCGCTTTCCGGTACGACGACCTGCTCTTTGTCCGCATGCTCCGCGCGCAGCGCGTCGATGAGATGGCGCCGCCTATCCTCCTGCGTCATCGAGCCTCCTCCGTTCGGTTCTCCGGTAACCCTATCGTCGCGCCGGGGCGTCGCGACGTGAAGTGGGCACAATGTTGTGGGGTAGGAACCGCGCGGTAACCGAACGGTCGGGCGCTCCGCGAGCGGCGTCTTGCGGCATGCCTTCCAATCGCCGGGCACGTTGATGGCGGGTTCGATGTTCACCCCCAATTTCCTTGATAGTTTCCAAGAAGAAACTACCGCACAAAATAGTGCTTACTTCCCTGAGGTCACCATAAAGCTTACAACAGTGCCAACGAGAAGACCTCGATGGGAAGGGGTGTTGGTACGTTGGCGACCAATGAGACCACGATGACGGCGGAGAAGTGCCTCGCGCTGCTGCGCGAGATCAAGGACGCCGTGTTCTGCACGGTGGACGAGCGCGGCCTTCCGCAGGCGCGCTTCATCGACGTGATGGGGCAGGAGGGGGAGCGCATCTGGTTCTGCACGGCGCGCGGCAAGGACTTCTACCGTCAGCTCGTGCGCGACGGGCACGTGGCGATCGCGGGCATGAACGACCGCTGGCAGACCGTGCGCGTGACGGGCGAGGCGCGCCGTCTTCCGGACGCCGAGCAGCGCGCGTGGATCGACCGCATCTTCCGCGACAACCCCTCGATGGACGGGGTTTATCCGGGTGACGCCCGCTACGTGCTCGAGGCGTTCGAGCTCGCGGCGGGGACGGTCGAGTTCTTCGACCTCGGATGCCACCCCATCGAGCGCGCGTCCCTCTCGTTTGGAGGGACCGATCGGTGCGCGACGGGCTTCGAGGTCACGCGATCCTGCATAGGCTGCGGCACCTGCGTGGCGGCATGCCCGCAGGGCGCGATCGAGATCGCGGACGACGGCATGGCGCGCATCAGCCAGGAGCATTGCCTTCACTGCGGCCGCTGCGTCGAGGTGTGCCCGGCGTGCGCCATCAAGCGGAAGGGTGAGTAAATGGACGTCATCCAGGGCATGATCGGCGAGCTTGCAGGCAACGCGGGCTTCTATGCCGGCCTCGCGCTCGAGCATATCCAGATCTCCGGCATCGCCATCCTCATCGCCATCGCGGTGGGCGGGCTCGCGGGCATCCTCATCGCGGAGTTCCAGCGCGCGGCGCGGCCGACGCTCGCCGTGGTGAACCTGCTCTACACGATCCCGTCCATCTCGATGCTGGGCTTCCTCATCCCGTTCTCGGGCGTAGGCGACGTCACGGCGGTGATTGCCCTCACGGTCTACGCGTTGCTCCCGATGGTGCGCAACACCCATACCGGCCTCACCGGAGTGGACCCTGCCATCGTGGAGGCGGCCCGTGGCATGGGCTCCACGCGCCTGCAGGTGCTCCTCAAGGTGAGGCTGCCGCTCGCAGGGCCCGTGATCATGGCGGGCATCCGCAACATGGCGACGATGTCCATCGCGCTCGCGGGCATCGCGAGCTTCGTGGGCGCCGGCGGCCTCGGCGTGGCCATCTATCGCGGCATCACCACCAACAACGGCGCCATGACCATGGCGGGCTCGCTCGTCATCGCCATGCTGGCGCTTGCGGTGGACGCGCTTTTGGGAGTCGTGGAGCGGCGTATGGGGATGCGCACCGCCAGGGCGCGCCGGCAGAACCGCGTGGCGGCGGGGGTCGCGGCGGCGGTTTGCATCATGGCGGTGGCGGGCGCCGGTGCGGGCGTCCTTCTCGCCCCGGGTTCTGCGGGCACCATCCGCATCGCCAGCAAGCCCATGACCGAGCAGTACGTCATCACCGAGATGCTTCGCGAGCTCATCGAGGATCGCACAGACCTCACCGTCGAGCTCACGCAGGGCGTGGGCGGCGGCACCTCCAACATCATGCCCGCCATGGAATCCGGCGAGTTCGACCTCTATCCCGAGTACACCTCTACAGGCTGGAACCTGGTGCTCGGCGAGGGCGGCGTGTATTCGGAGGACCTCTTCGGGGAGCTTGCGGATGCCTATGAGGACGAGCTGGCCATGAGCTGGCGCGGCATGTACGGCTTCTCCGACCAGTACGGCCTCGTGGTGCGGCGCGAGATCGCCGAGCGGTACGGCCTTCGCACCTACTCCGACCTGGCGCGCGTCGCCGACGAGCTTACGCTGGGTGCGGAGTGCGACTTTTACGAGCGACCGGACGGTTACGATGCGCTCTGCGAGACGTACGGCATGAGCTTCGGCGACACGATGGACATGGATATCGGCGTGAAGTACGAGGCGCTGGCAGCGGACCAGGTGGATGCGATGGTGGTCTTCACCACGGACGGGCAGCTCAGCCAGGCGGATGCCGTGCTGCTCGAGGACGACCTCGGCTTCTTCCCCTCCGCCCGCTGCGGCAACGTGGTGCGCGACGAGGTCCTGGAGGAGCATCCGGAGCTCGGCCCCGTGCTGGACGAGCTCGAGGACACCATCGCCGACGACGAGATGGCACGGATGAACTACGAGGTCGAGGCCGAGGGTGCCGACCCTGCGGACGTGGCGCACGAGTTCCTGGTGGATCGCGGCCTCATCGAGGAGGGTTAGACATGTGCGAGAAGAACGCGGCGGGCGCTCCCGCCATCGAATACCGCGATGTGACAAAGGCCTATGGGGAGAAGACCGTGCTCGGGCACTTCGACCTGTCGGTCAGGGAGGGGGAGTTCCTCACGATCGTGGGAATCTCGGGATCGGGAAAGACCACGGTGCTCAAGATGGCGAACGGGCTGGTCGCGCCGACGGCGGGCCAGGTGCTCGTGGGCGGCCGCGACGTGGCGACGTGCGACCAGGTGGCGCTGAGGCGCTCCATCGGTTACGCCATCCAGGGGAGCGTGCTCTTCCCGCATATGACGGTGGAGGAGAACGTGGGCTACGTGCCCAACCTGCTGAACGGTCGGGACCGCGAGCGCACGCGTGCGGCGGTGCGAAAGTGGCTGGGGATCGTGGGGCTCTCGGAGGAGCTGCTCGGGCGCTACCCGGCGGAGCTCTCGGGCGGGCAGGCGCAGCGCGTGGGCATCGCGCGGGCGCTCGCGGCGAGCCCGGGGATCCTGCTCATGGACGAGCCCTTCGGTGCGGTGGACGAGATCACGCGCGCTCAACTGCAAGACGAGCTCCGGCGCATCTGGCGCGAGACCGGCATTACGGTGATGTTCGTCACCCATGATATCTCCGAGGCGCTCAGGCTGGGGACGCGCATGCTCGTGATGAGCGAGGGGCGCATGGAGCAGTGCGCGGCGCCGGCGGAGCTGCTCAGCAGCCCGGCTTCCCCCTTCGTGGAGCGTCTGGTGGAGCGCGAGCGCCGGATGTGCCGGTTGCCCGGAGACGAGTTGGCGAACTGCCCGATGAGCGGCGCGGCCGCCCGTATCTGAGCGCTTTCGGGAGGGTCTGTCGGTCGATGCGGCCTCCCGTCGGGGCCATCAGGGTTTCCATTCCGGCATCAACAAGAAAGCAAGCGCGATATCGCACGGCAAGTGCTGAATGGGAACTATTGGATGGTACCTGCTATGATATGCGTGATTATATGATGAAGCGCCGTCTTGATAGCGGGGACGAGCGGCGCGACGGATGCGGAGGGCGGTGCCGGATATGGTGGAGAGGGAGCGGGAGGAGCACGCCGCGCGGGAATGGCCGGCGTGTCCGGTCGAGACCACGCTCGCGCTTATCGGCGACAAGTGGAAGCCCCTCATCCTACGGGACCTTCTGACCGGAACCAAGCGCTTCGGCGAGTTGCAGAGAAGCGTTGGTCGCGTTTCCCAGAAGGTGCTCACGAGCCAGCTGCGCGCCATGGAGGCGGACGGCCTCGTGCATCGCGAGGTATATGCCGAGGTGCCGCCCCGCGTGGAGTATTCCTTGACGCCGCTGGGCAGGAGCCTGGAGCCGGTGATCGACGCGCTCAAGATGTGGGGCGAGGACTTCAAGGCGGGTCTCGAGGCGTAGGCGCGAAGATATCGCCCGCGCACCGCTACTCGCACTCCAGGGAGAGCGAGATATAGGCGCCGACGGCGTCGCTCCAGTCCTGTTCGTCCTGCGTCCAGAAGCAGGCGAAGAGCGAGACCCCGTCGGGGTTCTCGAGCTCGTTCGGGTTCATGATGATCTCGTCGTAGAGGGAGCCTTCGAGAAACGCCTGGCGGAACGGATCCGGCAGCGCCGCGTACGCGGCGAGCGCGGGCTCCTCGAAGGGGACGTCGAGGTCCTCGACCATGGCGTGCATGAGCTCGAGCGCGGCCTCGGCCCGCTCGAGGTTCTCCTCGAGGGGGAGCGCGGGGTCCACGTCGAGGTCGTACTGGACCTCGAACACGACGCCCTCGTTGTCGACCCCGAGGGCAACCTGCGTGTCGTCGTCGCCCTCATCCGAGAAGGGCCTGCCGTAGATGGAGTAGCCGGAATTATCGTGCCGTTCGGCACCGTCGGCGCCCAGCACGTAGCATCCCGCGCGCTCGAAGGTATCGTCGATCGCGGCGAGGGTCGCGGCCGCCTTCGATTGCTCGGCGTCCAGGGCGGCGAGGCGCTGCAGGTACCTTGCGCCGTAGGTCACGATGAGGATGGCGCTCAGGACGAGCGCGAACACGATGCGGTCGCGCCGGGCGCGGGCGCGCGCCGCCGGCGAGCGGTGGTGGCTCAAGGCGTCGCCCCCGTGCCGGTAGACCCAGATGAAGCGGCTCACCAGCGCGGTCACGACGGCCATGAGCGCGATCCAGACAGCCCAGCCCGCGGTGAACGGCGTGCGCGCGTGGAATACGAGGTCGTCGAGCATGCTCACCAGGAGCCACTCGCCACTCAGCAGAAGCAGCATGGCGAGGCCATAGCCGAACTCGCCCAGGGCGTTCAGGATGTCCTGT
>CASFIQ010000035.1 GCA_949294785.1 uncultured Collinsella sp.
GGGCCGCCTGCGGTGGGACGGGCGGCCGGATACCAAGGGTACTATAGCCGGACGGCCGCATCGGGGCTCGGCAAACCGTTCACATTGACCGGAAACACGCGAGCACGCACATGATACGAGGGACGGTATATCGGGATATACTGGGCTGAGACGGCGGCGTGGCGCCGCGCATGCGCGAGCCGGGCCGCCCCATGGCACGCGACACGAACGCAGGAGCCCCGATGACCGATACCGCGAACCGCACCGCACCGCTCAAGAACGTCGTCTTCGACATGGGCGGCGTGCTGATGACCTTCAACGGTCCCCACTTCGCCCGCCAGTTCTCCGACAACGAGCAGGACGCCGCCGCGCTCCAAGCGGCATATTTCGGCCGGGGCGAGTGGGCGCTGCTCGACGCCGGCGCCATCGGCTACCCGACGATGCTGCGCATCGCCGAAGCGCATCTGGACGCGCTCCTTCATCCCAACCTGCATGAGATGGCAACCGGGTGGACGCGCTACTCCGAGCCCATCGCCGAGGTAAACGAGCTCGCAATGCGCCTGGCCGCGCGCGGGCTCGACCTCTACCTGCTCTCCAACGCGGGAACGCACATCGACGAGCAGTTGAACCACTGCCCCGCCTACCCCCTCATGAAAGGGCGCGTGGTCTCGGCGGAGGAGCACCTCATGAAGCCGGATCCCGCCATCTACGAGCTGCTCTGCGAGCGCTACGGACTGGACCCCGCAACCTGCCTGTTCGTCGACGACAACCCCGACAACTGCACGGGAGCCGAGGTCGCGGGCATGCGGTCGTTCCGCTTCACCGGCGATGCCGTGGCGCTCGAGCGCGCGATCGAGGGACTTCTCACCACCTAGACGAGAAGGTCCGCCCATCGAACGCCGACGCTCCCCCGGCTGCCCCGGCGCCGGTTGCCGATGCCCAGCGACCCTTGAGGAGGCCCCGGGCGGGGCGGAACCGCGGGGCGGGGTATGATGGAGGCGACGCCATATCCACCTCGTATCGAGGAGCAGCCATGAAACTCATCGAAAAGATCAAGAGCGCCATCCCAACGCACGGGGACGCCCCCAAGCCGCCGCGCGCGACCTTCGCCACGCGCTCCGACATCATCTACGCGCCCGTCACCGGCCTTCTGGTGAGCATCGAGGAGATCAACGACGAGGTCATCTCCGCCAAGCTCATGGGCGACGGCTACGGCATCCTACCCGTGGGCGACTGCGTGTACGCGCCGGCGGACGGCCGTGTGGTCATGACCACCGTCACCAACCATGCCATCGGCATCCTGACCGGCACCGGCGCGCAGGTGATCTTGCATGTGGGCCTGGGCACCGTCGAGATGAACGGCAAGGGCTTCACCCGCTTCGTCGAGCAGGGCGACGAGGTGAAGGCGGGCGACCCGCTCATCGCGTTCGATTCCGCCGCCATCAAGGAGGCCGGCTACGAGGACGTCGTCACCTGCGTGGTGGCGAACCTCGAGCAGGTGGGCGGCATCGACCATATCGCGAGCTCCAACACGCTCATCGGCAACCGCCCGCTCGTGAAGATCGGCGACTCGTTGCTGCTGACGCGCCGCCGCATCTAGCCGCTCGGCGCCCGCCCACCGCATAAGCCCATCGCATCCGCATGGCCTTCCGTGCAAGGGGGCACTTCACCTATCGCGCAGATCCGAACGCGCCGCCTCACCGTGGGGCGGCGCGTTTTTCACGCCTCGCGTGCAACTCGGGCGCGCGTCAGGCGAGATAGCGCCGGCGCAGGTCGCGGATCTCGCCGTCGGTGACGCCGAGGGCACCGGTGATATAGCCCATGACCCCGCCCCATTCGCGCGCGAGGGCCTCGCGGACCGCAGCCAGCGAGGTCCGCGCCGCGGGCGCGTCGATGGTGAGCTGCAAGGGGGCGAAGAGGTTCGTCGCCAGGTAGTCCGCCTCGATCTCGGCCTCGTCCACACCGAGGGCGCATTCGACAAGCATGGAGCCCATGCCGCAGCGGTCGCGCCCCACCGAGCAATGCCAGAGCGCCGCACCGTCCTCGCAGGCGAGCAGCGCTCGGAAAAACGACCGGTACCCCGCGACGCCATCCTCTTCCAGCAGGAGATGCGGGTAGAAGATCGCCATCATCTGGCGCCACTCCAGCTTGCCGCCGCTGCGCGCCCGCTCGCGACTGGCCGCCTCCTGGGTGATGCCCTGCACGCGCTCGGTAATGATGTCGGCATGCACGTAGCGCGCGTCGGGAAGCTCCCGCATGGGATCGGGCTGCTCGGAGAGCTCCACGTCGTTACGGAAATCGACCACAAGCGCGAGCCGATACTCGTCGCGCAGGCGCACGAGGTCCGCCTCGCTCGCGATTCCCAGAAGGCCCGAGCGCAGCAGCATCCCGGGCCTCACCCGCAGCCCGTCGGCCCCGTGGAGCCCACCGAGGTCTCGCGTGTTGGGAAGCCGCTCGAAATCGATGCTGCCGAAATCCGCGCGGCCGGAAGGGTCGCTATCGGGAAGTTCGACGTAATCAGGCAGAAGATCGAGATCGACCATGGATGCTCCTTGAAGACTCGCACCGGACTCGCCGCACCGCCCTAACCGGCACGGACCCGGGCCCGATGCGCTACGGTGCAGGTCACGCGGGGAAAGGATACGCGAGATAACCATACCAGTCTAGCAAAGCCCGCCGCGCAGGCGGTAAGGTCTCCGTATGGGATTGCCGCGGGTTTTCATGCGGGCGTCGCGCGGACACGACCCGCATGGGTCGGGCGCGCTATCATACCGATGGCAACAGGATGGCGATTCCTCGGCGCCGAAGCGCCGTGACATCGCCCGCCGCCCCAGACGGCTCGTCGCAGGCGGCGCGCACGTGAGGAGTGAACCCGTGAACCGCACCAAGATCGCCCAGCTCTACGCCGACGCCGAGGCCCTCGGCGGCAAGCATATCGTCATCGCCGGCTGGGTCAAGTCCATCCGCGACATGAAGAACTTCGGCTTCGTCACCGTGAACGACGGCAGCTGCTTCAACGACCTGCAGGTCGTTATGAACCGCGACGCGCTCGAGAACTACGACGAGATCGCGCACCAGACCGTCTCGGCGGCGCTCGTGTGCGAGGGCGAGCTCAAGCTCACGCCCGACGCGCCCCAGCCCTTCGAGCTCGCGGCGACCGCGATCCGCGTGGAGGGCCCCTCCGCACCCGACTACCCGCTCCAGAAGAAGCGCGCCACGGTCGAGTTCCTGCGCACCCAGCAGCATCTGCGCCCGCGCACGAACCTGTTCCGCGCCGTGTTCCGCATCCGCTCCGTCGCCGCCGCCGCGATCCACTCCTTCTTCCAGGAGCGCGGGTTCGTCTACGTGAACACGCCGATCATCACTACCTCCGACTGCGAGGGCGCCGGCGAGATGTTCCACGTCACGACGCTCGACGTCGAGAATCCGCCGCGCGACGCCGAGGGCCATGTGGACTGGAGCCGGGACTTCTTCGGCAAGCCCGCCTCGCTCACCGTCTCGGGTCAGCTCAACGCCGAGAACTTCGCCATGGCGTTCGGTGACGTCTACACCTTCGGGCCCACCTTCCGCGCCGAGAACTCCAACACCACGCGCCACGCCGCCGAGTTCTGGATGATCGAGCCCGAGATCGCCTTCGCCGACCTGGCCGACGACATGGACCTCGCTGAGGCCATGCTCAAGCACGTCATCCGCGACGTGCAGGCGAAATGCCCCGACGAGCTCGCGATGCTCAACCGCTTTGTGGACAAGGGGCTCGTCGAGCGCCTGGAGCACGTGGCGAGCTCCGACTTCGCCCGCGTGACCTACACCGAGGCCATCAAGATCCTGGAGGAGGCCGTGGCGGCAGGCCAGAAGTTCGACTACCCCGTGAGCTGGGGCATCGACCTGCAGACCGAGCACGAGCGCTTCCTCACCGAGCAGCATTTCAAGAAGCCGACCTTCGTGACCGATTACCCCGCCCAGATCAAGGCGTTCTACATGCGCCTGAACGACGACGGCAAGACCGTCGCCGCGGCGGACTGCCTGGTTCCGGGCATCGGCGAGATCATCGGCGGGTCCCAGCGCGAGGAGCGCCTGGACGTACTCGAGCGCCGCATCGCCGAGCTGGGAATGGACGCCGAGCAGTACCGGTACTATCTGGACCTGCGCCGCTTCGGCACCTGCAAGCACGCGGGCTTCGGCCTGGGCTTCGAGCGCCTGGTCATGTACCTCACGGGCGTGGGCAACATCCGCGACGTCCTGCCGCACCCGCGCACCGTGGGCAACGCCGAGTTCTAGAGCAGCAAAAAGCGCGATCCGATCTAACTTCTAGCAAGTCGAGCAATCCGACCCCTGGCAGCCGCTTTTCGGAGCATCCAGGGGTCAATCTGTCAAGTTTTAGAATCCTCAATCCGCTCATCGGCCGGTATCCCGCCGCTCACCGACCCGAATCGACGTCTCTCCTTGAATTTAGTCGCCCTGAGCTGGGCGGTTGGATTTGTGTCAGATAGATTCGAATGGCTGTCAGATTTCAGGGTTTACGATGCGCTCACGAAGCGAATTCGCTGGTGAATTCGCCCTTGCAGTCTGTAGCTTACAGGCTACAATTGGAGGTGAGCAGTGTACACCGTCATTGAATCAAACCAGTTTGCCGATTGGATCGAGCACCTACGGGATAAAGCTGCCAAGCAGCGAATCCTTAAGACCATCGCCCGCATCGCCCGAAAGGGGCTGTTCCCCTCTGATGTCAAGCCCGTTGGCGGAGGCGTTTTCGAGCTGCGCTTTCATCAAGGACCTGGATACCGTATCTATTTCGCGAGAAGAGGAACACACATCGTGATTCTTCTGGTGGGAGGAGACAAGTCCACGCAACGCAGAGACATTGCTCAGGCACGGCAGATTTGGCGCAGTTGGAAGGAGCAGCATGACCGCTTTCAGGCAATTTGACCCCGCTAACTACATAAACAGCATGGAGGAGGCAGCGCTCAACCTCACGTTCGCGGCAGAGGACCATGACCCGGGGCAGTTTATCAGCGCTTTGGGTGATGTGGCACGCGCCTACAGCATGGGGAAGATCGCAGATGCCGTAGGTGTCTCGCGCGAAAGTCTCTACCGCTCGCTCGGTCCTTCGGGCAACCCGCGCTTTGCCACCGTTATGAACGCGCTCACCGCGATGGGCCTCGAACTCCAGGTGGTCGTGGCCCAGCCGCGGCGCGAATGCTCGCTCGATGCCGTAGCTGTAGATCAAGAAACCACCTTGCAGGCATAATCGCTCCCAACCCAATCGGTAAAGCCAGGAAGAACGCCCGGATGGGCGTGCGTCTTCGCCCGGGCAACACGACGGGACCGGCGTCGCAAGGTTAACTCTTCATGACACGCCCGCGCGCGTCGAAGGCACCGGGGGTGCTGACTATCATAAATAGCTACCTGAACCGCGAATGATGCGGCGCCCCATCGGGACGGTCGGACGGGCTCCGCGCGGAGCCCCCGGTCGCCGGGGCGACGCGGGTCGGGTGTCTGCAGGAGGTCCGCATCAGCTGCACATCTGGAGGTCTTCATGACGCAACCGGTAATCACCCGCCGCTCCCTGACCGCTAGCCTAGGCGCGCTCGCCGCAGCGAGCGTGTTCGGGTTTACCGGCTGCAGCGGCGACGAGGAGGCACCCGCCGGCTCCGCGACAGGCTCTGCCGCGTCCGGCACCACCTATAAGATCGGCGTGCTCCAGCTGACCGAGCACGCCGCGCTGGACGCCTCGAACGAGGGCTTCGTCGCCGCACTCGACGACGCGGGCATCTCCTACGAGATCGACCAGCAGAACGCCCAGAACGACCAGCCCACCTGCCAGACCATCGCGAGCAAGCTCGTGAACGACGGCGACGACCTGATCCTCGCCATCGGCACGCCGGCCGCCCAGGCCGTGGCGGGCACCACCTCGGACATCCCGATCATCGGCACGGCGATCACCGATTTCGCCGAATCCGACCTGGTCGCCTCGAACGACGAGCCCGGCGGCAACGTCACCGGCACCTCGGACCTGACGCCCGTCGCGGACCAGATCGAGCTTCTGCGCGAGCTCATCCCTGACGCCGCCTCCGTCGGATTGCTGTACTGCACCGCGGAGAGCAACTCGCTCGTGCAGATCGAAATGGCCGAGGAGGAGCTCGACCGCGCCGGCCTCTCGCATGAGCGCTACACGGTCTCGAGCTCCAACGAGATCCAGCAGGTCGTGGAGTCCATGGTGGGCAAGGTCGACGCCGTCTACACCCCCACCGACAACACCATCGCCGCCGGCATGGCGACGGTGGCCATGGTCGCCAACGAGAACAAGCTCCCCGTGATCGTGGGCTGCGACACCATGGTCGAGGACGGCGGCCTGGCGTCCTATTCCATCAACTACTTCGACCTGGGCTACAAGGCAGGCGAGATGGCCGTGCGCATCCTCACCGAGGGCGCCGACCCCGCCGAGATGCCGATCGAGTACCTCGGGGCCGACGAGTGCACGCTCATCGCCAACCAGGCGACGGCCGACGAGGTGGGTATCGACATCTCCGGGCTCGCCGACGCCGAGATCGTCTAGCGCCCTGCGCGCCCGTCGGCGCGCATCATCGCGCGCCCCGGCCACCCCGGGGCCTAAGACCTGAAAGGGGTCCCTCATGAACACCACCATGCTCAACCGCCGCTCCTTCACCGCCGGCCTCGCCGGCCTCGGTATGGCGCTCGTCGCCGCCGGCTGCTCCAACGGAAAGACCGAGCCCGCCGGATCCGCCGCGGCGGATGCTTCCGGCGCCAGCTACAAGATCGGCCTGCTGAAGCTCACCGAGCACAGCGCCCTCGACGCCGCCGAGGCGGGCATCGTCGCGGCGCTCGACGACTCCGGCATCGACTACACCATCGAACAGGAGAGCGCGCAGAACGACCAGTCCGCCTGCCAGACCATCGCGCAGACGCTCGTGAACGACGGCTGCGACCTGATCTTCGCCATCGCCACCCCGGCCGCCCAGGCGCTTGCCGGCGCGACCACCGACATCCCCATCGTGGGCACCGCGATCACCGACTTCGCCGCCTCCGGCCTGGTCGATGACAACGACGCCCCCGGCGGCAACCTCACCGGCACCTCGGACATGAACCCCGTCGCCGATCAGATGGACCTGCTCGCGCAGCTCATCCCCGATGCCCAGACCGTGGGCCTGCTCTTCTGCACCGCCGAGTCCAACTCCGAGATCCAGATCGAGATGGCCGAGGCCGAGCTCGACGCCGCAGGTATCGGGCACGAGCGCTTCACGGTATCCTCCTCCAACGAGATCCAGCAGGTCGTGGAGTCCATGGTGGGCAAGGTCGACGCCGTCTACACCCCCACCGACAACACGATCGCCGCCGGCATGACCACCGTCGCCATGGTCGCCAACGAGAACGGGCTGCCCGTCATCTGCGGCGAGGTGGGCATGGTGCAAAACGGCGGCCTCGCCAGCGTCTCCATCAACTATGAGGAGCTCGGCCGCCGCGCCGGCGAGATGGCCGTCGAGATCCTGACCGAGGGCGCCGACCCCGCGACCATGGCCATCGGTACGATGACCGCCGACGAGTGCGACCTGGTCTACAACAGCGAGACCGCTGAGGCCGTGGGCGTCGATGTCTCCTCGCTCGCCGACGAGGGCGGGGAGGACGTCGCCGCTGCATAGCGCATCCGGCGCCCCATCCGGAGCGGCCCGGATCGCGCACCCCCGCGGCGCCCCCGTCGATACCGCGGGATCCAAACCCCGCCCCTCGAGCATGCCGGCTTGAGGGGCGGGGTTTTCCCTTGAGCAGGACGGGTCGCCAAGCTGCCCGCGCGCGTTACCACTCCATTACATCGACGGCCCCACTCCGTTTCGGCGAGCGGCATGCTAGACTGTGTCCCCGTGTGCTTATCGCATGCTCTTCGCGCCTCGGGTCCGTCCCGAGGCCGTTTTGGCTATCGGACAAGGAGGGGACGCATGCTTCTCGCGCTTTTGGGAGCCGTCTCTCAGGGAATCCTCTGGGGCATCATGGTGCTCGGGGTGTTCATCACCTACAAGCTGCTCGACATCGCCGACCTAACGGTCGACGGCAGCTTCGCGCTGGGCGGATGCGTCTGCGCGGTGCTCGTGGTCGCCGGCGTGAACCCGCTCGTCGCGATCCTCGCCGCCATGCTCGCCGGCATGGTCGCCGGCGCGGTCACGGGCTTTCTGCACACGGTCTTCGAGATCCCCGCGATCCTCGCCGGCATCCTCACGCAGATCGGCCTGTGGTCCATCAACCTGCGCATCATGGGCAAGTCCAACACGCCCCTGCTCAAGAACGACACCATCTTCAGCCAGGTCACCGATATGACGGGGCTCGCCACCAACGTCGCCTCGATCATCGTGGGCGTGATCGTGGCGGTCGTGATCATCGCGGCGCTCTACTGGTTCTTCGGCACCGAGATCGGCTCGGCCTGCCGCGCCACCGGCAACAACGAGGCCATGGTGCGCGCCCTCGGCGTGAACACCAAGGTAACCAAGATGATCGCCCTCATGCTCTCCAACGGCCTCGTCGGCCTTTCCGGCGGCCTCATCTGCGAGAGCCAGAAGTACGCCGACATCGGCATGGGCACGGGCGCGATCGTCATCGGTCTCGCCGCCATCGTGATCGGCGAGGTGCTCGGCCGCCTGACACCGGGCAAGCTGCGCGCGTTCGGCAGCCGCCTCACCGCCGCCGTGGTGGGATCGGTGGTCTACTTCCTCATCCGCGCCATCGTGCTGCAGCTGGGCATGGATGCCAACGATATGAAGCTCCTCTCCGCGATCATCGTGGCGCTGGCGCTGTGCATCCCCGTGGTGTGGGAGAAGTTCCAGCTGCGCCGGGCCTACGCGCGCTCGCTCAAGGCGTCCCCGGCATCCGTGGCCACAGGGGGCGACGCGCCCGCGGGCGACGCCTCCGAAGGGGGGCGGTAGGAGATGCTGACCCTCAGCCACGTTTCCAAGACCTTCAACGCGGGCACCATCAACGAGAAGCGCGCCCTTATCGACTGCAACCTGCATCTCGCACCCGGCGACTTCGTCACCGTCATCGGCGGCAACGGCGCCGGCAAGTCCACGCTCATGAACATGGTCGCGGGCGTCTACCCCATCGACGCGGGCACCATCACCCTCGACGGCCAGAACATCTCGCAGCTCTCCGAGCCGGCGCGCGCCAAGTACCTGGGCCGCGTCTTCCAGGACCCCATGATGGGCACCGCAGCCGACATGCAGATCATCGAGAACCTCGCCATGGCGCGCCGGCGCGGCAAGACGCGCACACTCGCCTGGGGCGTCACGCGCGCCGAGAAGGACGAGTACGCCGAGCGCCTGCGCACGCTGGGGCTGGGCCTCGAGAAGCGCCTTACCGCCAAGGTGGGCCTGCTCTCCGGCGGCCAGCGCCAGGCCCTCACCCTGCTTATGGCGACGCTCACCGACCCCAAGCTCCTGCTTCTGGACGAGCACACCGCCGCGCTCGACCCCAAGACCGCCGCGAAGGTGCTCGACCTGACCGAGCAGATCGTGGCCGAGCACCAGCTCACCACCCTCATGGTCACGCATAACATGAACGACGCGATCCGCCTGGGCAACCGCCTCATCATGATGCACGAGGGCAGGATCATCTACGACGTCTCCGGCGCCGAGAAGAAATCCCTCACCGTGAAGGACCTGCTGCTCAAGTTCGAGGAGGTCTCGGGCGGCGAGCTCGCCAACGACCGCATGCTCTTGAGCTAGCCGCCGCCGGCAAACCCCGCCCCTGGGCGGGAATCTCCTTATCCGCGCGCTTCAGACAGTCCTCAAAGAAAAAGCCCCGACGGGGCTTTTTCTTTTGTGGAACTTGCGCGCGGATCAGGAGATTCCCGCTCCTCGGCCAGCGGGACCGGCGCCAACGTGTGACTGCCCGCAAGGTCCTGCAGACCTCGACCGTCGTGTCGCAACCGATTGCATACGGGGGCGTGACACGACAGGTGGACTCTCGCCAGGTACCATGGGGGCACACGGCGAGCGAAATCGGGGGCGACCATGGTCGAACATACCACGCGCAACGGCAACTGCAGACGAAAAGGCCTCCTCACCCACTCCGCCCTGTGGACCGTGTGGGCAGTGGCGCTTTTCATCGCGCCGGCGATCGCCTTCACCGCAGACCCGCATACGCTCGATATGCGCTACTACCTATGGACTTCGGCCATTCCGCTCGCGGTGCTCACGGCAGCGCTCGCGTACGCGCTCCGCGGCATCTTGGGGCCCCGCCGCCGGGCTCTGGTGACGGCGGCGATCGCTGCGAGTGCCCTTTACGCCGTCATGCTCGCCGCCTGGTACGTTTTCGCCTCGCAGAGCTCGATCCAAGAACTTGCCGCCCTCACGTTGCCGGAATGGATACTCCGCTATGCCAGCTGGATGCTTTGGGGTCTCACCCTGCCGCTCGCCGGCGGCAGCGACTTCGTGCGCGGTGCCGCCGCCTCAGCCGCCGGCGATGAAGGCGATCGGGGCGCCTCCCTGCTTGACGAACTCGACGGGGCGGATGCGCTCACCGTGCGCGAGCACGAGGTCGCGCGTCTGCTGCTCGTCGGCCTCACCATGCGCGAAGCCGCCGACCGCCTCGACCTCAGCCCGTCGACCGTCGCGACCTACCGCTCCCGCGCCTGCGAGAAGCTCGGCATCGCCTCGTTCGACGAGCTTGCTCCGGCGAAATCCGCGCATGCGGAACCTGCGCCTCCCGCCAGTCCGTCGCCGACCGCGCGCCCGCTCGACCTTGACTCACGCGCTGTGCCGACTCTTGCCGTGACCCTGCTCTGCCTCGCGCTGCTCTCACGCGGCCTACTCGTCGTACCGCGCGCGGGGCTTCCGATCCTTGCGCTTGCCTTGACCGCCCCGGCTGTCGCGGCACTCATCCTGCGCGCTCGCAGCCCGCGCACGTTCGCTGTGCGGCCAACGCGGCGCGCGGGCGTCCTCCTTGCCGGGGCGGTCGCATGCGGCTTTCTCGTCGGCGGCGCGCCAGGGTTCGCCAATCTCGGCGTCGGCATCATGGGCCATGCACAGTACGTGAGCGGCTACCTCATCGCCCTCGTGTTCTACCTTGCCGGAGCTGTGCTTACGCTTGGCATGCTTGCACGGGAAAGCACGCTTGCCGAGGTCGCCGCGGCGGACCCCGCCGCCCTGGAAGCCGAGCGCTGCATACTCTATCTGCGCGGGCGCGGTTCCGGCGAGATGCAGGCGCAGGCGCTCCTGCGCATCGCACGGGGCGATACCACCGCCCGGATCGCCGAGGAGCTTCACATCGCCCCCGGCACCGTGAACGCCTACCGCGCCCGAGGCTACCAGCTCCTCGACGTCCACTCCGCCCGCGAGCTCGCCCAGCTCCTCGTCCGCGACACCGGTGCGAAGCCGCCATCGTGATGCCCGGCACGCAGGAACAAGAAGCCGGCGTCGGCACCGCCCTCGAAAGTCCCCGCATCCGAAACCGGCTACGGAAAACTGTCAGGGCTCGGTAAGGAACGCGCCGTCGGCAACGTCGTTCCCGGGCGTTCGGCGATACTGGAAGCAACCTCCCCCCCCCCCGCTACCGAGGAGCGCTCATGAACGCAGCCGTGGTATACGAGTCGCAAACCGGTTCGGCCCGGCAATACGCCGCTTGGCTTGCCGAGGACCTGGGCTGCGCCGCCCAATCCATCGACAACTTGGAGCAGGCTGCCGCCGGCGCCGACACCGTCGTGCTCTGCGGTTGGTTCCATGCGGCGACCCTGCGCGGATCAAAGCCGTTCAAGAGCTACATGGCCGCCCATCCCGAGAAGCGCTATGCCGTGGTTGCCGTCGGCGCCACGCCGATGCCGGACGACAACTATCCCGCAACAGAACACGAGAAGGCCTTCCGCCGCTCCTTTTCGTCCGACCAGTACCCGGACCTGCCTTGGGTCTACTGCCGGGGCGGCTTTCACCTCGAGCGCCTGAGCCTTCCCGACCGGATCATGATGCGCATCTACTTCAAGATGCTCGCCGGCAACGCGAAGAGGGGCTCGAAGCGCGACGCCGCCGATCTCGAGGGCATAAAGGAGGGGTTCGACGGCTGCGATCGGCGGCATCTCGCTCCGCTGATCGCCATCCTTGCAGAGCAGACCCCATAGGCTCTCAAACCGTCGGCCTTCCCGGCATTTCCCCTTACCGACATGCAATCCCAAAAGAAAAAGGGCCTCGCAAGACCCTTTTTCTTGAAGCTATCTGAACAAGCTGTGACGCTCGGCTCCCCCTATAAAGACCGGAACACATCTAAGGGCGGATTCAGCGGCTAGTCCTTCTTGATCCAGGTGAACATCGAGCGGATCTTCTCGCCGGTCTTCTCGATCTCGTGCTCGTTGATCTTCTCGCGCTGCTCCAGCAGCCACTTGTGGCCGTTGTTGCAGTCGTCGACGAACTGCTGGGCGAAGCTGCCGTCCTGGATGCGGGCCAGAAGCTCCTTCATCGCGGCACGGCTCTCATCGTTGATGACCTTCGGGCCGGCGTAGTACTCGCCGTACTCGGCGGTGTTGGAGATGGAGTAGTTCATGAAGTGGATGCCGCTCTCGTACATGAGGTCGACGATCATCTTCATCTCGTGATAGCACTCGAAGTAGGCGAGCTCGGGCGGATACCCGGCCTCGGTGAGCGTCTCGAAGCCGGCCTTCACGAGCTCCACGAGGCCACCGCAGAGCACGGCCTGCTCGCCGAAGAGGTCCTCCTCGGTCTCCTCCTTGAAGGTGGCCTTGATGATGCCGGAACGGGCGCCGCCCACGCCCCAGCAGTACGCGAGCGCGATGTCCCAGGCGTTGCCCGTGGCATCCTGCGCCACGCAGGCGAGGTCCGGCACGCCGGAACCCTCGGTGAACTGACGGCGCACGATATGGCCCGGGCCCTTGGGCGCGCACATGATGACGTTCACGTCCTCGGGCGGCACGATGTAGCCGAAGTGGATGTTGAAGCCATGGGCGAAGGCGAGGGTGTTGCCGGGCTTGAGGTGGGCCTTGATGTGCTCCTCGTAGACCTTAGGCTGGGTCTCGTCGGGCACGAGCATCATGATGAGGTCCGCTTCCTCGGCGGCGGTGTCCATATCGCACACCTTGAGACCGGCCTCCTCGGCCTTGGCCCAGCTGCTGGAGCCCTCGCGCAGGCCCACGCGCACGTCGCAGCCCGAGTCGAGGAGGTTCAGCGCATGGGCATGGCCCTGGCTGCCGTAGCCGATGATGGCGACCTTCATGCCCTGGATGACCTCGGGCTTGCAATCGCTCTCGTAGTAGATCGTAACGGCCATTTCTAACTCCTTACCTTATCGGTCCTAAAACCCTATCTGCTATGGTCACCGCGCGCGCAGCGCGACAATCACCTGTCTTGACCCCTCGGAGAGCGAACGGGCACCGCCGACCGCCCGCGGGCATATCGCCGCCCGCAAGTTCCGCATGAGCAGGAGGCGCCAGCGGCGCCTCCGTCGCGAAGAGGACTGCCCGCAGCGGGTGGTGATATGCCCGCGGGCGGTCCCGTAGCGCCTTACGCGTCCCGCGCGCCGCGGCTCATCGCGATCTTGCCGGTACGCGTGAGCTGGCGGATGCCGTAGCTGCGGAAGAGGTCCTCCATCGCATCGAGCTTGCTCGCCGTGCCCGTCGCCTCCACCGTGAGCGAGTTCTTGCCCACGTCAACGATGTTGGCGCGGAAGATGTTGGCGATCTCGATGATCTCGTGTCGGCGGTCGGGCGGGGCCACCACCTTGAAGAGCACGAGCTCGCGCTCGATGGCGTCCTCCTCGGTGAGGTCCGAGATCTTGTAGACCGAGACCAGCTTGTGCAGCTGCTTGGTGAGTTGCTCGTAGGCGACCTCGTCGGCGTTGACGATGATGGTCATGCGGCTCATGGTCACGTCCTCGGTGGGGGCGACCGTGAGCGAATCGATGTTGAACCCGCGGCGGCTGATGAGCCCCGTCACGCGGGAGAGCACGCCGGGCTTGTTCTCGACGAGGACGGAGAGGATGTACTTCATCTCACTCGCCTCCCTTCCGGGGACCCGCTTCGATATCGACGGGGCGCGCCTCGGCTCCCATGGCGGGCGCGGTGTCGACGCGCGTGGCGCCGCCGGTGCGGAAGGCGCCCTCGGTCCGCTCGTTCAGCGGGAGCGGCTCGGCGACGGTACCG
>CASFIQ010000036.1 GCA_949294785.1 uncultured Collinsella sp.
ATCGTCGCAACCGTAGCAGCGACAACGTTAGGCCCCGTTGGGGATGGTCGGCGTGCCCATGCCCAAACCCGAAAGTTTTTCGTGACCATTCCCGAAAGTTCCGGGTGATCAAATCCGCAAGTCAGACGTTATCAAACACACGCGGCGGGCGGGTCCTGGGGCGCTCCGCCCTCGCCGCCGACCTTGCCGGGATCGTCTGCCATGCCGTCTCCCCTCCCTGGATAGCGGGAGGGGACCGCCCCCTCCCTGTCGAGGGGAATCATCGGCGCAGGGTAACGGCACGAAAAAGGCCCCGCTCACGCGGGGCCCGATGAATCGGGGGCAGGTTGGTGCGTTGTCGGGTTAGACCTCTCTTCCCGCATAGGGGTACGGGGCCTCGACGCCGGGTATGGGCCCGTCGAAGTCGAAGACCCTGGGATACTGCTTGTAGAGCCCGTCATACCTGATCAGCGCCACCATGTTCTTCCTGGGGAGCGATTTGATGTCGTCGAGGTACGAGTCCACCGAGCTGTCGCCCTCCTGCATGCGCTTGTAGATCATGCGGCCCTGCAGCCTGACGGCCTCTGAGTAGTCCTTGTAGTCGATTCCGAGGGAATCGCATTTCTCATAAACGTCAATCACCATGGAGAACAGACCTAACTATCGCGTCGGCTACGCCATTCTGAGCCTAGACTTCCGGGTCAGTTTTCCGAGACGGGCTCTTTCTCGTGCAAAATGCGGAAACCCTCATCGGAGGGGAGGTATACCTCCCGCACCGCGCCCGTATCCGTATCGACGAGGATATCCGGGAGGTTCCGCGTGACGACCTCGCCGCTTGGGTCGATGGTGCCGAACACCCATTCCCTCCCGTAGCGGTACTCCCTACCGCTGAGCTTGCAGAACCGCTTCTTCGCGAGCTTCGCTGCGCTCTTTCTGGCGTCATCGATGTTCGTCATCGTCTCTTCCTGTTCCTCACGGCCTTCCCGATGAGCGGCGACAGCCTGGCGTCGTCGACCCTCAGGAGCCGCGTGTAGCCCGGCTGCGCATCGTCCAGATACGAGGAGCAGTCGATGCTGCCGGTCTGCGGGTCGACGAGCCACGTCTCTCCGCCCACCTGCTCGGCGATAAAAACATGACCCAGATCATTGCTCTTCCATTTTACATAGACGACTGCTCGCGCACCGTCCCCGTAGCGATTCATGAGCACCCTGATGTCACGAAGCTGCCCCGTCCCGTCGACGCCCCCGATGAACTCGAGGTCGGCGACGCCTCTCCCGAACAGCGACGGCCAGCCGTTTTTCTTGGTGTGGTACTGGAGGTCGTCGGTGCTCCCCGGGAACGGGAGCGCCTCGACGTCGAATCCGCGCCGCCGCATCTCGTAGGCGGCGATGCAGCGCTGGCAGTTGTTCGACCATCTCCAGTTGTCTCCGTAGCGCGGGTTCGTTGCCGCAAGCGCGTGCGGGATGTTGTCCGGCTTGTCTAGTCTGCGGTACCCCCGTGCGTTCCTGAACGCCGCCATGACGTCGCCGACGATGCCGTTCGCCATGTCCGACGGGAGATCGGCGAGGCTGTTTGCCGGGATGCCTCGTTCGGACAGCTCCGCGACAAGGGCCTCCTTGAAGTCCGCTTTCGAGACGTTCATCGTCTTGAGGGCGCGGGAGACGCGGTCGCTGCCCAGCGCCTTGTCGACCGTGAGGCCGCCGGGCTTCAGCCCCCTCGGCTGAGTTCCGACCCCGTACGCCCGCTCGCGCCCGTAGTCGCGGCGAAGCCCCTTCTCGGCGCACCACTGCCGCACGCGGGCCTGCTGGCGCCCGAGCAGCACGCGCTTGTCGACCATGTCGTAGCCGAGTTCGCGCCCGACGGCGATCTCGCGCTTGGTCCGGCGTATCGCCGCCTCGTAGCGGCGCTGTCTCTGGGTGGCCTCGTAGTACTCCTCAGAGGTCATGCCGGTCTCGCGCTGTTGATGTGCAATATGAACTGGTCCGAGTGATTACCGGCTTCTGAGCAACGCGTACACCGAAAAATGAGCAGTTTCAGCATGAGGGGCGCGCCCCTGGATGTGAGGAACGATATAAGCTCGATGGGCGTGGAGGGGTGCCGAGGGCGGAGATTGCGAGTAGGCTCCGCTTCAGCCGCAACACCGTCGCACGCTGCGCCGACAAGACCGACATTTCTCCGGAGCCGTCCGTGCCCGCGCGCAGGCCGTGCTCCGCGATAGGCCCGCATGCCGGCTGGATCGACGGCCTGCTCGAGGCCGACCTCGGGGTCCCGCGCAAGCGGCGCCACACCGCGAAGAGGACTGCGACCGCCTCATCAGGGAGGGGGGGTATGTGGGCTCCTAGTCGTCCGTGCGGCGCCATGTGCGCGCATGGAGGCTCGCACGGGCGTCGGGGACGGTTACCTCGAGCTCGAGTGGGCGCCGGGCACCGCGCAGGGCGACTACGGCGGCTTCGAGGCGGTGGTCGCCGGGGAGCGGCTGCGGCTGAAGCTCCTCGTCGTCTGTCTGCCGTACTCGATGTGTTTAGTCAAACCTTACTTGCGGAGAAGAGTGCGCCCTTCATTCGGGTTTCACCACTCAAGTTTTTCGGTGTTCGGCGCCGGCACGCCCCTAGTTTCCTGGCTTGCCGAGCATGAATGGGCGACGGCGGAGAGCCCGAAGCAGGTGGAGTATCTGGCGTCGTACCTCGAGGCCAAGGCGGCGAGCAAGGACGCCTCGAAGCGAGCGCAGCTGCTTCGGCGCTGCGGCCTGTCGGCGCCGAAGACCTTCGGCGGCTACGACTGGTCCGCGGTCTCGCTGCCGGAGGGCCTCGGTAGGGACGACCTGCTCTCGCTGCCGTTCCTCGACCGGCGCGAGGACCTGGTGCTGATGGGCGACGTGGGCACGGGGAAGACTCACATGGCGAGCGCGCTGTGCCAGCTCGCATGCGAGAGAAGGCTCGAGGCCAGGTTCTTCACCGCCCCCTCCCTCGTCATGCGCCTGCGGCGCGCGCGTGGGGAGGGCCGGCTCGACCGGGAGATATCGCAGATAGCGCGGGCGCGCCTGCTCGTGATCGACGAGCTGGGGTTCCTGCCGCTCTGCGCCGACGGCGCGCGTCTCGTGTTCCAGGTGTTCGCCGACGCCTACGAGAGGCAGAGCGTTGTCATCACTACCAACCTCGAGTTCTCCCGCTGGGGGGGGTCTTCGGGAGCAACCAGATGGCCGTCGCCGTCATCGACCGCGTGGTGCACCACGGCAGGCTCGTCCAGTTCCGCGGGGGTCGTACCGCGTGAGGCGCGCCCTCATGCAGGGCGGGTAGGTGCTCAAAATAACCTGCTCGAAGCACCTGCTCACACCATCCAAGCATTGATGCACATTCTGATGAAAGCACTTGACTAAACACACGCGTCACAAAAGGCAAGGGAAAGGGCATCCCGAAGGGACCGTAAAGGCCCAATCGAGATGCCCCGCTTGAGGCGCTTGCGTGGGGGTCTCGCCCGCGCTAGCCTCTCTTGATCCGCCTTCCGCCCCTGTTGCGTTCTCACGCGCCTCAGGCACCCCGAGGGGGGAGCTTCAGACGTGGCGCCCGCATGTCTCGCAGGTGAGTCAAACAGCGCGCCTTGATCAAGGTCATTTTACCCGTCCAGCCCCACTTCTTCCGTTCCCGCCGTCCCTGATGTCGCCGTTCGAGAGCCCGTCGGCCTTGAGCTCAATCGCCCGGTCGACGAGTTCCTGCGTCAGCTTCGGCCGTCGCCTCAATCGCTTCACCCCGCAATTCACAAGGAGGTTCTCCTTGCGGCGATTCTCGTGGCGCGTCCCAACAGGAAGGAGAGGGCCCAGACACCGGTGACCTGAGCCCCGGTAGGAATCCCTCTCCTCGCTGCGAGGCCGTTTCCCGTCGTCGAAGTCGGGGCGTACCTAGCGATTTGCGGACACGCGCGTCGACTTCTTCTCATCGGAGCGCTGCCCGCCCGGCGCAGGCCTCGGTTCCTCACCCAGGTGCGCGCCCGTGCAAGGCTATCTTACATCATTCGGTGCTGCCTTCCTGCGCTCGCGCCGGCTCTTCAGCCCGTGTCGGCGGTAGAAGCGGCTGTTCTGCTGGCGCAGCTTGTCGCGCTCGCGCCGGATGTCGTTCGAGAAGCAGCAATGCTTCTGCGCGTTCGTGCGGCGCCCTCTCCGGCGCCCGCGTGCGACGTCTATCTCAACTAAATATGCAAGGCAATCAAACCGCCGCTCGTCGTTCTCGCGAAGAACGGCGCTATCGGAAAGATCCCCTGCAGCGACATAGAGGTTCCAGAACGATGTCTATGGGCGCCTCGCTCTCAGGTCTAACCGCATAAATGACGGTCGGCATTCCCATGTTTATCGCTGTCAACGAAATGAGTGAGGGGAAAGTCTTGCCAGCAGCCGTTCGGGATTGCGCATACGGTCAAGCGGCCGCCGATGCGCAGGGCGTTCCCTTTGAGTTCCGGCGTCGTGGCGCTTATCGCTGCACTGGCAAGGCGGGGCACGGTAGCCACGACCAGTCGGCGAGTACGTGGAGCGACGACACCTCCATGGAACTCGCCGTATGTGAAGGCTATCGGGAGCTGGGATACGTCGACCCCGGGGACGCCGCACCCGCATTTTGATGATGGCCCTCGAACTGCCGTGCCATACGATTGCCCCGTCAAAACGCTTGATATGTTCAGTGATGGGAATAGCGCCCAGAGGGGCGGTTGTTAAGCGGAGGAGAACCTTTTTCGGGCTTGGCACTGCTCGCAAAGTGAATAGATATCCATATATCATATTGCTATAATGTGATTTTAGATAGGTGTTCAGATATGCTGTAAGGAGCACGCCATGGCAACCCTCAGCGTGAACGTCGACGATGATGTCAAGAGGCAAAGCGAGCGGCTCTTCAAATCGATGGGGCTCAACCTTTCCACGGCAGTGAACGTCTTCTTGCGGAAGGCGCTCCAGGAGGGCGGCATGCCCTTCAAGCTCACTGCCGGTGTGCGCGGGCAATGGGTCGACCCGCAATACGTGCTGTCGCCGCAGCGCGCCGCCGATGGCTCGGCGGTGTTGCCTGTCGACTGGGATGACGATGAGGACGCGGTGTACGATGCCCTCTATAGCTGAGATAGACCCGTTCGATGTCTTGATTGCAAGCGTCCGGTTCGAGGGCCATCCCGAGGTGGCCAAGCCGCGTCCGGTGGTCGTTATCAACGTCGATGACGATGCCCTCCTTATCGTCGCCATTAAAGTGGCGAGCCATGCACCGCGCTCCTGGTGCCCGGGGGAGGTTGTGCTTGCCGACTGGCAAAGCGAGGGCTTGGCCTGTCCGTCCGTTGCCCGTTGCTCGAAGCTTGTCGCGTTGGAATGGCGCGATATCAAGCTGCGCGCGGGGCGTCTGAGCGATCGCGACCGGCGTGAGGTCGAGCGCGCCCTTCGCGAACTCTACGCGCGGTAAGAACGAACGGGGTAGCCATGTGCCAACGGATGTGTCCGCTTACGGTGGAAGAGGCCGAGGCCGTGCTCGATGCGCGGCGGCGCACGGGGCGCGCCCGGTTGGCGGCGGATGATCTTGCTGCCGACGGGTTCGATCCCGCGCGCGACGCCTGGCC
>CASFIQ010000037.1 GCA_949294785.1 uncultured Collinsella sp.
CACCGGCTCCTACCTTGCCCAGACCGGCGCGGACCTCGCGTTCGAGAACGCGGGCGGCATCCGCGGCGGCATCGCGGCGGGTGACGTGACGGCGGGCGACCTCGTCTCCATCTCGCCCTACGGCAACACGCTCGCCACCTATAAGCTCACCGGCGCGCAGATCCGCGACACGCTCGAGTGCTCGCTCGCGCTGCAGGCCGATTGCCGCGAGGTGCTCTCCAAGCAGCTCGATGCGGTGGCTGCGGGCGAGGACCCCATGCAGTACAGCTGGCCTTCCGGCAACGGCTCGGTCATCGTCTTCGGCGGGGCAACGGTCCAGATCGACTGGGCGCGCCCGGACGGCGAGCGCATCGTCTCGATCGAGGTCGCGGGCGCCCCGCTCGACGACGCGCGCACCTACACCGTCGCCATGAACAGCTATCTGCCCGGCGTCACCGACCTCTACCCCGCGTTCGCCGAGATGGAGCTTGTGCAGGAGTGGGGCACCTGCGAGGAGGCGCTGCGCGACCTGGTGGCCGACCGCGATTGGGAGGCCCGGGTGGCCGAGCTCACGGGCACCGTCACGTACGTTGAGCACACGCAGGGCGGAGGGACCTCTACCGGGGAGCCGCCCACCAAGCAGCCCGCCGCGGACACGGATGGCGCGCTTGCCGCGACGGGGGACACCGCGTTCGGGCTCGCTACCGGCACGGCTGCGGCGGGAGCCGCATGCCTCATCCTCGGCGTCGCCCATCGTCGTCGCCGCGATCTCGGCGGCCAAGGTGCCTGCCACGAGCACCGCGACGCCGCCTAAGCGCATCCTCGCGCACGCCTGCGGGTCCCTGTAGGTCCGCAGGCCTCCAGGTCGGATTTCCCCCAGCTGCTGTGCCGTGCCGCCGCACCGTCATCAGATACGGTGCGGCGGCGTTATCTGTTTGCGCCTCGGCGATCATCGGGTAAGTCAATAAAACCCCGTGCGGTATTTATGTAGAACAGGTGTTTGCATCAATCATGGAGAACATATGTTCTATTTCAGTTAAAATTGAACCAAAGAGCCGGCGTGTGGTATAAAGTAGCCAGCGCTCCACACAAGGAGGGCTGTCTCTTCGCCGGGGGGTTTCCCTCGGCATTTTTATTAGGCGGGAGATGGCCCCATGAGGGAGCTTTCCATTTTTATAGATGAGTCTGGTGATATCGGTCCTTGCTCTGACTATTACCTAGTCTCCTTTGTTTTCCACGATCAGAAAGATTCCCTCGGCTTTGATATCGCCGCATATCGCGGTGCGTTACGCGATGCCAACCTGCGGGAACGGGTATTTCACTTTACACCGATAGTCCGTGTGCATGATGAGTTCTCCATGCTTGATGTTGGCGAGCGAAAAAGTCACTTTGCTCGATTCCGCATTTTCGCGGAGCGGGCTCCATTTCGCTATTGGGTGCTGAGATATAAGAAGGACAGGTTTCCGAGCGTCTACGCACTTGCCGAGCAGGTAGAACGAGACCTCTCTGCCCGTATCAACGAATATCTTGAGTTCTTTCAGTCGTTTGCTCACATCAAAATCTATTACGACAACGGTCAACAGCTTGTTAAGCATGCGGTTCACCAAGCGGTGCGTACATGTTTGGCGAAGAATGCAGCGATTTATCGCAACGCGATACCGAAGGACTACTACATGTCCCAGGTGGCGGACTACGTTTGCGGAATAGAGCTCGCCGCGCTGCGTTACGAACGGCATTTGGACGGTGCGACCGACCATCGCTTCTTCGGGGATAAGCGCAGCTTCACAAGGAACTATCTCAAGAAGATTCGAAAGAAGCTGCTTTGATTCAGCGAGATGGCGATCGCCGTCGCATTCCAAATGGGTCGATGTTTCACGTCTGTGTCGCGCATGAACGCGGTACAATGAACCTGCATGTGGATTTCCCTTGGGACACGTGCGTGCCGACGTCCCGTTTCGCGCGTCAGTTACGCACGCTACCTGCGGAAACGCCACAAGCGCCGTTGATTTGCCGGCGGGAGAGGATCCGCCGGGGTCTGTATACCTACACGAGAGGAGAGGGGTATATGGCGCGTAAGTTCAAGTCCATGGACGGCAACGAGGCCGCCGCATACGTATCGTATGCGTTCACCGAGGTGGCGGGTATCTACCCGATCACGCCGTCCAGC
>CASFIQ010000038.1 GCA_949294785.1 uncultured Collinsella sp.
CGCCGGGCTCGCCGCGCCCGGCGGCGAGCTTCAGGATGCGATCGGCGAGAGCGCGGAGGGGCTTCGCGGACTCGACGACGCGATCGAGGACGCCCGCTCCATGGTCGACGGGGCGCTGGAGTCAAGCGGCGCCGGCCTTGAGAAGGTCTCGAGCGCGGTCTCGACGGCCCTCGACGCCATCGCCGGCCCCACCGAGCGCCTCACCGCGGCGCTCGGTGACGTGAACGCCGAGGCCGAGCGCGAAAGCCAGAGCCTCGGCCAGCTGTCCGGCGACCTCGCCTCGATCATCGAGGAGCTCGAGGCGCGCGAGGCGACGGCGGAGGAGGGTTCTGCGGAGGCCCATGCCGTCGCGCGGGCGCTCGCTGCGCTCCGCTCGCTCGCGGGCCAGGTCGACCAGGCCATCTATGAGCTCGAGAATCTCTCGCAGGGTATCGAGACGACCCTGGCCGACCTCGCGCGCACCTCAGATGACGTGCAGGCGGCGCGCGAGCAGATCGCCGGGCTCGTGGAGCAGGCGGGCGGGCAGATCGACGCCGCCCGCGGTGCCTACGCGGACGGTCTCAAGGGGTCCCTCGGCCGGCTCGCCGACGACATCGACGCCGCCAACCGCAACGTCACCGCCATCACCGACGGGCTCTCGGGCGCCGCCGGGGCCGTGCAGGGCGCCGTCGCGAGCGCCTCGGAAGAGCTCGGCGCCGCGCACGGGGCACTTGAGGACGCGGCGAGCGGCATGGACGAGCAGGCGCGGCGCATGAGCGAGATAGAGGACGGGCTCAGACAAGCGGTTGCCGGCGGCGACACCCGTGAGCTTCGGGCGATCCTCTCCGCCACGCCGAACGACCTGGGCGCCTTCATGGCGAGCCCCGTGACGGTCGAGCGCCATCCGGTCTTTCCCGTCGAGAACAACGGATCGGCCATGGCGCCGTTCTACACGGTTCTCTCCATCTGGATCGGCGGCGTGATCATATCCGCGCTGCTCCTGGCCGAGCCGTCCGACCGCGCGCTCGATCAAACCGGCTGCACGCCGAACCGGGCGTATGCAGGCAGGCTCATCACCTTCTGCGCGCTGGGTGTCGCGCAGGCGACGCTCATCTGCGCCGGGGACGTGCTCGTGCTTGGGGTGCAATGTGCGCATCCCGTCCTCTTCTGGCTTGCCGGCGCGGTTGCGAGCATCGTCTTCATCAACATCATCTTCGCGCTCGCCGCGACCTTCGGGGACGCGGGCAAGGCCGTCGCCGTCATCCTCATGGTCCTCCAGGTTGCGGGCGCCGGCGGCACCTTCCCGCCGCAGATGCTGCCGCCCGTCTTCCAAGCCGTATACCCCTGGCTTCCCTTCGTGCACACCGAGGGCGCCCTGCGCGCCGCCATGTTCGGCATCTACGGAAACGACCTGTGGATCGAGCTCGGTACCCTCGCCCTATACCTGCTGCCCTCCCTCGCGCTCGGCCTGGCGCTCCGCACCCCCGCCAAGCGCATGGGTCGACGCGTCGAGCACGCGCTCGAGCGGACGGGCGTGATGTAGCGCAAGACATCCGCCGACAAAAGCGCCCGCACCCCGAAGCAGCCTTGCCTTGGGGTGCGGGCGTTACCCGTAAGCGGACCCGCGGCCGCCCGGGAGGAGGCGGACGGGCGCGGACCACGACGAAGAGGGGTCAGGAACGCTTCTCGGAGATGGTGATCGCCGGCGTGGTGACAAGCCCGAGCAAGATCACCGCGGCGCCGACCGCATAGGCGGTCCTGGTCGCGGCGAGCCGCGAACGCGCGTCGATGCGCTCGAGCTCGCGGCGCTCGGACGCGGAGATGTCAACATCATCGAGCTGGTCGATCAGCGCCTGGTCGCTCCCCAGGTTCACATCGATCCGGTTGAGCTCGGCGACGACCGCCGGGGAGATATCGGAGCTTGCCTGCGCCCCGGCGCGCACCCCGCTCGTGATCTGGAACATGAGCACCGCGCCCAGAAGGGCGACGCCGAGCGCCTGCCCCACGTTGCGCATGGTGCTCTGGATGCCACCGGACTGGGAGGCCTCGCGCTCGGGCAGCGCGAGGGCGACGATGTTGCTCGCATGCGAGGACACCGTGCCCGCACCGACGCCCGCCATGAACGCGCCGAGGTAGACGCCCGCCGCATTGGCGCCGTCGAGGGTGACCGAGAGTGCCATGATGCCCAGGGCCGCGGCCATTGCCACATATCCCACCTGGACCACGTGACGGGGATTCGCATGGGGCAGCAGGCGCGGGATCCCCAAGGCGAGCGCGAACGTGGGAGCCCCCGTGACGATCGAGATCACACCCACGTCGACCGGCGTCCACCCGGCAACCAGCTGCAGGTACGGAGCCATGAGGATCGACTGCGCGCCCATGAAGAAGAAGGTGAGCGCATTCGCGGCGAGCCCCGCCAGAACCTGGGGCGTGGCGATGAACGCCCGCGGCAGCAGGGCGATGCCGTCGCGCCGCTCGACGCGACGCTCCACCGCGACGAGGACGACGAGCAGCGCCGTGCCCGCGACCATGCAGGGGATCGCCGGGGAGATGCCCGCGATCGTGAAGGGGCACCCCGGAAGCGGGTCGATGACGCCCCAGATGGAGATGTTCGACAGGCCGATCAGAAACAGGAAGAGGCCCGAAGCGGCGAGCGCCACGCCCAGGCCGTCGAAGGGCAGGCGCCCCTCATCGCGCGCGACGACGGGCAGGGCGAGCGACGCCGCCGCGACCATGACGAAGTAGGCGGAGAGCGTGAGGAACGTCGCGCGCATGCCGGCGGTCTCCATGACCACGCCGAGGGCGAGCGGCAGCAGCGCCGAGAGGCCGGAAGCGGCCCCGATGCATCCGAATGCGACCATACGGTCGCGCCCGCGGTAGAGCTTGGGCACCAACCCCAGGACCGAGGGGATCATGAAGCTGGCACCGAATCCCACGAGCACGCGCCCGACCCAGATGAACACGGCCATGGAGGGGGCGAAGGCGAGCACCGCCTCGCCCACGGCGCACACGAGCGCGCCGCCCCGGAAGGTCTCCTTCCACCCCAAGATGGTTCCGGCGAGCCCGCCCGCAATCATGAACGCGCCGCCCACGAGCGGATAGACCATGTTCGCCAGCTGGATGTCGGAGGTGGTGGCGCCCAGTTCGCGCGTGAGCGCCGATGCCGCGAGCGACAGCGCCCCGTTGTCGCCGGTGGCGCCCATCTGGGCGAGGATGAGGATGATGACGGGTAGGACCGCGAATTTCGCATGGGTTTCAGGGGCGCTCGCGCCGGCGCTGCCGTGCGCGGCGAGTTTCAAGGTGGACATATGGCACATCCTTTTTGGAAGGCGTTTGCAGATGATGTTGGAGATAGGGACGGGGATCGGCCGGCAGGCGCACAGGGCCCGCCCGCGCTCAGGTGTCACGGACGGGCTTGGGGCAAGACGGGGGCCGTCGGCAGGACCGCGCGCTACGCGGCGGCCTCGAGCACGATCGGAGCGGTCGCGGAGAGATCGCACGAGGAGAGCGGGTACGCGCGGATCGCGGGGTCCTCGTAGGTGGCGTGGTAGTAGGTGAGCGACGCGGCGGAGAAGCAGCTCGTGTAGAGCGTCTTCTCATACGAACCGTCCGCCATGCGGGCGCAGCCCTCGGGCACCGCGACCGCACCGAGCGTGCGGTAGAGCCGCACGACGTTTGCCGCCTCGCCCGTTTGATCGGGATAGTGGGTGTTCACGAACGCGACCTTCGCAAACCGCGCGGGCCCGCTGTAGTCGCCCGGCATACCCTGCATCCCCAGGCCCGATCCGAAGGGCGCAAGCTCCGCCGAGCCCCAGCGGGCGCCTGCCGGCTCGTCCTCGCTCAAGGTGAGGTAGTTCCTCAAGTTGGTGCGCTGCCAACCGAAATCAGGTTCGTTGGTGAGCACGTCCACGTCGTCGTCCCACACGCGGACGGCACCATCCAGGCACTCCACGACGATGCTCTCGCGCGCATCGCCCACGATCCAGTGCAGCCGCGCAACGGGAAGCTGCTCGTTCACCGGCCGGGCGACCACCGCGACGCGCTGAAGCGCCGTGCGGACCTCGCCCACGGTCGAGAAGTTGCGGGCGATCCAGAACGGGAACTCGTATGCGGCGACGTTCACGGCACCGGCGCGCGGGGCGTCGGCGTAATCGGCGCTCTGGGGGAAGTTGAGCCCCGCCACGGCAAGGCCGGCGTCGTTGCCGCAATCGAAGTAGAGCGGGATCCCGCCCACCACGATACCCATGCCGATAACCGTGCGCGCCTCGGCGGCGCCGAGATCATCCGGCCGGTCGAACGCGGACGGGACGGCAGCCGCAGCGGGCGTCACCACCACCCGCTCGCCATAGCCCTGCGTCCAATCGAGATTGCGGCCGAAGTACATGTTTCCGGCCGCGTCGGTGAAGCGTATGCCCGTGCACATGGGGATGCGCCCCCTTCCCGCCCGGCAGGATGCACGGGCGCGTCGACGGTAGATACCTCCCTCATACCCGCCGAGCGAGCGCGATGAATGAAGAATGGCTTGCATATCGTGAAGCGGGACTTAATTTCCGGCGAACCGCTCCTGAAAAACCGGCTCCCCGCGATGATCGCGGGCGCGGCAGTCTAAACGGCAGGGGGCGGAGACGGCATGGACGCACGCGGCGGCACAGCCTATACTCGTCAGTATCATGCGTCCTCCGACTCTTCCCCCAACCGACTAGACAGGAGGCTTCCATGGCAGAGAACGAGAGCGCCGACCAGCTGCTGAGCGATGACGAGCTTGCCCAGGCCAACGGCGGCATCATCATCGACCAGACGGGCCAGGAGGTCAGGTTCAAGTGCCTGAACTGCGGCAAGGTCTGGCGTGAAAGCGAGCTCCGCCCGCGCATGCTGTACTGCACCTGCGGGTCCGACGACTACACGCGCTACTACGGCTAACGACGCGAAACGTCCCCGGAGCCTTGGCCCCCGAACACCGCCGAACCAAAGATGACTCGAACGATGCCTGGGTAAAGCGCCTCGTGCTCGCTGGCCCAAGCGCCCCCTTCTAGGATGCCCGACGGAGAACACGCCGGACGACCCTCGACAGCACGGCGGCGTGAGCGGGCGTGTCGTTCAGACAGGGCACGTAGACGAGCCCGTCGCCGCCATCCGCTCGCAGGGTTCGATACTCCTCCCGCATCACCTGATCGATATCGTAGAGGGTCTCCAAGCAGTCGATGGAAAAACCGGGGCACGCCACCACCAACCGTCGAGGCTCATGTCGAGCGAGCTCGCGTACCATCCGCGCCGTGTTCGGGCCCGTCCAGCGTCGCCCGTCCTCAAACGGCGACTGGTACGCAAGCGACCAAGCGCCCGCCGCGGCGCCGAGGCGCTCCGCGACCGCGCCCGCCGCGCGCCGCGCCTGCGCGGGATAAGTATCGCCCGCATCGACATCGGAAAGCGGGACGGCGTGGAACGACAACAGCAGGTAATCTGTCGCAGGGTCATACCCCGCTGAGAGGACCGAAGAGGCGATGGCATCGAGGTATGCCGCGTCATCGCCGTAGCTTTCGACGACGGACAGCCGAGGGTCCCAGCTCATGAGGGACAGGCTCCGCCCCACCGCATCGAGCGCCGCCGCGGTGGTCGAATACGCCGATTGCGGATACAGGGGGAGCACCACGACCCTATGGCATCCTGTCGCCCGAAGACCCTCGAGCGCCTCTTCGATACCCGGCTCGCCGTAGGTCATCGCCGCGCGGACGGGAAGGCCGTCCGATGGCCCGCCGCCCGGTCCGCCCTCGTCTCCGCTCACGCCGCCACAGCGCAACTCGTTCTCGACCAGCGCCGCAAGCGCGCGCGAGGTCGCAATGAGCGGGGAGCCCTCGTCGGTCCAGATGGAAGCGTACTTCGCCGCTGATGCGGGACAGCGTCTGGGCAAGACCATGTGCTGGAGGATGGCCCGCCATACCGGCGCAGGCAGAGGGCGTATACGGTCGTCCATGAGAAACGTTTCAAGATAGGCGCGGACCGCATCCTCGGTGGGTGCCGCGGGCGATCCCGTATTGATGAGCAGCACGCCGACGGACGCCGCGGCGCTCCCGCCACCCGTTGCCCCGCCTCTCCCCCGTTCGATGTTCCCTACCAGGCGCATCGCGCTCTCGCTTCCTTATGGACATTGCGAAACGGGGCGCATCGTCAGCACGACGCGCCCCGCATCCCGCATCTACCGATCGAATGGGCACCTATGCCAGCGCGGCGCCAAGCGCCCTGCAAGCCGCCGACGCGTCATCATCCGGGTAGTCCTTGGCGATAACGGAATCGGCGACCGTGACCCCCGCGGCCTCGGCACGCTCGCGCCACAGGTCCATCCACTCGCCATCCGCCCAGTCGTAGCTTCCGAACAAGACGACCTTGCGCCCCGGGAGCGCCGACTCCACATCGTCCCACATGGGTTCGAACTCATCGCTCTCCAGCTCCTCGGAACCCATGGCAGGGCATCCGAAGGCGAAGGCATCGTACGCATCGAGGTCGCCTGACGAGAAATCCGCGCATGCGATGACCTCGACCTCGGCGCCGGCATCGCGCGCGCCTTCGGCGACGAGCTCCGCCATGGCCTCGGTGTTGCCCGTACCGCTCCAATACACCACTGCAACCTTGCCCATGTCACGATCCCTTCTTATCGAGGCCGACCCTTTGCCGGCCAAGGTAACCAACTAGTCGCGCGCCGAGGTCGGCGGCACCTATGATGCAAGCGGCATCGGACTGCGTGCGATATCCAGAATCGACGCCCCCTCCTGATACAAGCGCAGCGCCCGACGCGTGCAGCGCCGGTAGCGAGAGAATCGCCGTTGCGCGCCGCGCACGTCGGCATACACCTTCCAGCAGCCGCAGCAGAGGAACTCCCGTCCCCCGTGTTCGATGAACCCCCGCACATCCGCTGCGGGATAACCGAGGAAGTAGCCCACCTCATGAGGGACCGGCGTCTCACCGAACCGCTCGGAAAGGTGCTCAAGGCACCCCTCGACGAAGCTTTCGTCTTCCGCCGCCCCATGCGGAGCATGTCGCGACACCGGACGGTGGCAGACGGCGCCGCCTTGCGCCGGCGCGGCGGGGTATCCGAGCTGGGCGAGGCCGCGCCTCGTCTCGGTATCTGCAAGGTGCCGCGCCACAAGCTCCGGACGGTACCCGTATACGAGCGCGCCGAAGGGGCGCCAGGCGAGCACGCGAACGCGCATGCCCTGCGCTGCCAGCTGGCTATCCAAAGCGCCGACGAGACGACGAAGCGCCGCACGGCGGGTTGAAACCTGGTGCCGCTCCTCGGGCGATGCCCCTCGTTCACAGCAGGCCGTCTCGCCGCATGCCGGGCAGTCCGCCGCGAAACCGCCGCAAAACGTGAAGAGATTCGCCGCCTTCGCACCCAAAAGGGTGGGCGCGCATGAGCGGACGAACGCTCTCTCGAGTTCCGCTTGGGTGATGGGCCGTTCCACGCTCGCTCCTCACACTCAAATGTTAGCCTGATATAACTTACCAGATTCAGAGCCCATCTCATCTAAAAAGTTAGACATACCTATCTTTTTTCCGAATTTCCCAGATCTGCTTTTCACACGGGGGCCTGGGCGATCGCGCCGGCTGCCGCAAATTGAGCATCCCCCGCCCTCCGGCGCACCGGCGAAGCCCTATGATGGAGATATTCGCCGCGGCCAGTTCCCATTGGCCGACGCATGAAAGGGGAAACCATGCGCTATCTGATCGTGGGCGGCGTCGCCGCCGGCACCAAGGCGGCAGCCAAGCTCAAGCGCTGCGACCGTAACGCGGACGTGCGCGTCATCACCCGCGACGCCGACATCTCCTATGCCGGTTGCGGCCTGCCCTACTATATCGGCGGAGGTATCGCCGCGCGCGACGATCTGATCGTCAACACACCCGAGAAATACGAGGGGCTCACCGGCGTCCGCGTCGAGACCGGCGTGGAGGCGACGGCGCTCGACGCTTCCGCGAAAACCGTCTCGGTACGCCGCTCCGACGGCACCGTAGGCGTGGAGTCCTACGACAAGCTCATCATCGCCACCGGCGCGGCGCCCTTCGTCCCGCCCGTGGCGGGCACCGACCTCGAAGGAGTCTTCTGCGTGCGCACCGTGGGCGATGCCGAGGCCATCCGCTCCTGGGCGGAGCGCCCGGATGTGCGCAGCGCCGTGGTGGTGGGCGCCGGCTTCATCGGGCTCGAGGTCGCCGAGAACCTGAACGGCCGCGGCATCGCCGTCACCGTCGTCGACGCCGCCGACCAGATCATGCCCAACGCCTTCGACCCCGAGATGGCGGCGTTCGCGACCAAGCAGCTCAGGGCCGCCGGCATGCGCGTCATCACCTCATGCGCCCTTGCTGGCATCACCGCCGGCGAGGGCGAGCGCGCCGGCCGTGCGGTCGCGGTCGAGACCGCCGCGGGGACCCTTCCCGCCGACCTCGTGATCCTGGCGATCGGCATCCGCCCGGCGACCGGCTGGCTCGAGGGTTCGGGGATCGAGATGCTCAAGGGCACGATCCTCGTCGACGAGCACATGGCGACGAACCTTCCCGACGTCTACGCCGCGGGCGACTGCGCCGAGGTGCGAAACGCGATCACCGGCGAGCCCCAATGGAGCGCCATGGGGTCCACCGCGAACATCGCCGCCCGCGCGCTCGCGCTCGACCTCATGGGCGAGGCCGTCCCCTATCCGGGCGTGCTCGGCACGGGCGTGGTCAAGCTCACCGCCGCCCTCGACGGCGGCCGCTGCGGCCTTACGGAGGCGCAGGCGGCGGATGCCGGCTTCGCGCCCGCGAGCGCCGTGGTGGTGCTCGACGACAAGGCGCATTACTACCCCGGCGCCGGCACCCTCGTGATCAAACTCGTCGCCGACCGGGTGACCCGCCGCATCCTGGGCGTGCAGGCGCTGGGCACAGGCGCCGTGGACAAGGTGGTCGACATCGCCGTCGTATCCATCTACCAGAAGCTTCGGCTCGGCGACCTGGACACCATGGACTTCGCCTACGCGCCGCCGTTCTCCACCGCCATCCATCCCCTCGTGACCGCCTGCTACGTGTTGGAGAACAAGCTCGACGGCGACCTCGACACCTTCACGCCCGCCGAGTACGCCGCAGGCGCCGCGCAGGGGTACCAGGTGATCGACGTGCTGCCCGAGCCCGGCATCCCCGGCGCCGAATGGGTCGACCTCGCCCAGGTCAGACACGGCCTTCCCGGGCACGCCGCGGACGAGAAGCTCCTGCTGGTCTGCGCGCGCGGCAAGCGCGGCTACTTCCTGCAGAACCGCCTCAAGGCGGCGGGCTACACCGCCACGCGCGTGCTGGAGGGAGGCGTCACGTTCAACGAGGTCAAGGTCCCGCGTACGGGGACGAAGCTCCCCGCGGCCGAGATCCGGCGCCTGAAGGGCCTCGGATGCCTGCAGGACAAGCGCTTCGACGACGTCTTCAACATCCGCGTGATTACCCGCAACGGCAAGCTCACCTCCGCAGAGCAGAAGACGGTGGCCGACGCCGCCGAGCGCTTCGGCTCCGGCGAGGTCACCATGACCACGCGCCTCACGCTCGAGATCCAGGGCGTTCCCTACGACAACATCGAGGCGTGCATCGGCTTTTTGCAGGAGGCGGGCCTCGACGCCGGCGGCACCGGTTCCAAGGTGCGCCCCGTGGTCTCGTGCAAGGGCACCACGTGCCAATACGGGCTTATCGATACCTTCGACCTCTCCCAGAAGCTGCACGAGCGCTTCTACGTGGGGTACCACGGCGTCGAGCTGCCGCACAAGTTCAAGATCGCCGTGGGCGGCTGCCCCAACATGTGCGTGAAGCCCGACCTCAACGACCTCGGTATCGTGGGCCAGCGCGTGCCCCAGATCGACCTTGCCAAATGCCGCGCCTGCAAGGTGTGCCAGGTGGTGAAGGCCTGCCCCATGGGTGACGCGCAGATCGGACCGGATGGCAAGATCCGCATCGACGAGGGCCTCTGCAACCGCTGCGGGCGCTGCATCGGCACCTGCCCCTTCGATGCGGTCGTCGAGGACCGCGTGGCCTACAAGGTCTACATCGGCGGGCGCTGGGGGAAGAAGACCGCACACGGCATCCCGCTGTCCAAGCTCTTCACCTCGGAGGACGAGGTCATGGATGTGGTCGAGCGCGCCATCCTGTTCTTCCGCGACGAGGGGGTCTCGGGCGAGCGCTTCGCCGACACCGTGGCGCGGCTGGGCTTCGCCTATGTGGAGGAGCGGCTGCTCTCCGGCGCGATCGACAAGGACACCATCCTGGAAAAACAGGTCGTGGGCGGAGCAACGTGCTAGGCGATTCCGGCATCTCCCGCCGCGCGCTCGTCAAAGCGGGCATACTCGGCTGCGCAGCGCTTCTGGGATGCGGCTGCGCGGGCACGCACCGCGCGGGCGGCAGCGCCCCGGCATCGGGTTCCGTATCGGATGCCGGGGCGTCCCCCGCATTCCGGGACACCCGGATCGGCTGCGACCTGGGCGCGCCCGACCCCGTGGCGCTCGAGCACGCGCGCCGGTTCACGATCGACACCTACGCGGGAGACGAGCGCCTCGTCTGCATGGAATCCGGCGAGCGCTACCTCATCCTGCCCGCCGGCGCCACGGTGCCGCGCGGCCTCGCCGCGGACATCGCGGTCATCGAGCAGCCGCTCGACAAGGTATATCTCGTCTCGACGGGAATGATTTGCCTGCTCGACGAGCTGGATGCGCTCGACGCGGTACGCGTCGCGTCGGTCACGCCCGACACCTCGCCCAACGAGGAGCTCGCACGGCGCATCGAAGCGGGCGAGGTGGTCTTCGGCGGCCGCTATCGCGACCCGGACTTCGAGCTCATCGCCGCCGAGGGCTGCCCCGTCGCCATCGAGAACACGCAGATCATGCGCTACCCCGACATCAAGCGCAAACTCGAGGAGCTGGGCGTGACGGTGCTCACCGAGCTCTCGAGCACCGAGGACACCGTGCTGGGACGGCTTGAGTGGATCCGCCTCATGGGGGTGCTCTTCGACCGCGACGATCGCGCGCGGTCCTTCTTCGACGAGGCGGTCGCGCGCGTCGACGCGGTTGCGGGGCGCGGCGGATCGGGTGCGCGCGCGGTCTTCTTCTACCTGGACGAGAACGGGGCGCCCGTGGTGCGCCGGGCGGGCGATTACTTCCAGCAGATGATCGAGCTCGCCGGCGGCGCATGCGTCTCCTTCGAGCGCGACCCGGATGCCGACGCCTCGTCGACCACCTACATCACGGTGGAATGGGAGAGCTTCCTTGCCGCCGCGCAGGACGCCGACGTGATCATCTACAACGCCACCGTCGACGAGGGCGTCGCTTCCATCGATGACCTCGTGCGGCGCAACAGCCTGCTCGCCGACTTCACCGCCGTCCGAGACGGCGAGGTCTACACCTGCGACGCCACCCTGTACCAGCAGATGACCGCCACGCCCGATATCATCGAGGAGCTCTCGCGCGCGCTTTCCGGCAAGCTGGGGGCGGGCCGCTTCATCAGGAAGCTGGGGTGACCCGTGGCAGCCGACAAGCACATCGGGCCAGAGGGGACGCAAGCCGGCTGCCACCGGAGGGGCGCCCGCGCGCGGCGCGTGGCCTGCGTCGATATCGCGCTCGCCGTTGCGCTCGCGGCGCTGCTGCTCGCGAGTCTCTCGATCGGAACGGTCGCGACGAGCCCCGCCGAAGTCGTCCGGATCCTGGCCGAGGGTCCCTCCGGCGCCACCGCGAACCAGGTGATCTGGCAGATCCGCCTGCCGCGCGCCCTCGAGGCGCTGCTGCTCGGCGGTGCGCTGTCGATGTCGGGCCTGCTTCTCCAGACGTTTTTCGACAACCCCATCGCCGACCCCTTCGTACTCGGCATCTCCTCGGGCGCGCGCCTTGCCGTCGCCGCCCTCATCATCGCCGTGCTCGGCGGCACGCAGGTCCTCTCGCCGGCGATGTCGGTCGGGGCGGCGCTTGCGGGGTCGCTCGCCAGCATGCTCGTCGTCCTTGCGATCGCGCGGCGCGTGCGCACCCGGAGCATGCTCATCATCGCCGGCGTCATGGTCGGCTACATCTGCTCTGCCGCCACGAATTTCCTGGTCGCGTTCGCCGACGACCAGTCCATCGTGAACCTCGAGAACTGGTCGCAGGGGAGCTTCTCCGGCGCCGCCTGGCCCGATGTCGCCGCGATCGCGGTCGCGGTGGTCGCGACGAGCGCCGCCGTGTTCGCGCTCTCCAAACCGCTCGGCGCCTACCAGCTGGGCGAGGACTTCGCGCGCAGCGTCGGCATCGACGTCCGGCGGCTCCGCCTCGCGATCGTGCTCGCCTCGAGCGTCCTCACGGCGGCCGTCACCGCGTTCGCGGGACCGGTCTCGTTCGTGGGTATCGCCGCCCCGCATCTTGCACGGCTCGCCTGCGGCACGTCGCGCCCGCTCCTCGCCATACCGGCGTGCTTTCTCACGGGCGCCGTCTTCTGCTGCGGCTGCGACCTCATCGCGCGCACGCTGTTCTCGCCGGTCGAGCTCGCCGTGAGCTCCGTCACCGCCGTCTTCGGCGCACCCGTGGTCATCGCCCTCATGCTCAGACGGAGGGGGTACCGATGAGTGGGGACGCGCCGGTGCTCGCGCTCAGGGGCCTCGCGGTCGGCCACGGGGCGCGCGCCCTTGTCTCGAATATCGATCTCGAGATCGCCCCGGGAGAGCTCGTCGCGCTCATCGGGCCCAACGGGTCGGGCAAGACCACGATCTTGCGCACCGTCGCCGGACAGCTCGCACCGCTATCCGGCAGCATCGAGCTCGCCGGCCGCGACCTTGCCGGCATGCCGCCGCACGAGCGGGCGCGGTCCCTGGCGTCGCTTTTCACGACGCGCCCGCGCACCGACCTCATCACCGCCAGGGACGTGGTCGACGCCGGCCGCTACCCGTTCACGGGCCGTCTGGGGACGCTGCAACCGGATGACGAGGCGCGCGTGCGGGACGCCATGGAAGCGACCGGCACCTGGGCGCTTCGAAACCGCGACTTCGCGCATATGAGCGATGGACAGCGGCAGCGCGCCCTCATCGCCCGCGCGCTCGTTCAAGAGCCCCGGGTGCTCCTGCTCGACGAGCCGACCTCGTATCTGGATATCCGCTCTCAGGTGGAGATGCTCGCCCTCCTGCGGCGCCATGCGCGCGCACGGCGCGTCGCCGTCGTCGCGACGCTCCATGATATCGGCCTCGCCCTGCGCGCGGCGGACCGGCTCGCCTGCATACGCGACGGGCGTATGTGCGCGGTTGGAGCGCCCGGGGAGGTCTTGACCCGTGCGGACACGGCGGAGCTGTACGGCATCGACGGTTCGCTCTTCAACCCGGCATTCGGAAGCGTCGAGCTTCCGCGCGTCACCGGAGATCCGCGCGTATTCGTCATCGCCGGCGCGGGAACGGGCGCCGATACGATGCGCGCCCTGCAGCGTGCCGCCGTCCCCTTCGCCGCCGGCGTGCTCGCCGAGCACGATGTCGATGCCGAGATCGCACGCTCCCTCGCCGTCGAGACGGTGTGCTACGCGGACTTCACGTCAGCTGCGGACGGTGACCTCGCGCGTGCGCGCGCGATCCTGAACCGTTGCGAGGCGGTCATCGCGACGCCGCCCGCTTTCCCGGGGACGGCGGGGCGCAACGCCGAGCTCGTGGACCACGCCCGTACGCAAGGCATCCCCGTGTACGCTTCCGCGAGCGCCTACCTCGCCGCGCGTTCCGAGGCCCCGAGCGATCCGACAGTGTGAACCGACCGCACCATAAACTGGTGTCTGCCTAGTATCAATTGTGGATTCGCCATGATTCCACCCGGCGCCCTCCACCGAACGACGCCTCCGCCCGTGCGACCTTGGGTAGGATTGATAGCGATATAGACCCCCAGGGCGCCGACGCGAGATTCAGCCGGCGCCCCCTTTTCGAAACGAGGCCCCGAACATGCTTCTCGACCTCACCTTCATCGTCTTCGGATTTCTCCTCCTCATCCTCGGTGCGAACCTCCTCGTCGACGGCTCGGTCTCCATCGCACGCCGTCTCGGTCTTCCCGACCGCGTGACCGGGCTCACCGTGGTCGCCGTCGGAACCGCCGCGCCCGAGCTCGTCGTGAGCGTCACCTCCGCGATCGAGGGCCACGCGGACATGGCCTTCGGCAACGTCGCCGGCAGCTGCCTGGCGAACCTCCTGCTCATCCTGGGGCTCTCCGCCGTCATCACCCCGCTTCGCCTGTCGCGGCGCACGCAGCGCTTCGAGATTCCCGCGAGCATCGTCGCCGTCGGCGCCCTCGTGCTCATGGCCAACACCGCAGGCGGTCTCGATGCCGCGGAGGGGGCGCTGCTCGTCGCGCTCTTCCTGGCGTTCATGGCCTACACGGTGGTCGTTGGCCTTCGCGAGGGCGCGGACGCCGCGGCAGAAGACGCCGCGCGCGCAAGCACCGAGAAACCGCAGCCCGATGAGGGGCCCGGGATGCTCGGGAGCATCCTCGACGCAGCCGGGGCCCGTCTCGAGCGAGTCCTCGCCCATCCGATGGGAGCCGTCGCGGGGCTCGGCATCGGCATCGCGCTGCTCAAAATCGGCGCCGATCTCGTCGTGGACGGTTCGGTCACCCTGGCGGGCGCCGTCGGCATCTCCGAGCGCGTGATCGGCATCACCGTCGTGGCGCTCGGCACCTGCCTGCCCGAGCTCATCACAAGCGTGGTAGCCGCGTTCCGAGGCAACACCGACCTCGCCGTGGGCAACGTCGTGGGCTCCAACGTCACCAACGTCGCGCTCGTCATGGGGCTGCCGGCGCTCTTCGCGCGCATCCCCTACGACACCGCCTACAACCTCGACTTCACGCTGCTCGCCATCTTCACCGCGGTGCTCGCCGGTTTCGCCTTCATCGGACCGCGGCACGTGATGAACCGGCGCAACGGCGTGGCGTTCGCGGTGCTCTACGTTGCCTATCTCGGGGTCGCGATCCTCTTCTGACGCGCACGGCGCCGCGTCCCGCGACGCGCGCCCCGCGCCGACCCGACACGTCCCATCCGCGCCCCGTGGAGGCGCGCCGCAAGGCGGCCGCTCGCCGCGCGGGCAAGCCAGAGCCCCATCGCGATCATCGCCAGGCAGACGATGCCGCCCACGGCGCTCTCGGCGGCCTTGCGGGTGATCATGACCGGAAGGCTGTCCCAACCGACGCCCGAAAGCAGCGCCGTCTGCAGCGCGAAGATGGAGATGAGCGCGTTCGACAGGTTGAAGATGCGCACGCCCTTCACCGAGAGATGCTGCTCGCGCCGTGCGCGGACCTGGTTCACCACGGCGAGTACGACGATGACGAACGCATAGACAGCGTAAACGTTGATGAGCGCGCGCGGATAGGCGTAGCCGGGACCCGAGATGACGAGGCGTGCGACCGTGCCCGACATGACGACGTTCAGCAGCGCGAGTGCGATGCCGGCATTGCGGCAGCGACGCAGCGCCTCGGTCGATTCGGCCGCGCCCCGCGCCCCACCCACGAGGGCACCCGAGGCGAGATAGGACTTACCCAAGTTGAGGGCGGCAACGAACACGCCGACCGAGAGCGTCCAGAACGAGCGCGCGAGCAGGCCCATCACGATGTTCACGCAGGCGAACGCCACATGCGCGGCGCCCGCGACGAAACCCACCGTCATCATGCGCACGAGACGGTTCTCGACCAGCTGCTCGGGCAGGACGCTGCGCACCGTCTCCCTCACGCGCGAGGTGCGCACGAACGTGACCTCCCGCTCCGGGGCAACCGCAGCGGCACCGGCGAGCGGGCGCAGAATTCGGGAGAGGGCCCGGCGGACTCGGGCGCGACCCCGTGCGCGCACGCTGCCCTGGGTCTCGATGATGACGCGCACGCGGAGCACCTCCCCCGTCGATCGGCGCCGGGGTGCGGTGCCCCGGGGCGCACTCGAGACCGCCGTCGAAACACGGCAGATCGCCTGCTCTATCGTCCATCATACCCGCAGGCGGCACGCCGATGAGATGCGAAGGCTAGCCGATGACCTCAAGCCCCTCGAGCCCGAGCGAGGAGACGGTATCCCCCTTCAACCAGAGGGTCCGCTCGTCGCGTGAGAGGAAATCGCGGCCGCTGTCCGCGAGCTCGAAGACCTCCAGGTCGCCGGCGGGCAGCACGAACAGCTCGTCATCATAGGTCACGACCTCGAAGTCGTCACCCGACCAGGTCACGCTGCGCAACTCGAAGGCGTCGGTAT
>CASFIQ010000039.1 GCA_949294785.1 uncultured Collinsella sp.
GGGGGACGCCTGCATCGCCTCGAGGGCAGAAGCCATCATGAGCTGCTGAAACGATAAAGAGCAAAAAATAAAAAAAAGAGCAAAAAGAAAAAAACTCAAGCCTTGCTGTTACGATGGAATGGCAAGATGAAAAGGAGCTTATTATGCGCGCTGAAAATCCGTTTACCCCGACTTTCGGTAAGATGCCCGCTGTCCTCGCGGGAAGGAAGCGGCTTGTCCAAGAGCTGGAGAGCGCGCTTGAGTCACATGGTTCCGACCCGAATCTGTGCAGCCTGTTTACCGGTGCACGTGGTGTGGGCAAAACGGTCCTTCTCACCTATCTGGCGTCCCGCGCGGAGACATCGGGATGGATTTCCGCGAACGTGACCGCCCGTCCCGGGATGTTGGAAGACGTCATCGAGCGCGCGACTGAGGCGGCGGATGCGTTCGTCGAGCGTCCTTCGGGTCGCCGTCTCACATCGGTTTCCGTACCCAAGCTCTTCGGCATGTCATGGGAGTATCGCGATCCTACGTCGGGAAATTGGCGCACCAGGATGAACAGGCTCCTCGATGTTCTTGCCGAGCATAAGATCGGGTTGTTGATCACGGTGGACGAGGTCGATCCGGGGCTTGACGAGCTTGTTGATTTTGCTGCTGCGTTCCAGCATTTTGTACGCGAGGACCGCGACGTGGCGCTCTTCATGGCGGGGTTGCCCTCGCAGGTCTCGGCGTTGCTTTCCGATAAATCGGCTTCTTTTTTGCGGCGTGCAGCCCAACATCAGTTGGGACGCATCGACGATCACGACGTCCGAGATGCGTTTCGCGAAACGGTTGAGGAAGCTGGAAGATCAATTGATGACGAGGCGCTTGATATCGCGGTTGAGGCGGCGGACGGCTTTGCGTACATGATGCAGCTCGTAGGTTTCCGTTCGTGGGCAGCTATGGGGGATGCCGAGTGCATGACGGCCGAGCACGCAGGCCGGGGTGTCGAGCTCGCCCGTAGCGACTTTATTAACGGCGTGGTGAAAAAGACGTGCCAGGAGCTTTCCGATGGTGACTTGGCGTTTCTCGAGGCGATGCTTGCCGATGACGGTGCGCCGAGCGCGATGTCGGATGTTGCGGCGCGCATGGGCAAAAGCCCCAATTACGCGCGCGTGTACCGCACGCGCCTTGTTGAGCAGGGCGTGATCAGCGCTCCTCGCCGCGGATACGTGACATTCGAAATGCCGCTTCTGCGGGAATATCTGGCGGGAGAGCTCGGTTAGCAATTCGCTGCGGTCACATTGGTGCGGCAACCGGTCGCGTCTTCTCTATCCAGGCCTCTCATCGGGATGTTTGCCCGCATGCAGGCCTGTTCGCCTACCATTCGGTGTTTCGAGCGACCATTCGGTGGAAAGCGTGCCCGCCGGGTGGATAATCTCTCCCATGTATGTCTGAGGTATCCCGGCGCCGTCTGCTGCGGGCGCCGTTTGGATGAGGGGGACCATATGCGCACAGACCATCAAAACGCCCTCCACCGCCGTCTTGCCGGCGCGCGCCGTCTGCTGGCGGTCGCCGCGGCGGCCATCGCGCTCGCCGCGAGCCCGGCGCCCGCTGTCGCGGACGACGCCGCGACGATCCAGATGCTGGCGGATCACATCGTGGAGTTCCCCAGCACGCCGTACGCCTCGCTCGCCGGGCCCGGAATCCGCAGCGCCACCATCCCCGAGCTCCGGAGCACGGGCGCGGGCGTCTCGACGCTTGCCGACGAGGTGCTGCCCGCGCAGTTCGACCTGCGCGACTACAACGGCATGAGCTACGTGACCGCCGTGCGCAACCAGAACAACTACGGCAACTGCTGGGCGTTCGCGGATACGGGTGCGCTCGAGAGCAACCTGGCGCTGCGCAACGCCGCTGCCCCCAGCCACCTCTCGGTGAACTTCCTCTCGTATTTCGCCGCGACGGCCTATCCCGAAAGCACCGCAGCGCTGCTCGGTGCTGCCGGTCAGGGCGGCGAGGGCATTGTGGTGGACGACGGCGTATCGCCGTACGACCTCGGCGGCGGTCCGCTTGTATCCGCCACCGTGGCGATGAACAGCCTCGGTATCCCCAGCGATGAGAGCGTGCCGCTGCGCGATGCCGAAACGGTTGGCACGAACTACGCGACGGTCGAGGAGGCAGACCGCACCGACTTAAGCAACCGCGCGGTATCGGTTGATGCGGCCTATCTGCTCCCCTCGACCAACATCATCGGCTATAACTCCGCGATAGACGAACTCGAGCATCGCGGCGAAGACCTGAGCGCCATCGATACCATCAAGTGCGCCCTTATGGACACCGGCGCGATATCGGTGTCGTTTTGCGCAAACGAGGACCAAGCTGCCTACAACAGGGAAACCTTCGCGTTCTACAACTCCGAATATCAAGCCTTGAACCATGGCGTGTTGCTGGTGGGCTGGGACGATACGTATTCGGCGGACAACTTCGCGACCAAGCCGCCGGCGGACGGCGCATGGCTCTGCCGGAACAGCTGGGGCAGCACGAGCGTTCCCGAGGGCGATCCCGATTACTACGATTGGGGAATCGACGGCGGCTCGGGCTACTTCTGGATCTCCTACTACGACCAGAGCATCACCGACCCAGAGGTGTTTGAGGCGGGTGAGCCATTCGACGCCGATACCGATGTGGTGATGCAGTACGACCTGCTGGGCGATACCGGCGCCCTGGTCGGCACGGGGTACTTCGATACCCCGGTCAGCGCGGCGAACGTCTTCACCGCGAGCGATGACATGACGATCACCGAGGTCACCGCCCTCACCAAGGGTGCCGCGAGCGCCACCGTGAATATCTACCTGCTGGAGGACGGAGCGACCGACCCCACGGACGGTGCGCACGTGCTCAGCCAGCAGGAGGAGCTCCCCGGCTACGGTCTTTACACGATCGACCTCAACGAGCCGGTGGCGGTGCAGCAGGGCCAGCGCTTCGCGGTGGTCGAGCAGATCTACCTGGGGCAGTTCGATCTGGGTGCGGGACCTCAGGAGCTCTGGTACCTGCCGCTCGAGACGGGCGTCTGCCAAGAGATGAGCGTGGAGTGGAAGACCGACTACCACGCCAGCGCGGTCATCAACGAGGGCGAGACCTATGTCTGCCTGCCCGATGATGCGACGGGCACCGCCGTGTGGGCGGATGCCCAGGGCGTGAGCGACAACGCCGACCTCACCAAGGGCCAGGCGGTCTTCGGCAACGCCTGCATCAAGGTCTTCGGTGAGAAGGCAGATCGTGCAGACGGCGGCACGATCGACATCGTGCATGTGAACGACACGCACGGCAGGCACCTGGTGGAATGGGAGGACGAGGCCGGGAACGAGTGCACCGTGAACGCCTACTCGGCACTCAAGCAGGTGGCCGAAGAGACCGGTGCGGCGCTCGTACTCGACGCGGGCGACACCTTCCACGGCGACGCCTTCGCGACCGTCTCCGAGGGTGCGAGCATCGCCCAGCTCATGGATGCTGCCGGTGTGGACGCGACCACCCCGGGCAACCACGACTGGAGCTATGGGGCAGACCGCCTGGCGGAGCTCGACGGCGACTCCGGTTTCTCGGTGCTTGCGGCCAACGTGGTGGATGCGGCGACGGGCGAGCCGTATTTCGGCACGCCCTACATCCTGCGCGAGGCCGAGCTCAAGGACGATACCGGCGCGGGCACCGGCACCACGGTGACGGTGGGCGTCTTCGGCGTGACGGACGAGGACTTCTACACCTCAACACCTGCCGCCAACGTGGAGGGCCTCGCCTTCACCGACCCGGTCGAGGCCGCGGCGCAGACGGCTGCCGAGCTGCGCGCCGCCGGCGCCGACGTGGTGATCTGCCTCACCCATATGGCCGACCCCGTGGCCTTCGCGGGCGAGCTCTCCGGTGTGGACGCGGTCATCGCCGGTCACGACCATCTTGAGATCAGCCAGATCGTGACCGCGGCGGACGGCCGCGCGGTCGCGGTGGCGGAGTGCGCGTCCAGCCCGTCGGCGGACTACTTCGGGCAGGTGGGCGTGCTCACGCTGGAGCTCGAGGCGTCCACGGCGCGCGACGCCGGCACCTGGCAGGTGGCGGGCGGCCGGTCGGAGACGGTCCCCGTGGCGGATGAGGCCTTCATCCAGACGGATCCCGCGGTCGCCGAGCTGACCGCGACGCTCGAGGCCGAGGCCTCGGCGCTGCTGGACCAGGTGGTGGGCCTAAGCTCGAAGGACTATCCCTATCCCGCATCGAGCACCACCGCGCCCGGCGGCTGGGAGCTCACGCGCACGGAGGACACGCCGATCGGCCATGTGGTCACCGGCTCCTACCTTGCCCAGACCGGCGCGGACCTCGCGTTCGAGAACGCGGGCGGCATCCGCGGCGGCATCGCGGCGGGTGACGTGACGGCGGGCGACCTCGTCTCCATCTCGCCCTACGGCAACACGCTCGCCACCTA
>CASFIQ010000040.1 GCA_949294785.1 uncultured Collinsella sp.
GATGTCAGTCATCACGGCGCGCGCCCTGCCGGACGTGCGCGACGGCCTGAAGCCGGTGCACCGCCGCATCCTCTACGCGATGAACGAGTCGGGCATCTACCCCAACCGCCCGCATAAGAAGTCCGCTTGGACCGTCGGCGAAGTGATCGGCAAGTACCATCCGCACGGCGATTCCGCGGTGTACGACACCATGGTCCGCCTGGCGCAGTGGTTCAGCATGCGTACCCCGCTTATCGACGGTCACGGCAACTTCGGCAACATCGACGGCGACGGCGCGGCGGCCATGCGCTACACCGAGAGCCGCCTGGCCAAGCCCGCCATGGAGTTGTTGCGCGACCTGCAGAAGGACATCGTCGACTGGCAGCCCAACTACGACGAGTCGCTCGCCGAGCCGCAGGTGCTCCCCGCGCGATTCCCCAACCTGCTCGTCAACGGCTCCTCGGGCATCGCGGTCGGCATGGCCACGAACATCCCGCCCCACAACCTGGGTGAGGCGGTCGAGGCGACCTGCTACCTGATCGATCATCCCGAGGCGACGGTCGACGAGCTCATGCAGATCATGCCCGGTCCCGACTTCCCCACGGGCGCGGTCATCATGGGTTCCGATGGCATCCGCCAGGCGTACGAGACCGGGCGCGGCTCGATCACCGTGCGCGCCAAGGCCCATGTGGAGTCCACCAAGACCGGCCGCAACCGCCTGGTCTTCACCGAGATCCCCTACCAGGTGAACAAGGGCAATCTGCAGGAGAAGATCGCCCAGCTGGTGAACGAGAAGCGCATCGAGGGCATCTCCGACATGCGCGACGAGTCCACGCAGAAGGGCATCCGCCTCGTCATCGAGCTCAAGAAGGGCGTCATCCCGCAGGTCGTGCTCAACAACCTGTACAAGTTCACGTCGCTGCAGACCACGTTCGGTGTGAACAACCTGGCGCTCGTGAACGGCGTGCCCAAGTGCCTGTCGCTGCCGGAGATGCTGCGCCACTACATCGACCACCAGGTCGACGTGGTCACCCGCCGCACCCGCTACGACCTGAAGAAGGCGCAGGCCCGCGCGCACATCCTCGAGGGCTATCTGCTTGCGCTCGACCATATCGACGAGGTCATCAGCATCATCCGCTCCTCGCAGACCGATACCGAGGCGAGCGAGCGCCTGATCGAGCGCTTCGGCTTCACGCCCGAGCAGACGAGCGCGATCCTCGAGATGCGCCTGCGCCGCCTCACCGGCCTCGAGCGCAACAAGATCGAGGAGGAGCTCGCCGGGCTTCGCCAGGCAATCGCCTACTACGAGGACCTGCTCGCGCACGAGGAGAAGATCCTCGGCGTCATCAAGGACGAGATGCGCGACGTGGCCAAGAAGTACTCCGATAAGCGCCGCACCGAGATCTCCCAGGCCGAGAAGGACCTGGATGTCGAGGACCTCATCGCCGACGAGGACATGGTCGTGACCATCACCCATACCGGGTACGTCAAGCGCATCCCCGTGGCGGCCTACCGCTCGCAGAAGCGCGGCGGCAAGGGAGTCTCCGGCGTGAACCTTAAAGAGGACGACGTCATCTCCGAGATGTTCATCGCATCCACCCACGAGTTCGTGCTGTTCTTCTCCACCAAGGGCAAGGTTTACCGCCTGAAGGTGCACGAGCTGCCGATCGGCACGCGCCAGGCGCGCGGCACGGCGATCGTGAACCTTCTGCCCTTCGAGGACGGCGAGCGCATCGCGAGTGTCATCTCCTGCCGTGAGTTCCCCGATAACGAGTACCTGCTCTTCGCCACCAAGCAGGGCATGGTCAAGAAGACCGTCATGAGCGCCTACGACCGAAGCCGCCGCGACGGTATCATCGCCATCAACCTCAAGGCCGGCGACGCCCTGCTGGACGTCCGCCGCGTGCGCGAGGGAGACCGCGTGATCATGGCCACCACCGAGGGCAAGGCCATCATGTTCCAGGAGGACCAGGTGCGCGCCACCGGTCGCGACACCTCGGGCGTGCTCGGCATCCGCATGAAGGGTGACGCCACGGTGCTCGGCATGGAAATTTCCAACGGCCGCGGCGACCTGTTCGTCATCACCGAGAACGGCTACGGCAAGCGCACGCCCGTGGGCGACTATCCGCTGCAGAACCGCGGCGGCCAGGGTGTCTACACCATCCAGATGACCGCGCGCAAGGGCAAGCTCGCTGCCATGAAGACGGTCGGCCCGCAGCATGAGCTCTTCATCATCACCGAGGGAGCCACAGTCATCCGCGTGAAGACCGACGAGATCAGCCGTACCGGCCGCGCCACCCAGGGTGTGAAGATGATGAGCGTGGCGGAAGGCGACCGCGTGACCGCCGTGGCGCGCATGACCGCTGCGAAGAAGAAGACGAAGGCTCCCGGCGTCTTGGAGGGGCAGACTGCGCTCGACTTCCCCGCGCCCGCCGATGAGAACGGCGACACCGCCGACCACGTGGATATCGGTGCCGGCGACGCTCAGCTGGAGGACCTGCTCGACGAGTAGCGATCACGCCTCGGCAACGTGAACGAAGGCGGCTTCCCGGCAGCTCGACGCATCGCCGGGGAGCCGCCTTCTTGTTGGGGTGCCTATTTGGGGCGCCTGTGAATTGGCTGATTACGGTATGTGGTGGGCTCCGATAAAGGGGTGTCGGTAAAAATAGAGGGGCTCTATTTTTACCGACACCCTATATGAGGCTGCGAGCTGAACACGAAAGGAAACGCGGGCGCCGCAAAGGGCACCCGCGCTCGGCTGGCAGCTGGTTGTGGAGCTGGTCGCGGCGCGGCGTTTCGAAACGACTGCCGCCCGCCGCGCACGTCGCGTGAGAGCGACGGCCTAGAAGTCGTCCGGCGAGAGCGTGTGCACGAACTGGTCGAATGCGCGCAGCTCGTCTTCAGACTCGCCTTCCTGCTGGTAGGAGACGGTTCCGGCCCGGTTCATAACGTCATCCTCAACATAGATGGGTGCGTTCGCGCGCACCGCGAGGGCAAGGGCGTCGGACGGCCGCGCATCGAGGTTGACTTCGCACATCTGGTCGTCATCGCCTGCGATGGTGAGGATCAGGCGCGCGTAGAACACCGGCGCGTCCACGCGGCTGATTTCGACGCGCTCGACCTTGGCGCCGAGCGCCTGGATGGTGTCGAGCATAAGGTCATGGGTGATAGGGCGCGCGTGCTGGCTGCGATCGATGCCCTGGCTGATCGAGGCCGCCTCGAACGCACCCGTCTGGATCGAGAGCGCGCGCAGCGGCGCATCGGACGATCCGTCCTGGCGGCGCTCGCGCAAAACGATGGTGGAAGGAATGGAACCGGCGGCCATGATGATGGTCTCGATATCGGTTCTGATCATTATGGCACCTCCTCCGGGCCCGGACGAAACACGTTGCTCCTACCCATACGGTAGCAATTCACGTGGGCTCCAGGCAACTGATCGCTTTATGTGAACGAATAGTAATGGTACCCAAAAATACCGTGCAGTTAATGTGCATTCAGCGCATTTCAAAGAGGCGTTCCGTGTGCGAGGATTTGCGAGGCCCGACCGCGTTGCGATATACTAGCCCACACGTTATGCGGGCATCGCCAAGTGGTAAGGCATCAGCTTCCCAATGTTTTGGCTGGCACGTTCCGCTAACTTCCCTTGCAAATCCACTTTCTAAATAATCCCACGTCAGAGGGCTTTTCTCCATTCATGCACCTTCGGTGGGATGGGTTTGCGAAACGGGAGAAACACTGGAAATTCCAGTCCAGTTCCCGCGCTTTCCAACCGCGTATTCCGCATGGGGACGACCGTTCCCGAAGGAGATACGCGAACGCGCGGGCGGTCGGCCGAAGGCCGCAGGGCGACAAGGCCCCGCCCCCGACTGCGATTCTGAAACCTCCTGACCTCCCGAGACGCGGCAGCGCCGCAGACGGGAGGAAGAAAGATGACATGCAGGACGATAGCCGTCGCCAACCAGAAGGGAGGGACGGCCAAGACCGCCACGGCGCTGAGCCTGGGGGTCGCGCTCGCTAGGACGGGGAGCCGGGTGCTTCTCGTCGACGCCGATCCCCAGGGAGACCTGACGAAGTCCCTCGGATGGAGGGACCCGGACTCGCTTGAGACGACCCTCGCCACCCACCTTTCCGCCGCGATAGCGGGCTCGGACGACGACCCCGCGGCGGGTATGCTCCGCCACCGCGAGGGCGTCGACCTCATGCCCTCCAACATCGAGCTCGCCGCCATGGAGATGGCGGTGTTCATGGCGATGTCCCGCGAGCGGATGATGGGCGCCTGGCTCGCGCCCATCAAGGCGGGCTACGACTACGTCATCGTCGACTGCGCGCCCACCCTGGGAATAATCCCCATCAACGCACTGGCCGCCGCGGACAGCGTCCTCATCCCGGTTTCCGCCGAGTACCTCCCGGCATCCGGCATGACCGGCCTCCTGAAGACCGTGGCGCGGGTCAGGAGGCAGATAAACCCCGGCCTCTCCGTGGAGGGCATCCTCGTCACGCTCTACGACTCCCGCAACAACCTCGCCAGGGACGTGGAACGCACCGTCAGAGGCCAGTACGGGAAGGCGTACCGCGTCTTCGAGACCGTGGTGCCCCGCGCCGTTTCCGCCGCGGAGGCGGCCGCTGCGGGTGAAAGCGTATTCGCATACGACCCCGATGGCAAGGTCGCCGCGTCGTTCTCCCGCCTCGCGGAGGAGGTGCGCCGTGACTAGGAGGAGGGCGGTGCCGCTGCCGAGCATCGACGACCTGTTCACGTCCCAGGAGGAGCGCGACTCCGCGGCGGCCGGGTCCGTGGCGTCGGTCCCGCTCGGCCTCATCGACCCGTTCCCGAACCATCCGTTCCGAGTCGCCGACGACGATGAGATGGAGGCGCTCGCCGAGAGCGTCGCGGAGAACGGCGTGCTCGTCCCCCTGACCGTGGTCCCCGGGGACGACGGCAGGTACACGCTCGTGAGCGGGCACCGCCGCAAGCGCGCCGCCGAGCTCGCCGGCCTCGCGGAGGTTCCGTGCATCGTGAGGGAGATGACAGAGGACGAGGCCGTCATCGCCATGGTCGACTCCAACCTGCAGCGCGAGAGCATCCTTCCGAGCGAGCGCGCCTTCGCGTACTCCATGAGGCTCGAGGCGATGCGGCGCCAGGGAGAGCGCACCGATCTGACTTGTGTTCAAAGTGAACACAAGTTGAAGGGCAGGAAGTCCAGGGACGTCCTCGCCGAGGAGCTCGGCGTGAGCAGCGGCAAAGTGAGGCGCTACATCAGGCTCACCCACCTCGTCCCGGGGATACTCGACCTCGTGGACGAGGGGCGCATGCGCATGCTCCCCGCCGTCGAGGTCAGCTACCTCTCGCGGCGCGAGCAGGAGACGCTCCTCGACGCGATGCGGGAGAACGCCTGCACCCCGTCCCACTCGCAGGCCCTGAAGATGAAGCGCTTTTCGCAGGAGGGCGAGCTCGGCGAGGCCCTCATCCGCTCGATCATGGAAGAGGAGAAGCCGAACCAGGTCGAGTCGTTCAGGATCCCGAAGAGGAGCATCGCGCGGTTCTTCAGGCCGTCGGCGAGCCGCGAGGAGGTCGAGGCCCGCGTCGTGCGCGCCCTCGAGCTTCTCGAGCAGGCCGAGTGCAAGCGCGCCGCCCGGGGGAAGGGAGGGGACCCGTGGGCAATGTGATCCACAGGGGCAAGGGCTCCTTCACGCACGTCGAGAACACGGTGTTCTTCGACCGCGAGCTGTCGCTCAAGGCGAAGGGCATCTACTGCCAGATCCGCTCTCTCGAGGGCAACCCCGAGTGGGTCTTCACCATCAGGGGGTTCGCCTCGCTCGTGAAGGACGGCGTCGACTCGGTGTCGGCCGGCATCAGGGAGCTCGAGTCGGCGGGCTACGTCATCCGCGCCCGCAGGCGCGGGGAGGCCGGCAGGTTCCTCAAGGCCGAGGAGGCGACCTGGATCACGCTCGACGACCCCGCGACGCACGACTCCGTGGCCGACGAGCTGCGCGCGGAGGGGTTCGCCATCCTCTCCGAGTTCGTCCGCAAGGACCGCGCGCCGAATGCGCGCGAAGCCGAGGAGGAAGGCCGCGGTGCCGAGAAAGCCCAGGTTGTCCCCAGAACGGGAAAATCCGTATCTGGTCCGGCCACATCCGGGAAAGCCACATCAGGAAAACCCAGATCTGGAGAACCCGGCGCTATTAATTACTCATGGGATAAAACCCCTGAATCCAATCAACTACCCCTCTCCTCCTCCCCGCGGGAAGCCGGGGACGAAGGGGAAGGCGGCGGCTTCGAGCCCTACAGGAGAGGCGAGTTCCCCGAGGAGTTCGAGAGGCTCTGCGCGATGTCGATCAAGCCCGTCGCATCCCTCAGGTTCAAG
>CASFIQ010000041.1 GCA_949294785.1 uncultured Collinsella sp.
CTGCTGCCGCTCGAGTACTTCATCTCGACCTACGGCGCGCGCAAGGGCCTCGTCGACACCGCCTCGCACACCTCGGACTCCGGTTACCTCACCCGTCGTCTGGTCGACGTGGCGCAGGACGTCATCGTCCGCGAGGAGGACTGCGGTACCACCGAGGGCGTCACCTACCAGCTGATCATCCCGGGCACCGACGAGCTCAACACCGACCTGGTCGGCCGCTGCTTCATCGAGGACGTCGTGGCTGCGGATGGCACCGTGCTCTTCGAGCGCGACCAGTACATCGAGAGCGCCGACGACCTGCGCCGCCTGCTCGACGCCGGCATGAAGTCGGTCAAGCTGCGCGCGCTGCTCACCTGCCGCTCCAAGTACGGCGTCTGCCAGAAGTGCTACGGCTGGGACCTCTCCACCCGTCGCCCGGTCGCCATCGGCACCGCGGTCGGCATCATCGCCGCCCAGTCCATCGGCGAGCCCGGCACCCAGCTCACGATGCGTACCATTCACTCCGGCGGCGTCGCGGGCGTCGACGACATCACCCAGGGCCTGCCCACGGTCGGCCGCATGTTCGACGTCGTCGGCAACGTCAACGAGAAGATCCTGGGCCGCGAGGCGGACCTCGCCGCGCACTCGGGCATCCTGTCCATCAAGCCGGAGAAGTCCGAGTACGTGCTCACCATCTCCGATGTGGACGATCCCACCCGCGTGGTCGACGAGCTGCGCGTCCCGGCTTCCGTGCGCTTCATGCCCGGCATCGAGGACGGCGTGGAGGTGCGCGCCGGCGACCAGTTCACCAAGGGCTTCGTCAACTTCCGCAACCTGCGCAAGCTCACCGACATCGAGTCGACCATGCACACGTTCGTCCAGAGCGTGAAGGAGGTCTACACCTCGCAGGGCGTCTCACTGAACGACAAGCACATCGAGGTCATCGCGCGCCAGATGCTGCGCCGCGTCCAGATCACCAACCCCGGTGACTCCAAGTACCTCCTGGGCCAGTACGTCGACCGCTACGAGTTCGCCGACGAGGTCGAGCGCGTCGCCCGCGAGGGTGGCCAGACTCCCGCCGCCGAGCCCGCGATCCTGGGTACGCTCAAGGTCGCGTCCTCGATCGACTCCTGGCTCTCCAGCGCGTCGTTCATCCGCACCGCGGGCGTCCTCACCGAGGCCGCCATCGAGGGCAAGGTCGACCACCTGCTGGACCTCAAGTCCAACGTCATCGTGGGCAAGAAGATCCCGGCGGGTACCGGCCTCAAGCCCTACAACCAGGCCCAGCTCACCTACCGCACCGCCGACGGCTACCAGGTCATCGACGGCCCCACGTCGCCCGCGGCCAAGAGCCTGCCCGATTGGGCACCCGAGGAGCTCAAGGACCTGGACGAGAAGCTGCCGCAGGACCTGGCTTGGGCGAGCTACGACGAGCTCGGCGCCGGCGACGGCTCGCTGACCCGCAACGGTCGCACCGTCACCGCCGAGGAGGCCAAGCTCTACCTCTTCGACGACCTGGGCGTGAGCCAGCGCTGGACCAACAAGTTCAGCGAGGTCGGTATCGAGACGGTGGGCGATCTGGTGGGTAAGTCCGAGGAGGACCTGCTGCGCATCGACGGCATCGGCCACAAGGCGCTCGAGGAGCTGCGTGCCGGTCTCGAGGAGCACAACCTGCTCTACATCCTCGAGAACGACAACGACAAGGCCGACGCCGAGGACCTCTCGCAGCTGCTGCAGATGGTCTTCAGCCCGGACGGTCCCGACGAGATCCTGCTGGGCACCTCCGCGCCGCGCCATCACTTCGACTCCGATGAGGAGCTCCTGGGCGCACCTGCGGATTCGTCCGCGTCCACCGGCTCCGACGTCATCAACGAGGACATGGCCTCGCTTGACGCGCTGCTGAACCAGCTCGTCGACACCGATGACGGCGTCACCGAGGACGACCCGAACGGTCACAACACGATCGACGAGTAATCTCGCCGACTTCGGTGCGACCACATACGTGCCCCTTGCGCTGCGGGCCCGCCTCCTTCGGGAAGCGGGCCCGCAGCCGTTTTGCGCGCAAGCGCCTGCGTGTACGGCGCTGTCCGGCTCCGTCCCTGCTCGTGGCTTCGCATCCTGGCTCCCCTGCGAGTACCCCCGGCGTGCATGCCGACTGTTACCAAAAGGTGACCGATGATGACAACGCGCCATATGGCGATAGGGAAGACGCTACCGTTTTGCTATCGCCATCTGCCACCTGCGTTGCCGCGCGTCTCGGAAGGGAGGGGTCGGGTGTTCTACGTCGTGAACCTGGTACTCGCGTACGCGATCTCGGTGGCGTTCGCCGCATGCGCCGCCATGCTGCTGCCGATTCGCCGACCCGTTCCCTATTGGATCGTGGTCGCGACCCAGATTCCGGTCTCGCTGCTGAAGTACTCGTTTTCGGTGGACATCACGTTCGTCAACGTGGCGTTTTTCATGCTGTACTTCGCAATCGTGCCCATGCTCTTCTGGGACGCATCCGTTGCGGTGCGCGCCACCTGCGCCGCCATCGTAGTGGCGCTGGGGGTGGCGATCGAGTGCATCTCGGGGGTTTTCTACTACTATATGGGCTTCACGGTGGGCAGAATCGCGCTCGCAGACGACGCATCGATGGTCCTGCTCCGGGTGGTCTATATCGCGGCGCTCCTGGCAGCTGGGGCCGTACTTGCGCCGTATACGCGTCGTATGGCGAAAAGCGTGCCCGCAACCCGGCGATCGGGCGCCGTGTACATCTCGATCATCTTGCTTCAGGCGGTGCTTTTGCTGATGTTCCTGTTCGCGCCGTCAATCGGCGGCATACAGGACATGCGCCATCTGGCCCATCAGGTGCCCGCCGTAGTGGCGAGCATGGTGGCGATGCTCATCGGCTTGCGCTCCATCAGGCGCTCGGTGGAGGCGCGCGTGGAGCGTGCCGCGGCGCACGCGTACGAGGAGCGCCTCGATGCCTACCTCGCGTCCATGCGCGATCGGATTGATGCCGCGGAGGATGCCGCGCGATTCCGGCATGACCATCGCAACCACCTGACGGTGATACGTCGCCTCATCGAGGCGGGCGAGGTGGGAGCGGCCCGGCAGTACGTGGGCGACCTGCGGAGCGCTATCGAGGGCGGTGAGCGTCCATGACCGCCGCCCACATCCTGTTCGCGCTGTCGGTCATGGCGCTTGCCCTCTCGGCATGGTATTTGTGGTTCCTCATGCGCGATGTACCGGCCCCGCGCCGCGCCGCGAACCTGCTCTTTCCGGGAAGCCAGCTCATGTGCGTTATGGCGGTCTACGTCACCGCGCTCGCTTACGAAGCAGGGCTCGCCGCCGTCCAGATATCGTCGGTCATTGGCATCTTGTGCGCGTTTTGCGATCTGCCGCTCTATCGCAGCCTGTTGGACGCCGAGAATCTGGAGCGCGAGCGGATGCACGTCCAGCTTCTGGCACAGCAGGTCGAGGTGCAAGAGCAGGCGCTCGCCGATGCGCGGTTGGCTGCCAGGGAGGCAGATGGGATCCGCGCACGGCTCGCACACGAGCTCGCTCTCGCCGAGGACGCGCTCGCTCGCGCGGATGGCGACGCCGCATGCGAGCGTCTCGCGGGGGCAGACCAGGCGCTGACGCTTTCGCGCGCGCACGTCTGCCAGCACCCCGCGGCGGACGCCATCATTCAGGCAAAGCTTGGCGACGCAGAGAAGGCAGGCATCCGCGTGACGTGCTCGGCGCAGCTGCCCTTCGATATGCCCACGCCGGCGGCGGAACTCAGCGCCGTGGTCGCCAACGTGTGGGATAACGCCATTGACGCCTGCCGGGCGCTGCCACCGTGCGAGCGCTGGATTGAGTTCTCCGCCCGCGAGGCGCATGGTTTCGTCGCGGTCGACGTGCGCAATTCCTGCTCCGTCGACGCGGTGCCCGCGGCGGGCGGGCGGCGGCGTGCGGAATCCGCCCGCAACGACGGACAGCGTTTCCGCAACGGGTCGCTACCCCGGCATGGCTGGGGCCTCACGATCATCGAGGGCGTGGCACGGCGGCACGCGGGATCGGTCGAATACGGGCGCGAGGACGGTATCTTCCACCTGAGCGCCATTTGGCAGTTGGACCAAGAAGGGGGAGAGGGAGAGTATGCCCGCATGTGAACCCATGAGGCTCACGGTGCTCGTCGCCGACGACGACGCGCGCGACGCCGACGAGCTCGCACGTCTGATCGAGAGCTCACCGGTGTTGCGCGAGCAGGATGTCGCGCTTTCGGTCGACGTATGCGCCGGAGGCCCGGACGCGCTCGAGCGCGCGGTGGCGTGCGGCGTGCCGGACATCGCGTTCGTCGACATCCGCTTGGGCGCGGAGGGCGATCCGACCGGGATCGACGAGGTCGAGCAGCTCTTCGCCGGGACGGCGGTCCAGGTGGTCTACGTGAGCGCGTACGACAGCTACCACACGCAGGTCTACCGCACCGATCACGCGAGCTTCATCAAGAAGCCGGCGACGCAGCGGGATGTGGACGCCGCGCTCGGCCAGGTGCTCGTCCGCCTGCGGGAGCGCCGGGCCGCACCGCTCGTGCTGCGCGCGCAGGGCGAGGAGCATGTGGTGGATCCCGCGGCGATCGTCTATCTGGAGAGCGATCGCCGGCGGGTGCGCGTGCATATGGCGGGAGAGGTGCTCGAGGTCTACGGCAAGCTCGGCGACTTCCAGCGCGCGCTGCCCGCGTCGTTTGTCCGCTGCCATCAAAGCTATCTGGTGAACCTCGATCACGTAAGCTCGCTCGGGCAAACGGGCGCCCGCGTGATGACAGGGGAGGAGGTCCCGGTGAGCCGTCGGTATCGCGGGGCCGCGCATGCCGCGCTAATCGCGCACGTGCGCGCCGGCAGGTGACGCCTTGGGGTCCTGAGACCCATGGTTTCGAGCCGCTGAGCCTTGGGGCAAGGGTGCGAATCCGTGACTCCCGAGGTCAATCATGACATCAGAGCTACCGACTTTGACCGGCGCATTGAGCGTTGACGGCAAGAGGCGGAAACTATCCGATGTATGTATATCATCCGGTGCGTATCGCCGGTGGCGCTCAGAAGGCGCAGGGGAAAGGGGAACCCATGAAGTTGAGGAAGCATCTGCTCGCCGGGGTGACGGCGGCAGCCGCCGCCGTGGCGCTGGCGGCATCTCCGGTCGCCGTGCCGCCGGCGTTCGCCGCGGAGCCGCTCGAGAGCACGGTCGCGTATCTCCATAGCTGCCCGCAGTGCAACGGTCTCCCGCACGGCCTTGTGGGAGCGCCGACTCCCGACGGCGGCTTCTACGCGGTGAACGCAGCATTTCGTGCCAGCGACCTCTTCGGTGACCCGAACGTCGGCATCGCGGAGTTCACGGTCGAGGGCGACGGCGCCTGCGTGGGGGTCGAGAAGGTTCGTCTCTCGGACAACGACGGCGTCGAGCAGGACGCGATCAGCGCGACCGCTATCGACGCGCCCGGCGCCGTGACGATCACCGTGACCGGCACCGACGGAGCGAAGGTAACGTGCAAGGTCACGTCTAAGGACCTCTCAAACGATGCTACCGCCGTCGCCGCCGCACAGCACTTCCAGCCGGTCGCGAGCATCGAGATCTACTCACCCTACGACGGCCAGAATATGACGCTCGGCGAGGACGGCGGCCACGGCCACAGCGTCGGGTTCACCATCTTCGATGCCAACCGCAACGACTACGTTGCCGCTACGTGGGAGGACGTCACGTTCGCATCCTCCAACGAGAACGTGCTGCGCTTCACCGACGACTTAGGCAGCTTCGAGCTCGTCGGAGTCGGTACGGCGACCATCACCCTCACCTGCGTCGATCCGTTGAGCGGCAAGACCGTTGAGGGGTCCGCGACCATCAACGTCCTAGACCCCGCATCGCCCGAAGGCCAGACCGTCAACGTCTCCGGCACGACCTCCAACGAGGGAGCCAGCATGACCATCTGGGGCGCGGCGCAGCATATCACCGCCTTCCTCGAGAAGACCCAGAACATGAACCTCAAGCTGGATGTCCAGGCCAAGGGTGCCGAGCAGCTTGGCGCGCCCCAGCAGAACGCCGTCACGATTCTCAACCAGACCCGCAACGTGCTCGGGACCTACGACATCAACCTCATGAACGTCTTCGACATGAGCACGGTCCCGGTCGCCTCCGACGACGGATTGCTGCTTACCGTCCGGATCCCCCTGACCGAGGCGATGGCGGCTGAGAACCCGGAAAACCTGGTGGTGTACTACCTCTCGCCCGACGGCACCATGCAGGTGGTCGACACCTTCGTGGAAAACGGCTGCATCTGCTTCGCGACGAGCCATCTGAGCACCTACGCGGTGACCTCCGTCAAGAGCCAGGGCCAGAAGCCGCAGGATGAGTCCAAGCAGGAGGAGACGAAGACGGAGCAGAAGAAGGATGAGGGTACCCTCGCCAACACCGGCGATGCGGCGCTCGTCATGACCGGCCTTGCCGCCGCGGGTTCTGCCGTCGCCTTTGCCGGCGCCGCCGCCGCGTGTCGTCGCAAGTAACGGCTCAACCACATCTGCATCGTGATGAGCGGGCCCGTCGCACAAGCGGCGGGCCCGCCGGCGTTTACTCACCGCCTGATGACAGCTACCGGTACCTGTCAAACCAGAATCTGACTGAAAGCCGGAACGTTCTGACAATCTTCTGACCGCTCTGTCAGATTGGTGCACAGAGATTTGTCAGACGTCATCCCGATTTTCTTATTCGTCCGGAAAAGCCAACGGCTGTTGCGAGACATTGTTGGTGCAGGGGAATCCCCGTGCGGTGTCTCAACGAAGCTCGTGTTCGAAGGGTTTCGGTGAGCAGACCGCGCAACAGATCCCTCATGCTCACCTCCATTAAAAACCTTAGTATATGCTAAGATATCTGAAAGGGACGATATGAAACGGCGCGTCTTGGTCGGTATGCTGCTCAACGCAGGGTTCGTCTCCAAAGGAGGAGCGAAGCACGAGATGTTTTCCAAGGACGGGATAAGCGTTTTGGTAAAGCGACATCGAGAGATAGAGGAGCAGGTGGCGTTGAGGATTCTTCGCCAGGCGGGATTACGGTGAAGTCGCGATTCGGTTGCGTCGATCGATGAAGGGACATGGAATGGTCTATATCTGGGAATTCGAATTCTTTACGTCGAGCGGGCAGGTCGCTGCACTTCCTTGCGGCGACCTTGGTTATGGTGCGACATTTGGCGAGGACCTTGAAGAAGCCGTCGAGAGCGCTGCAGACTTTCTCTCGTGCGTCGTTGACGACCACCTGATCCATGGCAAGGATCTTCCAGCGCTTGAATTTGGCCACGAGGCGGAACACGGTGGGCGCATCATTGCGGTGGCTGTTGAGAGGTCCCTTAAAGATATTCCCGCGATGACGGCTGCTGAAGCGGCGCGAGAACTCGGGGTGAGCACAGCCCGTGTTGCGCAGCTCGTCAAAGCCGGGCTGCTCGACTCGTGGAAGGAGGGGCAGCACCGCATGGTGACGCTTGCTTCGGTCGAAGCGCGAAAGGAATACGACCCAAAGCCAGGGCGTCCACGAGAGCTGGCTTTTCAGTAAGTTCTGCATGCAACCGATGTTTGTCGGGAACCGATATGGAGATTTTGCAAGAAAAGGCAGAATGAAGGATACGCCCGGCACCGTGGTCTGTTGACACGCATCGCGCGCGTGCGTAACCTTTGACCTTGCGTGTTTCGCAGGTGGATGCTGACACCTCGATTCAAGCCGTTGCAACCATAGAAAAGCTGGAATCACACGAAGAAGGAGTACACTTTGCCTACAATCAACCAGCTGGTCCTGAAGGGCCGTAAGTCCAAGCCCGCGAAGTCCAAGAACGCGGCGCTCCAGCACAACCCGCAGAAGCGCGGCGTGTGCACCCGCGTGTTCACCACGTCCCCCAAGAAGCCGAACTCGGCCCTGCGCAAGGTTGCCCGTGTTCGCCTGGTCAACGGCATCGAGGTTACCGCCTACATCCCCGGTGAGGGTCACAACCTGCAGGAGCACTCCATCGTGCTCATCCGCGGCGGCCGCGTGCGCGACCTCCCTGGTGTCCGCTACAAGATCATCCGCGGTGCGTTCGACTGCGCTCCGGTGAACAACCGTCGCCAGTCCCGTTCCCGCTACGGTGCCAAGCGCCCGAAGAACTAACTGCTAGCAGATACCTGTATCAGCTCCGGGCGCTCTAGCCCGCGAAGAACGATTTAGAGGAGTTTAGAATGCCGCGTCGTGCATCCAAGAATAATCGTCGCGAGATCATGCCGGATTCGGTGTACAACAATCGTCTCGTGACCCAGCTCATCAACAAGGTCCTTCTGGACGGCAAGCGCTCCACCGCCGAGCGCGTCGTCTACGGTGCCTTCGACATCATCGCCGCCAAGTCCGACGGCGACGCCCTGGCCGTCTTCAAGAAGGCCATGGACAACGTCCGCCCGACCCTCGAGTGCAAGCCCAAGCGCGTCGGTGGCGCCACCTACCAGGTGCCCATGGAGGTCAACTCCCGTCGCTCCACGCAGCTCGCCATCCGTTGGATCGTCAACTTCTCGCGTGCCCGCAAGGAGAAGACCATGGCCGAGCGTCTGGCGAACGAGATCCTCGACGCCTCCAACGGCGTGGGCGCCTCCATCAAGCGCCGCGAGGACGTCTTCAAGATGGCCGAGGCTAACCGTGCGTTCTCGCACTACCGCTGGTAATTCTCAGGAGGAATGAAAGTGGCGAAGAAGAAGTACAACCTTGCCGATACCCGCAACATCGGCATTATGGCTCACATCGATGCTGGCAAGACCACCACGACCGAGCGCATCCTGTACTACACCGGCAAGACCCACAAGATCGGCGAGGTCCACGAGGGCGCCGCTACCATGGACTGGATGGTCCAGGAGCAGGAGCGCGGCGTGACCATCACCTCCGCCGCCACCACGTGCTTCTGGCACAAGGGCGGCAAGGCGGGCGAGGGTCCGGCTTACCGCATCCAGATCATCGAC
>CASFIQ010000042.1 GCA_949294785.1 uncultured Collinsella sp.
CGGACGAGCTCGGTATTGCAACGCTGCTCAAGCGTGCCGCGCTCGTCGTACACATAGGCGAGCCCGCCGGTCATGCCTGCGGCGAAGTTGAGTCCCACCTCGCCCAGCACGAGCACGCGCCCGCCGGTCATGTACTCGCAGCCATGGGCGCCAACACCCTCCACCACGAGCGTCGCTCCCGAATTGCGCACCGCGAAGCGCTGACCGGCAAGACCGTTCACGAAGCCCCTGCCGCCCGTGGCGCCGAAGAAGGCGACGTTGCCCACGATGACGTTCTCGTCGAACTTGTAGGTGGCGCGGCCATGCGGGCGCACCGTGACGACGCCGCCCGAAAGCCCCTTGCCGAAGTAGTCGTTCGCATCGCCCACGACGTTCAACGTCACGCCGCAGGGGAGGAAGGCGCCGAAGCTCTGGCCGGCAGCGCCCGTGGCGTCGACGGTGAGGGAGCCCTCGGGCAGCCCCTCGGGGTGGGCGCGCGTGACCTCGCTGCCGAGCATGGTGCCCACGCAGCGGTTGATGTTGTCGATATCCACCGCGAACCGCGCGGGGCGCAGGTGCGCGCGGGCGCCTGCGGTATGGGGGATGAGGAGCGTCGCGTCGAGTGTGCGCTCGAGCCCGGCGTCTGCGGCCATCTCGGGCAGGTAGTGTGTGGCGTCCGCACCGGGGATGCGCGCGCCGAAGGTGCAGTGCGTCGGCGCGAGCACGCAGGAGAGGTCGATGAGGTTCGCCTTGCGGTTTCGCGGCACCTCCACCTGGCGGAGGCATTCGACATGGCCGACCATCTCCTCGACGGTACGGAATCCAAGGCGCGCCATGACGGCCCGCAGCTGCTCGGCCACGAAGAGCATGAAATGCTCCACATGCTCGGGCGCGCCGGCGAAGCCCCGGCGCAGTTGGCAGTTCTGCGTGGCGATGCCCGCCGGGCAGGTGTCCTGGTGGCAGTCGCGCTGCATGAGGCAGCCCATGGCGATGAGCGGCATGGTGGCGAAGCCGAACTCCTCGGCGCCCAGCAGGCACGCGACAGCGACGTCGGTGCCGTCCATGAGCTTGCCGTCCGCCTCGAGCACCACGCGCGAGCGCAAACCGTTCATGACAAGGGTCTGCTGCGTCTCGGCGAGGCCGAGCTCAAGCGGGAGTCCCGCGTGCCAGATGGAGTCGCGCGGCGCCGCGCCCGATCCACCGTTATGCCCCGAGATGAGAATCTTGTTGGCGCCGCCTTTGGCCACGCCGGTGGCGATGGTGCCCACGCCCGCCTCAGACACGAGCTTCACGCTGATGCGCGCCTGGGGGTTCGCGCACTTGAGGTCGAAGATGAGCTCGGCGAGGTCCTCGATGGAGTAGATATCGTGGTGCGGCGGCGGCGAGATGAGACCGACGCCCGGAGTGGAGCGGCGCACCTCGGCTACCCAGGGGTAGACCTTCTTACCGGGCAGATGCCCACCCTCGCCGGGCTTGGCGCCCTGCGCCATCTTGATCTGGATCTCCGAGGCGGAGACGAGGTAGCGGCTCGTCACGCCAAAACGCCCCGAGGCCACCTGCTTGATGGCGGAGTTCTTGGAGTCGCCGTTCGCGAGCGGCGTCTCACGGCGCGGGTCCTCGCCGCCCTCACCGGAGTTCGAGCGCCCGTGCAGACGGTTCATGGCGATTGCCATGCATTCGTGGGCCTCGCGGCTGATCGAGCCGAATGACATGGCGCCGGTGTTGAAGCGCCGCACGATCTGGCGCGCGTCCTCAACCTCATCGAGGGGGACGGGCGTGCGTCCGGCGGTGTCGAAATCCAGCAGATCGCGCAGGCGCACGGCACGGCCGGGGCGCCGCAACAGTTCGCTGTAGGAGAGGAAGCGCCCGTAGTCTCCCTCGCGGCAGGCGCGTTGCAGCGTGTAGATGACCTGGGGATCGATGAGGTGGTCCTCGCCGCGACCGGGGCGCCATCTGGTGAGACCGAGGGTGGGGAGCTGGTCGGGGGCGGGGCTTGCGAGAAGCGCCTGCGCAGCATCGAAGCGCTCCTCGAGCTCGCGCTGCACATCGTCGATACCAAGGCCGCCCACGCGGCTCACGGTGCCGGTGAAGTGACGCGCCACAAGATCGTCGGCGAGCCCCACCGCCTCGAAGATCTGGGCGGAATGGTAGCTCTGCGCCGTGGAGATGCCCATCTTGGACATGATCGATACGATGCCCGCGCACGCGGCGCGCTGATAGTTGTCGATGGCCTCGTCGGCGGTGAGCGCATGACCGTCCGGCGCGATAAGGTCTCCCTTATCGGCGAGGCGTCGTATCTCGGCATGTGCGCCGTAAGGATAGATGCCGCTCGCAGAGTAGCTCACCAGCGCGGCCAGGTCATGGGCAGAGAGCGCGTCACCTGTCTCCACCACGATGTCGGCGAAGGTGCGCACGCCGGCGCGCATGAGGTGGTGGTGCGTTGCGGCGACTGCGAGCAGAGACGGTATGGGCACCTCGTCCGCTTCGGCGCGGTCGGAGAGAATCACGATGTTGGCGCCGGCGCGCACCGCGCGTTCGACCTCATGGGTGAGCGTGTCGAGTGCGTGCGCGAGCGCGCCCTCGCCTGCGCCGCGCGCGAACACGGCGCGGAAGCGCGCCACGTGGAAATCCGCATGATCGATCGAGGCGATGCGAGAGAGGTCTTTTTCGGTGAGGAGCGGCTGCGGCAGTCGCACGAGGCGGCAGGTGGCGCGGGAATCCT
>CASFIQ010000043.1 GCA_949294785.1 uncultured Collinsella sp.
GCGATGTAGAACGCCTCGCGGAACGTGCGGGTGAGGTCGTCGTTGCTCTGCAGCAGGTAGCTGTGCTTCACCACGGGCATGGTGATGCCCACGATATCGGCCTCCTGGAACGCGTCGGTGCCGATGACGCCGCGCGTGACCTGGCCGGTGATGACCACGAGCGGCACCGAGTCCATGTACGCGGTGGCGATGCCCGTGACCGTGTTGGTCGCACCCGGGCCGCTCGTCACCAGCACCACGCCCACGCGCCCGGTCGCCCGCGCGTAGCCGTCCGCCTCGTGCACGGCCGCCTGCTCGTGGCGCGCCAGGATATGGCGGATCTTGGTGGAGTCGTACAGCGCGTCGTAGATCTTGATGGCCTGGCCGCCGGGATAGCCGAAGAGCACGTCGACGCCCTCGGCCTCGAGGCTCGCGATGATCGCCTGGGCGCCGGTCATGGTCTTGCCCTCGTGCTCGGTCGCGCTGCCCGGCCCGAAGGGCTTGCCCGAGAAGGCGAGCTCCTTCAGCGCCAGGCGCTCCTCGCGCGTGGTGCCGTCCCCCGCCCCGTCCGCCGCCGCAACGGCGCTCGAGCAGAGGTGCTGGCGGATGTCATCGGGCATGTCCGGGGTTCGCGGGCTTCCCGCGACGCGCGCCGCCGGGGCGCTCGACGGGGTGCCGGCATGGGTGTTCTGGTCGCTCACGAGAGATACGCCCCCTTGTCTGCGCTCGTGACGAGCTTCGCATAGCGCGAGAGCACGCCGGTGGTGTACTTGGGCGCGGGCGGCTGCCACGCGGCGCGCCGGCGCTCGAGCTCCTCGTCCGCGACGCGCAGATCGAGCGTCCCCGCCTCGATATCGATATCGATCGCATCGCCTTCCTCGACCAGGGCGATGGGGCCGCCCGCCGCGGCCTCGGGGCTCACGTGCCCGATGCACGGGCCCTTGCTCGCGCCGGAGAAGCGCCCGTCGGTGATGAGCGCCACCGAATGATCGAGCCCCATGCCGCAGATGGCCGAGGTGGGCGTCAGCATCTCGCGCATGCCCGGACCGCCGGCAGGCCCCTCGTAGCGGATGACCACCACGTCGCCCGCCTGGATCTTGCCGCCGAAGATCGCCTCGCAGGCGTCCTCCTCGCTATCGAAGACGCGCGCCCTGCCCGAGAAGTGCCACATATCGGGTGCGCAGGCGCTCTTCTTCACCACGCCGCAGTCGGGCGCGAGGCTGCCCTTCATGACCTTGAGGCCGCCCGTGGGCGAGAAGGGGTCGCCCACCGTGCGCACGATCTCGCCATCCGCCTCGGGCGCCGCCGCAACCCACTCGTCCACGGTGCCGTGGCAGGTGAGCGCATCTCCCCTGAGCAGCCCGGCGCGCCCCAGCTCGCCCATGATCGCGGAGATGCCGCCCACGGCGTTCAGGTCCTCGATGTGCAGGTTCGAGGCGGGCGCGATGCGCACGATGTTGGGGGTCTTCGCCGAGACCTCGTCCCAATCGGCCATGGTCACGGGGCATCCGGCCGCCTGCGCGATCGCGGTGAGATGCAGCATGGTGTTGGTCGAGCCGCCGAAGGCCATATCGAGCACCATGCCGTTGTAGACGCTCTTCTCGTTCAGGATGTCGCGCGCCGTGACGCCGCGCTCGATAAGCTCCATCACCTTCATGCCCGTCTTCTTGGCAAGGCGAATGCGCTCGGAGTACACGGCGGGCACGGTGCCGTTGCCGGGAAGCGCCAGCCCCAGCGCCTCGGCGAGGCAGCAGATGGAGTTCGCGGTGAACATGCCCGAGCAGCTGCCGCAGGTGGGGCAGGCGGTGTTCTCCAGCCACGCGCACTCCTCGGGCGTCATGGTGCCCGCGGTGACGGCGCCCACGGCGTCGAAGAGCGTGTTCAGATCGGTCTGGCAACCCTTCTTGTCGTGCCCGGCGAGCATGGGGCCGCCCGAGACGAGCATGGTGGGGATATCGAGGCGCGCCGCGGCGATGAGCATGCCCGGCACGATCTTGTCGCAGCTGGGAATGAGCACCATCGCGTCGAACTGGTGCCCCTCGACCGCGCACTCCACCGAGTCCGCGATGACCTCGCGGCTGGTGAGCGAGTAGCGCATGCCCGCATGGTTCATGGCGATGCCGTCGCACACGCCGATCGTGTTGACCTGAAGCGGCGTGCCGCCCGCCATGCGAACGCCTGCCTTCACGGCCTCGGCGATCTTATCCAGGTGGATATGCCCAGGAATGACCTCGTTTTGCGCCGAGACCACCGCGACCAGCGGTCGGTCGAGCTCCTCGTCGGTAAGGCCGTCGGCCTTGAGGAGGCTGCGGTGGGGCGCTCTGGCCAGCCCCTTCTTCACGGCATCGCTTCTCAGTTGCATGGAGTCCTCGCTTCCCGTCTTCGGGCGCGGCGGCGACGCGTTCCACGCCACCGGCCCTTGCATCCCGCTCTTCAGGAAATGCGAGGCCAGGACCTCGATACGATGCCCGGTAACGGGGGCTCCGGCGCGGCGTACCGGCGCGCCTCACGGCATCGCGGGGATCTCCCGCATCGTGGGCGCGCGTTCAGCCGAGCTGCTCGAGGGTATGTTCCCGACCGGCGCCGCGGGTTCTCACGCTCCCCCGCTCGCTGTGGCACGCGCGTCCGGTACTCGCCCTGTCGTCGCATTTGCTGAGTTCGGCAAGTATCGCCGAAGGCATCTCGGCAGCTACTGGTATGCGCAAACGGTAACCAGTCGGAAACACGCCATTCGGCAAACGGCGCGTACGGCGAACCGAGCGGCGCGAACAGGAGGCATCGAAGCGCTAACATACCAATACAGGAAACGTGCAAGCGCCCGCCGGCACCTGCCACATCGAGCACGGATGGGGCGTGCGGACGGGCGAAGCGCACGCGAACACGCGGAGCCCACCGAACCCGACCGCGACCGGAGGTGCCATGCTCATCTCGCAGCGCCTGGAGCAGCTCGCCCGCCAGCACGACGACGCGCGACGCGTCGTCGGGGTCTTCCTCATCGAGAACGCCGACCGATTCGACCAGCTCACGATGGCGGATATCGCCGCCGAGACCTATACCTCGAAGCCCACGCTCGTGCGCGTCGCCAAGCAGCTCGGCTACAGCGGCTGGCGCGCGTTCTCTGCGGCGTACGCGCGCGAGATCGACCGCCAGCGGCAGATCGACTCCTCCGTCGACCACAGCCTTCCCTTCGGCGACGGCGCCTTCGCGCGGGATATCGCGCACTCGATCGCCCAGGTGCGGGCGGAGAGCACGCTGCTCACCGCGGAGCGCCTCGATATCGCCGATCTCGAGCGGGCGTGCGAGATGCTCCTGTCCGCACAGCGGATCTTCCTTATGGGGTACGGGTTCAACCAGCCCATGCTCGAATCGTTCTCGCGCAGGCTCTTCCAGATCGGCATCACCGCCATCATGCCGGCGGAGGATAATTTCGCCCACACCGCAAAGCGCGCGCACAAAGGCGATTGCCTGGTCATCGCATCCTATGCCGGCTCGAGCACCGCGTCGAACCTGCTGCGCTACCTCCCCGATGCGCGCGCCGGCGGCGCGAAGGTCCTCGCCATCACCAGCGAAGGGGGCAACTTCCTGCGCGCGCATGCCGATACGACCCTGACGATCCTCACGCGCGAGCGCCTGTACGCGAAGATCGGCACCTTCTCCACCGAGGCGTCGACCGCTTTTCTGCTCGATGCCCTGTACGGTTGCATCTTCGCCCGCGACTATCGGCGCAACCTCGATGACAAGACCGGCTTCTCACAGGCGACTGAGACCAACCGGACGGGCATCAAGCCATAGGGCCCCGTCTGCACCGAGCGGGCGCGGACCGATGCGGCTCCAACGTACCCGGGCATGGGATTCGCCCATCGCGAAACGCGGAAGCGCCCCGTCGGGCGCTGTCACGAAACCGCGTTTCACCGGCACCGCCTATTGTTTCCCCAAAACACAGGAGACGGCGACCGACGCACGCCGGCCGAGAAATCCGCCGTGCGTCGGAAAGCCTGCTGAAGGGACACGGTGGCGACCATGGCAACGACATTCGAAGGCAGCACGGCAAATCGGGCTGTCATCTTCTTCGACATCGACGGGACCCTGCTCGTTCCCGGGCGGGACTTCCTGAAGGAGCAGCGCGAGCGCGAGAAGCTGATCGCGGCGGCGCGCGAGCGGGGCGAGGAGCCTCCCGCCGTCCCGGCGCCGGCGGCGCGCAAGCCCATCGAGCCCCGCCCCGCCGTTGTCGAAGCCTTCGCCAAGCTGCACGAACAGGGGCATCTCGCCTTCATCTCCACCGGACGCCCCAAGGCGTTCCTGCAGCAAGCGCTGCTCGATCTCGAGCCCGATGGCTTCATCTGCCTCGCCGGCGCCTACGTGGAGGCACGGGGCGAGGTGTTGCGTCAGGTGACCATTCCCGCCGGGCTGCTGGAGCGCGTCGCGACCATGATGAGCTCAGCGGGGCTGGATGTCGATTACGAGGCCGCGGGCGAAGGGGCATCGCTCTACCCCGAACACGACGCGGTCCTGAGGAACCGCCCGCTTGTGCGCACCGTGCCGGAACTCGTCGGTATCGCCGAGAGCCTGGGGGGCTTCAGCAAGTTCGTCCTGCGCGGAGACCAGAGCGCCAACCTCGCCCCGGTGCTGCCGGAGCTCCTCGAGCACTTCGACACGGCGGACATGGGCCAGGGCATCCGCGAGTTCACCCTCAAGGGGATGAACAAGCGCTCCGGTATCGAGCTCGTCCTCGAGCACCTGGGCCACGGGCGCCAGAACACCTACGCCTTCGGCGATTCGGAGAACGACCTGCCCATGGCAGACGCCGTCGAGACCTTCGTCGCGATGGGCAACGCCTTCGACATGGTGAAGGAGCATGCCGGCTACGTGACCGACAGCGTCTTCGAAGACGGCGTCGCCACGGGCCTGGCGCACTTCGGCCTGCTCGGGTAAGGGTGCGCGGGCGCGCCCGCAGACGGCGGCGCGCATGCGCCCGCGCGCTGCCGGGGCGGCAAACCGCTCGAGCCCGACTGGGCGGCAACCTCAACAGACCCACACGCCATCGACACCAGCAAAGGAGCACACCATGACCCCCGAAGAAATCAAAGACATGCCCAAGCTCGGATTCGGTCTCATGCGCCTACCGCAGCGCGACGGCGCCATCGACGTCGATGCCGTGCGCACGATGGTCGACGCCTACCTGGAGGCCGGCTTCAACTACTTCGATACCGCCTACGTCTACCATGGCGGGAACTCCGAGCGCGTCGTGAAGGAGATGCTGACCGAGCGCTACCCGCGCGAGCGGTTCCGCCTGGCGACGAAGCTGCCCGCCTGGGCGCTCGAGACGGCAGAGGACCGCGACCGCATCTTCAGCGAGCAGCTGGACCGTTGCGGCGTGAGCTTCTTCGATTTCTACCTGCTCCACAGCCTGGAGGACGGCGGGCACTACCAGACCTACGAACGGCTCGACTGCTTCCGCTGGGCGATGGAGCAGAAGGCCGCGGGGCGCATCCGGCACTTCGGCTTCTCGTTCCACGGGTCGCCGGAGCTCCTGGAGCAGGTGCTCGACGCGCATCCCGAGGTGGAGTTCGTGCAGATCCAGCTCAACTACGCCGATTGGAACAACCAGGTGGTGCAATCCGGCAGGCTCTACGAGATCCTGCACGAGCGGCGGATCCCCATCATCGTGATGGAACCCATCAAGGGCGGAACCCTCGCCAACATGGAACCGGCCTTGGAGGAGAAGTTCCGCGCCGCGCGCCCGGACGCCACGCCCGCCTCGTGGGCACTGCGCTTCGTCGGTTCGCTCGACGGGGTCATGACCATCCTCTCGGGCATGTCGGAACCGCGGCAGATGGAGGAGAACCTCGCGACCTTCCGCTCGTTCGAGCCCCTGACCGATGCCGACCGCGCGGTGATCGCCGACGTGGTGCGCGCCATGCAGGACATGCCCCTGGTGCCCTGCACCGCCTGCCGTTACTGCACCGACGGCTGCCCCGCGGGCATCCATATCCCCGACGTGATCCGTGCGCTCAACACCGCCCGCCTCTACCCCGGCGACAGCCGTCCCAAGATGTTCTACAAGGGGCTGCTGCGCCAGGGCTCCGGCCGCGCAAGCGAATGCATCTCCTGCGGTCAATGCGAAAGCGTCTGCCCGCAGCACCTGCCGATCATGGAGCTCATGACGGAAGCGGCCGAGAAGCTCGAACAGTAACCGCCGCGCGCCCGCGCATCCGGCGAGGCTCCATCGCGGCTGCACCATGGATATTGCGCCGGCCTGCCGGCAGCGGTCACCCCTCGGTAGACCGCTGCCGGCAGTTGCCGTAGTCGCCTCTCTATCGCCGAAAGCGCTACGGGCAGCGGCTCTGACCGCGCTTCTATCGCCGTGCCGTTGTCGACAAGCGTTCCCGACGGACGTCGGTAGGGGACATTTTTTTCGATAGCTTTCGTTGCAAACCCCCTATGCGCCCAATTATTTCGATAGCTTACGCCCCCTCAGCACAGCGATGGGCGATTTACCTGCACTTTTGATTTCATCAAGACCCAATCATCTGCATAGTAAATTGACACGCGGAATAACTTACATCCCTGAGCTGGCCTTTCTTTCCGCTACCGCGTAAGCTATCGAAAAACTTGACCACCCAAGCAGAGCTTCGAAATACGCGTCTGACGAGATGCATCAAAACGTGATGCAACAGAACAAGGCTCACCCAGACGAGAATGCCCCTCAACGCAGCAACGCCCCGGCAGGCGCCGCATCAGCGCGCCAACGCCCTGCACCACGGCGCGTCGTCACCGGTGATCAGCTTCTCTCCCAGTAGCTCATGCCGCAGGCGCAACCTCCGCTCGGGGTACTTCCCGGCGCGCGGAGCCCGATAGCGTTGCCCAAGTGCCGACATGAGGCGTCGGGCGAAAGCGTCCAGACGATCGACGTCGCGCAGAATCGCATCGTTCAGGATAAACAGCTCGACGCCGAGCGTTTTGAGCTCGTCGCGACGCAGTTTGTCATGATCGACATCGCGATGCGATCTGCGCCCGTCATACTCGACGCCCGTTCCAAGCGTACCCGCACCCCGCACGGTCCTACCCGCCCTCCGCGACCAGAACATATCGACCTCGTAATACCGCTGCGTCACAACTGGGCGCATGAAAGGCGGAGGCTCTATGCGACGGTTGAGGGAATCGGGGCGACGCACCCCATACCCGCCGCGCGAGCACGGAAACGTCAAGAGGATCGCGCTCTCAGATTCACGCGGGGAACGAGACCCATCCATCGCCATGCGAGCGGCGACCCGGGCACGCTTCATGCCGTTCGGGGCAAGCCCCCTCTCTTTCGTCAGGTCAAGATACTTGAGAAGTTCGCGTGTCGAGATAAGCGGCTCGCGCGCCTCGCAACCATACGCCGACTGCCGATCGAGGGCATAGTAACCCGTGAGTTCGAAACCGTAGCGCGTGAGGCGCGCCACTGATGCGTCGGCAGCAGTCTGCAGGAACGTGAGTTGAGGGGATGCCATATAGACGCCATCAGCCACCTCGAGAAACGACCGTGGTGCGAGCTCCCCGGACAGCACATGAATACTGACGCGACGAACAACACCATCGGTGACGATAGGACTCTGCTCGAGATGGCGCCTCGCGACGGCGCGCGACCGCTCGTCTCCAACATACAGATGAAGCGTGCCTTTGATGCGAGCGAGACGGTCCAGCATCGCAGGAGGCAGGATCGCGCCGGAAGGGCGCCGCTCGAAACTCGATACCCGAGGCGGGCCGTCGCTTGAGGGAAACGGCCGGTCCTTCGGCGCGAACAGGCGGAGATGCTGCATCGAGGTTGTACCGCCGAAAAAGATGCGTGTACCCATGCGAATGGTGTACCCGCAGCAGAACATGGGCATCCAAAACAGAACAACGCCCGGGCGGCCCGGTTTTCCACACGCCGCATGCGGTCAGGGAAAACCGCCGCGTCCGAGCGCGGTCAGATTCTGGTCAGATTCCTGTCAGATGTGGAAAACGTCACTGAGGAGCTCCTGCCGCGGCCCGTATAAGCAGCGATTCTGTTAAGGAACATATATTCTATTGATTCATGCCGCCCCGTAAAATCGCGTCAATCGTGCGATATCCACCTGAAAGAGATTATTCAAACACATATTTGATTATTCAACTGATGTTTTCCACAAGGTTTTACCTGGCTAAACGAGCAGTTTTCCCGCTGCTTGGCGGATACATCTCCTCGAAACCGCCACAAACGCCTATCACCGGGAGTCCCTCCCAAACAGCGATCGGCGGACGCCCGTGTCGCACGCGCGGTCGTCGCGCGCCCGTGCCGCACGCGGCGGTCGGCGCGCAACCAAATCGCTGCCGGCGCCCGGCTTCCGTGAACTCAGATGGCCGTCGACGTTGCGAGAAGCAAAAACCTACAGCGCGGTCTGGACGACCTCGGGGTCGAAACCCGCCGCGCGCAGCGCCTCGACGATCTGCCCCTTGTGCTCCTCGCCGAACGACTCGATCGTGACGCGCAGCTCCACGGCGGCGTTGCGGTTGGTCGAGACGAACTGGTTGTGCTCGAGCTTGATCACGTTGCCGTTGGCCTCGGCGATCGCGGAGGCGACCTTCACCAGCATGCCGGGGCGGTCGGGCAGAAGCACGCTCACCGTGAAGATGCGCCCGCGCTGGATGAGGCCGTGGCTCACCACCGAGGACATGGTGATGACGTCCATGTTGCCGCCCGAGAGGATCGAGACCACACGGCGGTTCTCCGGCGCGAGGTGCTTGAGCGCCGCCACGGTGAGCAGGCCTGAGTTCTCGGCGATCATCTTGTGGTTCTCCTCCATATCGAGGATCGCCACGATGAGCTCGTCATCCGGCACGCAGATCACGTCGTCGAGGTTCTCCTGCAGGTACGGGAAGACCTTATCGCCCACCTCGAGCACCGCGGTGCCGTCGGCGATGGTGTTGGCGTGTCCCAGCTTCACGGGGCGCCCCGCCTCGAGCGCGCGGGTGAGCGAAGGCGCGCCGGCGGGCTCCACACCGATCACACGGATCTTGGGGTTGTAAAGCTTCGCGAAGGTCGCGACCCCGCACGCGAGGCCGCCGCCGCCCACAGGCACGAGGATCGTGTCCACCAGCGGCAGCTCGGAGACGATCTCCATGGCGATGGTGCCCTGGCCCGTGGCGACGGTCGTGTCGTTGAAGGGATGGATGAACGTCAGCCCCTCGCGCTCGGCGAGCTCGAGCGCGAAATCGCAGCTCTCGTCGTACACATCACCGGAGAGCACCACCTCGGCGCCGTAACCTTTGGTGCGCTCCACCTTGATGAGGGGCGTGGTGGTGGGCATGACCACCACCGAACGGGCGCCGGCGCGGCTGGCGGCGAACGCCACGCCCTGGGCGTGGTTGCCGGCGCTCGCGGTGATGATGCCGCGCGCGAGCTCGTCGGGGTCCATGGTCGAGATCTTGTAATAGGCGCCGCGCACCTTGTAGGCGCCGGTGCGCTGCATGTTCTCGGGCTTCAGCCACACGCGGTTGCCGCTCTGCTCGCTGAAAAACGGGCTCTCCACGAGCTTGGTCTCCTGCGTGACCTCCTTGACCTTGACGGAGGCCTCCTCGAAGGCGTCGAGCGTGAGCATCTCGGACATGGCACGTCCCTTCTCGCGATGCCGAAAACCGATGCCGCAAGGCACGGTGCCGGCACGATGCACGTTGTTGCGTGATTGGCCAGCATCATAGCAGACGCCCGCGTGAAGGTTTCCGGCGTGTAACGCGCGACGGGGCGTACGGACGGGCCGCCGACGCGAGCAAGCCGACGGTGGTAACGTGGATGGGACCGCCGCGGGGCACGGTCCCGCACGGCAGCAGGCGAAACGCGAGGAGGACGACCCATGCCCGAAGCCGCCAGCAACACCGACGCCCCCGCCCCGCTCTTCCAAATCCGCGACGCCCAGGTGGTCCGCGCCGGGCGCACGATCTTGCAGGTCGACCGCTTCGACCTGGCGGAGGGCGAGCACGTGGCGCTTCTCGGCCCCAACGGCGCGGGCAAATCCACCTTTATCCAGCTGCTCACACGCGAGATCATGCCCATGCACCGCGACGAGCCGCCCGTGCGCTTCAGGGGATGCGCGCGGCCGCTCCTCACCGATATCAAGCGCGCGCTCGGCATCGTGTCCGCCACCATGCACGACCAGGTGCGCGTGCACCTGCCCGTGATCGACATCGTGCTGGGCGGCATCTTCGGCACGCTGGGGATGCCCCGCCATGTGGAGGCGAGCGCCGCCCAGCGCGCCCAAGCGGCCGACGCCCTCGAGCGCCTCGGTATCGGGGAGCTCGCGCATCGCGACGTCATGACCCTCTCCACCGGCCAGGTGCGCCGCGTCCTGGTGGCGCGCGAGCTCATGAGCGACCCCAAGATCCTCATCTTCGACGAGCCCTGCACCGGCCTCGACCCGGAGGGCATGTACCACGTGCGCCGCACCATGCGCCTGCTGGCGGAGGAGGGGCGCTCCATCGTGCTGGTGACGCACTATCCCGAGGACATCATCCCCGCGATCGGGCGTGTGCTTCTTATCAAGGACGCCCGCGTGGTGGGCGACGGGCCCAAGGACGAGCTCCTCACGAGCGCGACGATGTCCGATCTGTTCGAGGTCCCGCTTGAGGTCGAGCACTCGGGCGGCTGGTACTCCCTGCGCGGTCGCTACTGACCGGCCGGCGGAAGCGCTCCCACGGCGCCAGCGCGAAGAAGATGCCCGCAGCGCCCGCGATGGCGGCGGCGACCGTCCAGAACATCGAGGCGCCCGCAAGGTGCGCGACCTCCGCGACGAAGCACCACGCCACGGCGGCACCGAAGATGTAGTCGTCGCACAGACGGCGCATGAGGAACGCCAGGATCGCCAGCACGATCATGATGGCGATCGTCGCGAGCGGCGCGGCGACACCGGGCTCGTCGGCGGGGGCGACCGTGATGAGCGCACCCACCGCGCAGGCGATGCGCACCGTGTTCCACCCCAGGTAGAGCGCGAAGGGCATGAAGCGGCTGCGCGCGCCGGTGGCGCGCTCGCGCACGAAGACGAAGCCCGACGCCGCCCAGCAGGCGAGCGTCAGCACCAGAACGGCGGGTTCCAGGGCGAAGCGGTCGAGGATGAGCGCGGCAAGGTCGAGCACGCCGAGAACCGCGACGCCGCCCATGGTGAGCGCGGATACGGGGGCGTGCCGCGCGACCGACATCGCCCGGCGCGTGGCGAACGCGAGCCAGGCGGCCACACCGGCATAGAGCGGGATCAGGATCAGGCGCATCCAGCCTGCGGGCGCGAACCACGCGAAGCCCTCCGCGTCAGCGCCCTCCGCACCCGAGCCGACCATGACCTGCAGAAGAACCGTCGCCGCGACGAGTGCGACGAATGCGACCCAGGCGATGACCAAATCGACGGGAAGACGACCCGGCCGCACCGCGCCGGAAGAGCCGGCAAGGTCCCCGTGGGCAGCCCCGCCGACACCGCGCGCCGAGGTGCGGGGCTCCGCCGTCCCGCTTCTTCCGGAAGACCTTTCCCGCTCCCCTGCCATGCCGACGCCTCCGTTCCCGCGCGGCGCGATGACCGATCACCGCCCGCGATCGCCTGCTGTCTACACCATAGGCGATGCCGGCGCATGTCGGAACGGATGCCGGCGG
>CASFIQ010000044.1 GCA_949294785.1 uncultured Collinsella sp.
CCGGGCCCACGCGGCGGCGGGTTCGGTGCGCGTCGACGGCGACGAGGTCGACGGCGCGCGCTGGTTCTCGCGCGACGAGCTTGCCGCCGCCGTCGCGGCGGGCGAGGTCGAGCTGCCCGGTCGCGCCTCCATCGCGCGCCACATGATCGAGGACTGGTTCGGGGCTCCGCTGCCGTAACGCGCGCGCCCGGCTGCCCAGGCACGTGGTGCGGTCCGGCGGGCAAGCTGGTAGCATCAAGGTCGGATCGACGCGAACGGAACGGTACGAACGGAGGCACCCCATGGAACGGGAACAGATCGACATCATCGAGCGGGCAACGGATATCCTGCGCGAGCTCAAGCGCGGCGCGCTCTTCACGGTGCGGACACCCGAGCGCGTGAACACCATGACGATCGGATGGGGGATGCTCGGCATCGAGTGGCGCCGTCCGATCTTCATCGCCTACATCCGCACCGACCGCTTCACGCACGCCCTGCTGGACGCCGTCGACGATTTCACGGTGAGCATGCCCGACCCCGTCGCCGACGACGGAGCCGACCGGAAGCGCGCGGGCGAGATTCTGGCCGGCTGCGGGCGCACGAGCGGCCGCGACCACGACAAGGTCGCGGCGTACGGCATCACCTTGGTCGACGGGCGCGCGGTCGCATCACCCGCCGTCGCCGAGCTGCCGCTCACGCTCGAGTGCCGCATCATCTACCGACGCGATCAGGACACCTCGCTCATGCCGGCGGAGCTGCGCGACTCCATCTACCCCGCCGCCGCCCCCGGTGAGCCGCCCGTGGTCCACACGGCGCTCTACGGCGAGATCGCGGACGCCTACATCCTGCGCTAGGAGCCGGCGTCGGGGTCCTTCCGCCCGATTTCCGCTACACGGAGAGCCCCTGGCGGTAGGCGGCTGCGAGCGCCTCGTCCTCGATGGCGTCCGCCTTCTTCGCGCGCGGCGCGAGGACGCGCCCCGCGACGCGGTTCCCGCCCGCGCGCAGGCACCTCACGTAGAGGGAGAACGCCTCTACCAGATGACCGAAGTAGCTCTCGTCAGCGGCCGCCCCGGTGGCGAGAAGGTAGAAGTCGGTGTTCACGAGCTGGTGCTCGATCGCATAGGTGCGGTCGACAACCGCTTTCATGAGCGCGCTCCAGGTGTAGAAGTAGGCCGGCGTGGCAAGCGCGATGACATCGGCCTCGAGCATCGCCCGCGCGATCGGCGCCATGTCGTCTTGCAGCACGCAGCGGTCGCTCCCTTGCCGGCAGGCGTCGCACCCGCGGCAATCGCCGATCGTGAGACCGGCGAGCGCGACCGTCTCGACCGCGTGTCCCGCTTCGCGCGCGCCGCGGCAGAACGCTTCCGCCAGGCGGCGCGAGTTCCCGTTCCTGCGCGGGCTTCCCTCGATGACCAGGACCTTCTTCATGTTATCGCCATCCGTTTCCCTCATCGGCCGATTTGCGATCAGCTGTCATGCGTCACCTACGGTGGGCGGGCTCGTGCCGTCACCTAGGAGGCTGCCTGCTCGATGCAGCGGATGGCGTTGAGCGTGCGCGGGTAGCCTATGAACGGCAGGGTCGCACACGCGACGGCGAGCAGCAGCTCCTTGGTGTTACCCATGCGCATGTTCGCCGCGGCGTGGCTTGCGAGCTGCGGTTCGCATCCTCCTTGAGCGGAAAGGAAGCAGAAGGTCATGAGCTCGCGTTCGGCGAGGTTGAGGCCTCCGCGCGTGTACCAGTCGCCGAAGCAGTTGCAGGCGAGCCAGCGGTTGATTTCAGGATAAGCGGGGTCGCCCGCCTCGGCGTAGCCCCTCATGCCCTCGCCGAAGATCTCCACCTGCGCCGCCTCGCCCGCCTGTACGCGGCTCTCGCAATCGGGCTCGGTCGTCGCCTGGGAGGGGAGGGGCAGCTCGATGCCGCGCGCCTCGAAGACCTCGTTCACGGCTTTGAGGAAGGGGAAGACGCGTCCGATGCCCAGGTAGGCGCTCGCCTGGTAGACGATCTCCTTCACCTCAACGGGGCCCACGCCCATTTCAAGTGCCGCCGGGACCATCGCGCGGAATTCGTCGATGCCCTGGCATCCCACGAGGGCGGCGAGGATCGCCATGAAGCGGACGCGGTCGGACAGCGGCTCGGTGTCCGGGCGAAGCGGGGCGTGCAGGACCTCGTCGAACGCCCAGTTATCGAAGCGCTCGATGAACTCGGGGTCGGTGCGGGCGAAGTCGCTCTCGTAACCCGGGAACATCCGCTCGTGGTAGGCGCGGGCGAATTCGGTGATCTTGGGCGTGTTCGATCTCTGGGGGGCGGTCCCGTTTTCAAGGCTCCCGTTCTGCATGGTGTGCGCTCCTTTCGTTCCGTGACAGCGTCCGATTTCTACAGGCAGGCGCGCAGGATCTCCTCGACGTCCCGCGGCGCGAGATCGGTGATGCCGTGCAGCGAGCCGCGCTCCCTGCAGGCGTGGGCCGCCATCTGCGCGAAGCGGCTGTCGTCGATCCCGAGCGCGGAGAGGCTGCGCTCGAGCCCGAGCGTCTCGAAGAAGAGGCGCTCCAGGGCATCGATGGCTCGACCCGCGGCGATTCGGTCGTCTTCCGCTGCGGGGACATCGAGCACGCGCGTGCCGAAGCGTGCGAACGCCGGTGCCGTGACCTCGGGATTCTTGGCGAGGACATGGCGCATCCAGCGTGGCGTGATGATGGCGAGCCCCAGGCCGTGGGTGATGTCATAGTGCGCCGAGAGCTCGTGCTCGATGGCGTGGCATACCGTGTTCTGGCGGATCCCGCAGGTCATGAAGCTGTTGAGAGCCCAGCTCGAGGCCCACATGAGGTTCGCGCGGGCGTCGTAGTCGTCGGGCGACGCGATCGCGACCGGCGCGAAGCGCACGACGGTCCGCAGCACCTCCTCCTGGACGCGGCGGATCATGTCCATCTTGCCGTCGGCGCTGAAGTAGGACACATCGAAGATGTGCGACATGATGTCCACCGACCCGCACGCGGTCTGGTAGGCGCCGACCGTGAAGGTGAGCTCGGGGTTCTCGAACACCACCGCGGGACGGATCTGCGGCCCGGCTATGCTGCGCTTCTCCCGCGTTTCGAGGTTCGAGATCACGGCGCTTCTGGTCATCTCCGATCCGGTGCCCGCCATGGTGAGCACCACGAAGACGGGCAGCGCTTCGGGATAGGGGATACGTCCCTCCACGAGGTCCCAGACATCGTCGGTACCGCTCGGGACGGTCGCGGAGACCGCCTTCGCGCAGTCGATGACCGAGCCGCCGCCTACGGCGAGCACGGCGTCGACGCCGTTGCCGCGCGCGATCTCGACGCCGCGGTTCACCGTGGTGTGGCGCGGGTTGGGCTCGACCCCGGAGAGCTCGAAGGTGGAGATGCCTGCTTTATCGAGCAGGCCGTGCACCAGGTCGTATGTGCCGGTGCGTTTCACGGACCCGCCTCCGTAAACCATGAGCACGCGCTTCGCGCCGGCGGCATCCAGCTCTTCGCCCAGATGCGCGAGCTGTCCTCTTCCGAAAAGGACCTTGGTGGTGTTCTGAAAGGTGAAGTCGTTCATGGTCGGTTACCATCTCCACTCCGGGTCTCGATGCCGGGCTTACGGGTCTCGGTCGCCGCGCGCGGGCGTGCCGCCGGGCATCTCCATGGGCGCTTGATCATCGGCGCTTCCCCTGCGCACCGGCTTTTTGCGGTAACAAAATCATATTGTTCTTCGTTGCTTATGAATAGTTCGAAAAAATTGAGTAAATGATAAGAACTGCTTATACTTTGAAATAGATAATGGCTTACGAGTCACGTCGGAACGGGCGGTTTGAGAATCGGAGGTCCCATGCTCCTACGTCAGCTCGAGTACTTCTGTGCGGTCGCGAACACGCACAGCTTTCACGAGGCGGCAGACAAGTGCTATGTATCGCAATCTGCCATTTCCCAGCAAGTGAAGGCGCTTGAGAAGGAACTCGGTGCGCCGCTTACCGAGCGACGCGGCAGGGGTTTCGTCCTCACACGCGCGGGAGAAGTGGTCGCGCGGCGCGGTCAGCAGATCCTTGAAGATGCGATGAGGCTCAAGTTCGAAGTCAGCGCCCTGCGGCGCGCGCCGGTGCAGCTGCGTGTGGGCTATCTCAACCGATACGCCGGATGGGAGCTCCAGGCGGCACTCGCCGCGTTTGCCCGGCGTCATCCGGACGTTATCCTAACTGCCCGAGCGGGTGACCACGAGGCGCTGCATGAGGCGATCCTCGCCGGTCGGCTCGACATTTTGGTGAACGATCGCCGCCGCCAGCTCTCCGATGAGTGGGAGAACCGCCCGCTTTTCACGGGCTACTCCTATATCGAGGCCTCAGAGGCCAGCGAGCTTGCTTTTCGCGAATCCGTGACCGTCACCGACCTCAAGGGTATGACCTGCATCATCGTTGCCGATGAGGATCAGCGCGAGACGGAGCGTTCCTACCATCGCGACGTGCTCAACTTCGACTGTCCGTTCGTCTATGCCGATACGCTTGACGAGGCGCGTATGCTCGTGGCGGGAAACCGCGGCTTCCTTCCGCTCATGATGCGTACGGACAATGGGGCGACGGGCACCGTGATCAGGCGCATCCCGCTGATCGATGCCGCCGGCGCGCATCGCCGCCAGGAGTTCTTCGCGTTCTGGCCGAAGGTCGCGACCACGCCGCTCACGGAGGAGTTCGCCGAGATCTTGGCAGAGCTCTTCTCCTGATCGCGGTATTGGCGACAGCGGCGGAATCTCTCCGCCTGGCGTCGTGTCCCCGGCTCGCTGCGCATGCCGCGTCTCGCGACGCGCGGCTACTCGTACTCGGCGGCGACCTCTTCCAGAAGCTCTCGGATTGGCAGATGCTGCGGGCATTGGCGCTCGCAGCGACCACACCTGATGCACTCGCTCGCCTTGGCGTTGCGCACGGTGTAGACGTTCGTGTAGTAGTACCCCGAGTTGAAGTCCCCGTAGATGCGCTTGGCGTTCAGGCATGCGAAGAGGTTGGGAATGTCGATGTTCCTAGGGCAGACCTCGGTGCAGTAGCGGCATGCGGTGCAGGGGATGGCGTGGAGGCCGCGCAGGATTTCGATGACGCGGTCGATCGCCGCCTGCTCGGCTTCGTCGATGGGGCGAAACGGCGAGAAGGTCGCGGTGTTCTCGCGCACCATGTCGAGCGTGCTCATGCCCGAAAGCACCATCTCCACGCCCGTCTGGCTTGCAGCGAAGCGCAGCGCGTAGCTCGCAGGGCTGCCGTCGCCCGCCTTGACGAGCGCGGCGCGCGCCTCGTCGGGCAAGTTCACGAGCGTGCCGCCCTTTACCGGCTCCATGACGATGACCGGTTTGCCGTGCGCGCGGGCGACCTCCAGACAGCGGCGCGACTCGATTGCCGGGTCCTCCCAGTCCACGTAATTGACCTGCAGCTGCACGACCTCGATTTCGGGGTGCTCGGTCAAGATCTGCTCCAGCTTCTCGGCACGGTCGTGGAACGAGATGCCGAAGTGGCGGATCTTGCCCTCCGCCTTGAAGGCGAGGGCCTCCTCATAGGCGCCCAGACGGCAGAACTTATCGTAGATCTCGCCGCCCTGCGCGTGCATGAGGTAGAGGTCGAAATAATCAACGCCGCAGGCGTCGAGCTGGCTTTCGAACAGAGGCCGGATTTCGTCGCGTCGCGTGAAGTGATGGGTGGAGAGCTTGTCGGTGAGCACGTATTCGTCGCGTGCGTGCCGGCTGGTGAGTGCCGCTTTGAGCGCTCCCTCGGAAAGACCGGCTACATACCCGTGCGCGGTGTCGAAGTAGTTGAAGCCGGCGTTAAGGAATGCGTCGACCAGCTGGGAGAAGAGTTCGATGTCTACGAGGCCGTCCTCCAGCTGGGGCAGACGCATGCAGCCGAAGCCGAAGCGGTTTTTGACGCGGTCGAACGGTGCGGGGCGGGTGGTGGTTCCTGCTGTGAAGAGTGTGGTGTCGGACATGATTCTCCTAGCGCTTGCCCTCAATATCGGTCGCGTGGCGCGACGCGTTCGTTCCGCCGCCGCGCTCAAGGCTCACCGCCAGTATACTGTTCAGTTGTTCTGTACAACTATTCGTATTCTTGTGGCGAACGATAAGAACTGCTAATTGATAATAAATCGGCAACAGCGACCCTTGAGCGCCATATGGCCCAATCGCACCTGTCAATGTCGAACACGTGTTTTATTCATGGGTGACGCCGCATACCCTCAGAGCGCGCTAGACTAGAGAATCGGCGGGAAGTTGCCCGCCGGATTCGCACCGTTTGCACCGATGCATCTCACCTGGCTCACCGAAAGGGGTCCTCGTGTCCGATACTTCCATCCGCATCCGCGGCGCCCGCGAGCACAACCTCAAGAACGTCGACGTCGAGATTCCGCGCGACCAGCTTGTCGTGATCACCGGCCTTTCCGGTTCCGGTAAGTCGAGCCTCGCCTTCGACACCATCTACGCCGAGGGCCAGCGACGCTACGTGGAATCGCTCTCCAGCTACGCGCGCCAGTTCCTGGGCCAGATGGACAAGCCCGACCTGGACTCCATCGACGGCCTCTCGCCGGCCGTCTCCATCGACCAGAAGACGACCTCCAAAAACCCGCGCTCCACGGTGGGCACAGTGACCGAGATCTACGATTACCTGCGCCTCCTGTTCGCGCGCATCGGTACGCCGCACTGCCCGGAATGCGGGCGCGTGATCGAGCGCCAGACCACCGACCAGGTGGCGGACAAGATCCTCGAGGCGGGGCAGGGGAGGCGCGCCTTCGTGCTCGCGCCGGTGGTCACCGACCGCAAGGGCGAGTTCGCCAAGCTCCTGGACGACCTGCGTCGCGAGGGGTTCTCGCGCGTGCGCATCGATGGCGAGGTCCGCAGCCTGGACGACCCGATTGAGCTCGATAAGAAGTTCCGCCACACGATCGAGGTCGTGGTGGACCGCATCGTGATCCGCGAGAACTCCGTGGGCCGCATCGCCGAGGCGGTCGAGCAGGCGACGGCGCTCGCGCACGGGCGCGTGGCGGTGTACCTCCTGCCCGATCGTGACGCACCGGAGGGCACGGCGGGCGAGCTCATCACCTACTCGCTTGCGCTCGCCTGTCCCGAGCACGGCCACTCCATCGACGACCTGCAGCCGCGCGACTTCTCCTTCAACGCGCCCTACGGCGCCTGCCCGGAGTGCGATGGCCTGGGGTTCAAGAAGGTCGTCGACGCCGAGGCGCTGATCGAGGACCCGTCCCTCTCCATCGACGAGGGCGTGTTCGGCAGCTTCTTCGGCAAATCCAACTACTACCCGCAGATCTTCCGGGCGCTCGCCCGTCACCTGAAGGTGGACCCCTCCACGTCGTGGCGCGACCTGCCACCGCGCGTGAAGAAGGTCTTCCTGGACGGTCTGGGCGACAAGAAGATGCGCGTCGACTACCACACGCAGGACGGTCGCGACACGCACTGGTTCACCACCTATTCGGGCGTGCGCAACATCCTCTACGACCGCTATGTGGAGACCACGAACGAGAACACCAAGGCGCGCCTCGAGAAGTACATCCGCGAGGAGCCCTGCGCCGCCTGCCACGGCGCGCGCCTGCGCCCCGAGATGCTCGCCGTCACGGTGGGGGGTAAGTCCATCTACGACGTGTGCCGCCTCTCCTGCCGCGAGTCGCTCGACTTCTTCGAGCATCTGGAGCTCGACGAGCGCCAACAGTTCATCGGCGGGCGCATCGTGAAGGAGATCCTGGAGCGCCTGCGCTTCCTGGTCGATGTGGGTCTTGACTACCTCACGCTCGACCGCGCGAGCGCCACGCTCTCCGGCGGCGAGGCACAGCGCATCCGCCTGGCGACGCAGATCGGCGCCGGCCTCATGGGCGTGCTCTACATCCTGGACGAGCCCTCGATCGGATTGCACCAGCGCGACAACGAGCGCCTGATCGCGACGCTCGAGCGCCTGCGCGACCTGGGTAACACTGTCATCGTGGTCGAGCATGACGAGGACACCATCCGCGCCGCGGACTACGTGATCGACATGGGTCCCGGTGCGGGCGAGACGGGCGGCGAGGTGGTGTGCGCCGGGACGCCCGATGAGATCATGGCGTGCCCGGCATCGCTCACTGGCCAATACCTCACCGGCGAGCGCATGGTGCGGCTTCCCGCCGAGCGGCGCCGGCCCCGTCGCGGCGCGCTCAAGATCACGGGCGCTGCGGCGAACAACCTGAAGAACGTGACCGCCAAGATCGAGTTCGGCACCTTCACGGTGGTGACGGGCGTCTCGGGATCGGGCAAGTCGAGCCTCGTGACCGACACGATCGCGCCCGCGCTCACGAACGCCATCCACCGGTCGGCACGGCCCGTGGGCCCGTACAAGAAGCTCGAGGGTCTGGACGAGATCGACAAGGTCATCGATATCGACCAGTCGCCGATCGGCCGCACCCCGCGCTCCAACCCGGCGACCTACATCGGCCTGTGGGACGACCTGCGCGCCCTGTTCGCGAGCGTTCCCGAGTCCAAGGCGCGCGGCTACAGCCCCGGGCGCTTCAGCTTCAACGTCTCGGGCGGCCGCTGCGAGGCGTGCAAGGGCGACGGTCAGATCAAGATCGAGATGCACTTCCTGCCCGATATCTACGTGCCGTGCGAGGTGTGCGGCGGCAAGCGCTACAACCGCGAGACGCTCGAGATCCTCTATCGCGGCAAGTCGATCGCCGACGTGCTCGATATGTCCGTCACCGAGGCGCTCGCCTTCTTCGGCAACATTCCGCAGATCAAGCGGAAGCTTCAGACCCTCTACGACGTGGGCCTCGGCTACGTGCGCCTGGGCCAGCCGGCGACGACGCTCTCGGGCGGCGAGGCGCAGCGCGTGAAGCTCGCCAAGGAGCTGCACCGCCGCCAGACGGGCAAGACCTTCTACCTTCTGGACGAGCCCACCACGGGTCTGCACTTCGAGGACGTGCGCCAGCTCATCGACGTGCTGCAACGGCTGGTCGATGCGGGCAACACGGTGCTCGTCATCGAGCACAACCTCGATGTCATCAAGGTCGCCGACCGCATCATCGACCTCGGTCCCGAGGGCGGCTCGGGCGGCGGGCAGATCGTGGTCGCGGGTACCCCCGAGGAGGTCGCCGCGTGCCCGGAGAGCTATACGGGGCGCTTCCTCGCGCCGATTCTCGAGCGCGATCGGGCCCGCATGGCGGCACGCGACGACCGGTAACGCTTTCGCAGCGCGCCCGCGGCGGCGTGTGTCAAAACGGCGGGGCGCACGACGGCGCGCGACGGTGCCGGACCGGCGCGCCCCGGCCGTTGTGGAGTGTTCCTGTCCACGCAGGGGAGCTGATATGATGGTGGGCATGCCTACGAAGATTTCTCGGGAAGGCGCGCTATGAAGCTCAAACATACCGGTGCCCGCCGCATGCCCGCCGTCTGCGCCCGCCGCGTGGCAGCCCTATCGCTTTCGATCGTCCTCGCCGCCTCGTCCGCGCTCGCCGCTCCCACGGCGCTGCTCGCGACGGAGGCCGACGAGCTGTCATCTGACCTCGATGCCGCGAAGTCCCAGCTCGCGGACCTTACCCGCCAGCTCGAGCTCGCCCAGGCGACGGTCGCCACGACCGAGGCGGAGCTCGCCGCCACCCAGGACGAGATCGACGCACTCGAGACCCGGATCGCGGACACGCGCGAGCAGCTCGCGGGCGCGCAGGAGGAGCTCTCCCAGCAGGTGAGCGAGAGCTACAAGTCCGGCGACGTCTCGATCCTGTCGCTTCTGTTCTCATCCGGTTCGTTTGAGGAGCTCGCCTCGCGCCTGTACTACGCCAACAAGGTGGCCGAGGCCGAGAGCGCGCGCATCGAGAGCGTCCGGACGCTCCAGCAGGACCTGAACGAGCAGCAGGATGCGCTCACCGAAGAGCAGGACCAGCTCCAGGCGCTGCTCGATCAGCAGGTGTCGAGCCAGCAGGACCTCGTCTCCTCGCAGGCTGAGGCCGAATCCTATGTGAACGGCCTCTCCTCCGAGCTGCAAAGCGCCCTCGATGCCGAGCGCGCCGCGCTGGTCGAGCAGTCCCGCGATAACCAGCAGCAGGCGGCGACCGGCGGCGCCGGCGACGGCGACACGTCCGACGACGGCGGTGCGAACACCGGCGGTGCGGTCGACGACGGGGGAGGGTCGAACGGCGGCGGCACGCCGAGCACCCCGTCGAACCCCGCGCCGCCCGCCAATACCGGCGGCGGTACGGGCAATCTCAGCCAGGCGGCCCGCGACACCATCGTGAGCGTCGCGAACAGCCAGCTCGGCTGCGCATACGGATGGGGAGCCATGAGCCCGGGCGTGGCGTTCGATTGCTCCGGTCTCACCACCTACGCCTACAGCTGCGCGGGCATCGGCCTCGGGCGCACCGCGCAGGCCCAGTACAACCAGGTGGTCGCGGCGGGCAACCTTAAGACGGACCCCAGCCAGTTCGTGGCGGGCGACCTCGTGTTCTGGGGTTCCCCCGGCAGCATCTACCACGTCGCCATCTACATCGGCGGCGGCATGGTCACCCATGCGAGCGACTACAGCACGGGCGTCATCACCACGAGCGTGACCTACGGCGGGTATCCCACCGGCGGCGGCAGCCCCATCTAATCGATTCCGCAGGTCGCGCGCTATGAGCCAAGCGAAGAAGACCAACGCCATGCGGATGCTCGATACCGCGGGCATCGCCTACGAGCAGCTCGTCTACGAGGTGGACGAGTCCGACCTCTCGGGCACCCATGCGGCGGAGGTCCTGGGCGAGGACCCCGACCAGGTGTTCAAGACCCTCGTCACGGTCGCCCCCGACGGCGACCACGTGGTCTGCTGCATCCCGGTCGCCGCGGAGCTCGACCTCAAGGCGGCGGCTGCCGCCGCGGGCAAGAAGTCGCTTGCCATGATCCACGTGCGCGATCTCGTCGCCGTGACCGGCTACGTGCGCGGCGGCTGCTCGCCGGTGGGTATGCGCAAGCGCTTTCCCACGGTGATCGACGAGACATGCCAGCTCTTCGATACCATGTATATCTCGGGCGGACGGCGCGGCCTGCAGCTGAGGCTCGCGCCCGACGACCTGATCGCGTATTGCGACGCCACACTCGCGGACATCTGCCGCGCGGAAGGGGAGGCATAGTGGCTGACGAGGAGATCCGGGGAAAGCACTTCAGGCGCGCGGCCTCCGAGGATGCCGCCGCATCCGCGCATGCCGCGGACGCCGGCGCGCCTGAGGCGAAGACCGCGCCCGCGTCCGACGCGGACGACGACTTCTCCGGTTCGGGCGACTACGCGAGCGTGGGCCGCTCCGCGAGCCTCATGACGGGGCTCATCATCATCTCGCGCCTCACCGGTTTCATCCGCACCTGGGCGATGGGGCTCGCCTTCGGCGTGTCCTTCCTCGCCTCGTCCTACAACATCGCCAACAACCTGCCCAACATGCTCTACGAGCTCGTGATCGGCGGCATGCTGGTCACGGCGTTCCTGCCGGTCTACATGGAGGCGCGCCGCAACGGCGGGCGCGCGGCGGCGAACGACTACGTGGGCAACCTGCTCTCCATCCTGCTCGTGTTTCTGGGCGCGGTCTCGGTGGCGGCGATCGTCTTCGCGCCGGGGCTCATCTGGACCCAGGCGTTCATGACGTCGGGCGACGAGCTCGACGTGGCCGTCTACTTCTTCCGCATCTTCGCCGTGCAGATCCTGTTCTACGGGTTGGGCTCGGTCTTCTCCGGCGTGCTCAACGCGCATCGCGACTACTTCTGGTCCAACTTCGCACCCGTGCTCAACAACGTGGTGGTAATCGCGAGCTTCGCCTCGTTCCCCGTGCTCGAGCCCATCAACGCCGGGCTCGCCATCACCGTCGTGGCGGCGGGCACCACGGCGGGCGTCTTCGTTCAGATGGCGTGCCAGATCCCGGCGCTCAGGAAGTTCGGCATCCGGCCGCGCCTGCACATCGACCTCGCCGACCCCATGCTCAAGAAGACGCTCGCCCTCGGCGTGCCCACGGTGCTCGCCGCGATCTGCACGCTCGTGACCGCCTCGGTGCAGAACTCGGCGGCGCTCGCCGTGCAGCCCGAGACGGGGGCATCGGTGGCGGCCTACGCGCGCCTGTGGTACACGCTGCCGTACGCGCTCATCTCCGCGTCGCTCAACACCGCGCTCTATACCGAGCTCGCGCGCGATGCGGCCGCCGGGGACCTCGCCGGCGTGCGCCGCGGCATGGCGTCGGGCATCACGGAGCAGTTCTTCTTCCTCATCCCGTTCGCGCTCTACCTCATCGTGTTCAGCACGCCGCTCAACCTCATCTACTGCTCGGGCAAGTTCGACCTCGCGGGCGTGGAGCTCGTGAGCGAGTACCTGCGCTTCCTGGCGCCAAGCTTGCCGCTCTACGGCGTGAGCATGCTCATGCAGAAGGGTTGCTCGGCGCTGCGCGACATGCGCCCCTACGCCGCGTTCGTGCTCCTCGGCGCCCTTGCCGAGATGGCCTGGGCGCTGGGACTCGGCGTGGCGGCGGGCGGCGGCATGCCGCAGATCGCCCTCTCCATGCTCGCGTCCTATGGGGCGACGGCGGCGGCCGCGCTCATCTGGATGCGCCGGCGTCTGCACGGCATGCATCTCGCCGTCATCGCGCGCGGGATCGGCTTCGGCCTTCTGCTGGGCGCCCTCGGCGCTGCCGCGGGCGCGCTCACCCTCCAGGTGCTGCAGATGCTCGTCGCCCCGCTCGTGAGCTTCACGGCGGATGGGACGGCCGTGACCGCGCCCCTGCTGCAGACCGCGGCCTATGTGGCGGTCGCCGGCACGGTCTCGCTCATCGTGACCTTCGTCCCCGCGGTCGTCCTCAAGCTTCCCGAGGCGGGCATGCTCGCCGGCCTCGCGCGGAGGTTCAAGCGCTGATGGGTGACGAGCGGTCCCGCATAGCCCATGTGCCCGCCGGCCTCGATGAGGTGGCCGCGCCGCTCGCGCCCTCTGCGGCGCGCGCCGCGGTGACCGCCTCCGGGGCGGAGCCCTCGCTCGCCGAGCAGGTTTCGCAGGTCCCCACCC
>CASFIQ010000045.1 GCA_949294785.1 uncultured Collinsella sp.
AGCGCGGCGGCGCTCGCATCGGCGACGGGTTCGTATGGGCCGACCGACATGGCAGCGCGGCCCGATCGGTCGACCACGATCATGAGGACGCCGTCCGGATCGGCGTAGGCATCGTCCGCCACGGCCCATTCGATATGCTGCTTCACCCACGAGACGAGGTTACGCGACAGCGGCTCGTCGTGGAGCCGGCGCTGCGCGAGCGCCCGGATATGCCGGTTGAGCAGCGGCACGTGCTTGGCCGCCAGGCGCCAGCGGCACACGAGCACGGGCTCGCCCAGCTCGAAGTCTCCTGCGGGCGCCGCACCGGCGCGCTGGGAATCTGCCACGGATCTCCTCCTCGAAATAACGCCGTACCGGTACCTTGCGACGCGAGCCCCTGGCGGCATGCGCGGGGACGCGAACGTAAAACCCGCCGCCCCCGGTAGCGGGGACGGCGGGAGACCGGACGCGGACGCGCCGCCCCTAATGGCGGAAGTGGCGGGTACCGGTGAAGATCATCGCGATACCGTGGTCGTCGCAGGCCTTGATGGACTCGTCATCGCGCACCGAACCACCCGGCTGGATGATCGCGGTGACCCCGTGCTCGGCAAGCACGTCGACGTTGTCGCGGAACGGGAAGAACGCATCGGACGCGGCGACGAAGCCGGATGCGGCGACGCCCATGTCGCGGCACGCCGCCTCGGCACGCTCGCAGGCCATGCGCGCGGAGTCCACGCGATTGGGCTGGCCCGGGCCCATACCGACGCCCATCTGGTTCTTCGCGACCAGAATCGCGTTGGACTTGACGGTCTTCACGACGCGCCAGGCGAACAGCAAATCGGTCATCTCGGCGTCGGTTGGCTTGCGCGTGGTGGGACACGTGAAATCGGACGGGTCCTCGTCGACCGTGTCGACGCGCTGGACGAGCATGCCGCCATCGACCGAGCGAAGCTCCAGCTTGGCATGGCCGTCTGCTCCGCCCGTGGCGAGCACGCGCAGGTTGGTGCGCTTGGAGAGGCGCTCGAGCGCCTCGGGGCTGTAGCTGGGCGCGATGAGAACCTCGACGAACTGCTTGTTCTGGTCGAAGGCGTGCTCGACCAGCTCGAAGGGCATCTCGCGGTTCACGGCGATGATACCGCCGAAGGCGCTCTTGGGGTCGCACGCGAAGGCGCGGTCGTAGGCCGTGGCGACATCCGCGGCGACCGCCGACCCGCAGGGGTTCTGATGCTTCAGGATCACGCATGCGGGCTCGTCGAACTCGCGCACCGCGTTCCACGCGGCGTCGGCGTCGAGCAGGTTGTTGTACGAGAGGGCCTTGCCCTGGATCTGCGTGGCGCCAACGAGCGGGTTCGCGGAGGAGCCGAAGCGGCGGAACTCGTCGGCGAAGCGATAGACCGCGGCGGGCTGGTGGGGGTTCTCGCCATAGCGCAGCGTGTCGACGAGCTGCAGGTGAAGATCGAGCTCGTCGGGCATCTCGGAGGAGGCCTCCCCGACACCCTCCTCGGCGTCGAGATAGGCGTTCAGCCACAGCGAGATCGCGGTGTCGTAGGCGGCGGTGCGGGTGTAGACCTTCGCGGCGAGACGACGGCGCGTGCGCTTGGTGGTCGAGCCGCCGTGCAGGCGCATCTCCTCGAGCACGCAACCGTAATCGGCGGGATCGCACACCACGGTCACCGAGTCGTTGTTCTTGGCGGCGGAGCGCAGCATGCTCGGCCCGCCGATGTCGATATGCTCGATGGCGTCGGCGAAGGTGACGTCGGGATCGGCGACGGTCTTCTCGAACTCGTAGAGGTTCACCACGACGAGGTCGATGAGCTTGATGCCGTGTTCAGCCGCCTGGGCCATGTGCTCCTCGGAATCGCGACGGGCCAGCAGGGCGCCGTGCACCTTGGGATGAAGCGTCTTCACGCGGCCGTCCATCATCTCGGGGAACCCGGTGAAATCCTCGATCGGCGTGACGGGGACGCCGGCCTCCTCGATGGCGCGGGCGGTGCCGCCCGTCGAGATGATCTCGACCCCGAAGTTCTCGACCAGAGCGCGTGCGAAATCGACCACCCCGGTCTTGTCCGTGACCGAGATCAGCGCGCGCTCGATCTTCCTATCACATCCCATGCTGCCTCCCTTGCGCGACATGCGCGGACCGCCCGATCGCGACCGCACCGATGGCATGTCCTACTAATGTAGCGCAACGGCGCCCGACATGGGCGGCTAAGCGCGGATTGCCCCGCGCGCCCGCCGCGGTACGGCGAGCGACCGGCGCCTGCGCGCGGGACGGACGCGGCGATGCGCGAGACGTGACGGGCGCGCCGCCATGAGGCGAGCGGTAGCAAAACGGCTGCAAATGGCCGTGCATCAGCAGATTTGCGCGCAAAACCTGTACGGGGTGTGATGGATTTGTGCGCGTGTCCGAAGGGTGCCGGCGTGGGTATAGTCATAGATGCGACTCGGAACATCGCAACCGTCCACACGACAAGGCAAGGGAAGTCCGACATGGCAATCAACGAGAAGGTCGCCCAGGTTCTGAACGACCAGATCAACGCGGAGCTCTACTCCTCCTATCTGTATCTCACCTTCGCGGACTACTACGAGGACCGCGGCCTCAAGGGCTTCGCCAACTGGTACGTCGTCCAGGCGAAGGAGGAGGCGGACCACGCCCTGGCGCTGCGCCGCTATCTTCTTGACAACGACTTCAAGCCCCAGATGGAGGCTATCGCCAAGCCGGACAAGACCTTCTCGAGCGACATCGAGCCGCTCGAGGCGGGCCTTGCGCACGAGGAGTACGTCACGAGCCTCATCCACCATTGCTACGAGGTGGCCCACGAGGTTCACGACGTGCGCGCCATGCAGATGCTCGATTGGTTTGTGAAGGAGCAGGGCGAGGAGGAGACCAACGCCCGCGACATGATCTCGAACATGAAGCTCTTCGGCTGCGACCCCAAGGGTCTCTACGACCTGGATCGCGAATATCAGAACCGCGTCTATACGCAGATGACGGCCCTGCCGCTCTAGCGGCGCCGCACACCGGGCGGACCCGCGACTCATCCGTCCGCACACATCGCCCCCCTTTTCCAGAGGAGCCCCGGACTTGTCCGGGGCTCCTCGGTTTTCGCAGCCGTCCGGGCGAGGGCGGCGCGGGCAGCAACGGCATCGCGCACGACGAGGGCGGGCCACCGGCGCGACGGCTCCGCTATACTGCCGCATATGGATAAGCTCTGCGACATCGAACAGACCCTCTCGACCACCGCCGAGGACGGCGGTGCGGCCCCCGCCGTGCGCGGCCGCTTCGCTCCGACCCCCTCGGGCCGCATGCACCTGGGAAACCTCTACGCATCTCTGGTCGCATGGCTCTCGGTCCGCGCGGCCGGCGGCAGCATGGTCCTGCGCATCGAGGATCTGGACCCGCGCACGCAATCGGGCCCCTGGACCGACCTGCTTATCGACGATCTTGTCTGGCTGGGACTCGATTGGGACGAGGGCCCCTTCTTCCAGCGGGACCGCATCGAGCGCTATGAGCATGCGCTCGCGCGGCTGGAGGACAGGGGGCTCGTCTACCCGTGCTTCTGCACCCGCGCCGAGCTGCACGCGGCAAGCGCCCCGCATGCAAGCGACGGCACGCCCATCTACCGGGGAACCTGTCGCGGCCTTGGACCCGATGAAGTCGCTCGACGCCTGCTGGATCGCCCCGCCGCCCTGCGGCTCATGGTTCCCGCCGAAGATGACCCGACGGGCCGCATCTCCATCACCGACCGCGTCTTCGGACGCGCGGACGAGGTGCTCGCCCGCGATTGCGGCGACTTCCTCGTCAGGCGCAGCGACGGCGTCTTCGCCTACCAACTCGCCGTGGTGGTCGACGACGCCGAGATGGGCGTCACCGAGGTGGTGCGCGGTCGCGACCTTCTGGGGTCGGCTCCGCGCCAGCGCTACCTGGGCGAGCTCCTCGGCTTCACGGAGCCCGCGTGGGCTCACGTGCCCCTGGTCGTCGCCTCCGACGGCCGGCGCCTCTCGAAGCGCGACCGCGATCTGGACATGGGGGCGCTGCGCGAGCGCTTCCGCGACCCCGCGCGACTGCTGGGCTGGCTTGCCGGCACATGCGGGCTCGCCCCCGATACGAGCCCTCGGACCGCCGCCGAACTCGCCCGGACCTTCACGTGGGACTCGGTGCGGGCGCACCGGGCGGATATCGGGCTCGATCTTGCGGCGCTTCCCGCGCACGGCATCTAGACCGCTCGGACGCGCTTTTCGGGCGCGCTTTTCGTCAAAGTATTCTTGAACACCCTACCACTCAACCGCCCAACCGTGCCTTTCATAGCGAATTCCGACCGCTCATGGCATCGGGGCGCATCGCCGGCGAAACGACGCTCCGGTGCGGTCACAATAAAGATTGCGCGGGGGTGGTCACTCCTTTGCCGGTCGCCCGCTTCCGCAGGTCTCGTGCGGCGACGCGAAGGGAGGGGCGCATGGCAACCGGGTCGTTCAAGCTCCCCCATACGACGAACCGTACGAAACTGCCGCCCCGATCCGACCAGGCCGCGCGTTCCGATCCGGCAGGCGCGCACGACATCGACCTGACGGGTCTGCCGCTCACCGCGCCTGTCTCGATCTTCGAGGGCTTCAAGACGGCCCCGCTTCCCGATGCGATCACCGCGCTGCTCTACCGCACCGCCTCGATGCCGGACGCATCCGGTATCGAGCGCTTCGCCCGGCGGCTGATGGCGCACATCGACTGCGAGCGGCTTCGCTCCCTCTCGAGTCTCGCCCCGCTCAACATGCTGTACCTCAGCCGGTCCCGCAGCATCTATATCAATGTCGACGGCTCAGCGCTCTCTCCCGATGACCTGGTGTTCATCCATGGGGTGGAGACCGCCTTGAACCGCGTGCTGGGCGTGCTGGAGGCGTTGGGGTTCGGCATGGGGCCGGCTACCGCCTCCCCTTCCGAGGAGGCGTGCGCCGTGCTCGACCAGCGGGCGCTGTGCGGCACCACGTCGCATGTCGAGGACCTTCTGGCTCAGGCGGTCCAGTCCAATCCGTGGGCGCGCCCGGGAAGCGCGGCGTGCAAGCCGGGCGGCGAATGGGATGTGCGCTGCCGGCTCGCCCATCTGTGCGAGGAGCTCAACCTGGTAACCCATCTGGACTACCTGTTCTGGGTCAATACGCAGACGCGCACCGTCCGCATCTCCTACACCGTTCCCGACGAGTCCGCCATGCCCCGCGAAACCTTCGATACCCGGCGCGGCATCTGGCGGCCCGCGGGGGTCGCGGAGCGCACCTACGCCGCGCGCGAGCTTGCCGCGCGCATGGCGATCGTGCTTTCCGCCTGCGGGTTCGCCGGAAGCCTCATGATTCGCCGGTGCATCATCGAACAGCGCGACCTGGCCGATCCCGCGCGCGGCGAGACCTTCATCATCCCGCGCGACGCCTTCATGGGCGAGCTCGTGCCGCGCGCGCACGAGCTGGACGGCGCACCGCTTTCCGTAAGCGGCGCACGCGATGCGCTCGCACGCTTCCAGGTCGCGGGGGAGCTCGGGCCGGTGAACCCGACGGCGATGCTCGCCGCCCCGCGCGGGGACGCCCGTAGCCTGAGCCCCGCCCTCAGCAGGCTCCTCATGGCGGATGCCGCCAGCGAGCTTGAGGTGATGGAGCAGGAAGAGCGCGGCATGAGGGACGTCTCCAGCCTGCACGAGCAGGCGAAAACCGATCCGGATGGGGCGTTGCGAGGGCTCTTCGTGCTGGTGGGACGCTACGAGGCGGCGTGTGCGGCCCAGGAGCTCATGAGCGACACACCCCTGCTGAACCGTTTCTGCGAGAACTATCTCGGCCGGATCCTGCTCCCCCTCATGGAGCGCGACCCCTTCGCCCGCATCGCCCGGGCGCCCGACGCGCTCTTCTTCGCAGAATGCGAGATCTGCGGCATCTACACGCGTGCGGGCGCCCACAACCGCGCTCTCATTGAGGCGCGCAAGCTGGTCGAACTTGCCCCAACCTCGATGCAGGCGTGGTTCTCCCTGGTCAATGCTGCTGCGCGCCTGGATCTCTACGACGAGGTCATCGACGCCTGCAAGAGCGGCCTTCGCGTCGCCTGCACGCACGACGCCATATCCTACCTGCTCTACCGCCTCGCCTATGCCCTCTGGCGCACCGGAGACCGCGAGACGGCGCTCGCGTGCTACGTGCTGATGCCCCCAGGCGAGGAGATGAGCGGCCCGGCGCGCAACGAGATGCGCTCGCTTCTCGCCGAGATGCGGCGCAGTGAGACGTTCACGCAGGAAGAGGCGACCGAGCACGCCCGCCGCGCAGGCATCCCGATTCCACCCTCGACGGATGCGGTGCGCCAGATACTCGATGCGGCAGTGCTGCTCACCGACGGAGGCTTCTTCTTCCTAGCGAGCCACTGCGTCCACGCGGCCTGGCGCATCACCGGCAACGACGAGCTGGGCGCGGTCTGGCGCTCCCTCGCTATAAAAGGCTGAGCTGAGATTATCTTGTGTGTGCCCGGGCCAATGCGGTATTATGTATCACTGCTAACGGAGAGCTGACCGAGAGGCCGAAGGTGCTCGCCTGCTAAGCGAGTATTCCCCACAAGGGAATCTGGGGTTCGAATCCCCAGCTCTCCGCCAGCATCGAAGATCGCGCCGCCACCGAATGCGTTTCGGGGCGGCGTTTTTTCGTCTGCCTCATCGACGCAGGCACATGCGAACGCGAGCCTCGTCCTTCCGATGGATGGACGCGGCTCGCGCTCCTTGGCAGCGGACCCTGGACCGATGGGTATGGCTAGCACCTGTCGATATACTCCAGCTCGTCCATCTCGTCGATCGGCCACATAGGTCGATAGATTCGCTTGAACGGAATGTTCTCGGACCGCTGAATCGTAGGACCGTCGGTAAGGGCCATGGTGTGGTATGCGGTCTCGGGAATAAGGTACGTGTCGAGATACCCCATCTTCACCACCACGATATCGTAATCATGGAAGTCAACACCGGCACCCCGGAACTGCTCCATCGTTCCGTACTGAACGTTGCGGTCCATGACGAGGACATCGATTCCCGTATCTCCGATACTCACGATATGGCTGGTGCCAACACGGTGAATCTGCCCCAAGCCGACCAGCGCGTCACCGGTGACTTTGAGAACACCCTCGATGTGGACTGGGGCTGAAAGCTCGTCCTCGTTCACGCCCAAATCGAATGACACCGCGTCGCCATCCTTGAACGAGCAGAGCAGATCGTTGGCAGCGGGATCGTTGATACCGGCGATCAGCACCGATTTGCCATGCAAGTCGGCGGCGAGCAACTCGCGCAGCATTACGGTGTTGTGGCCAGCGCCTCCCGAACCGCAGTTATCGCCCGAGTCCGTGATGACCGCTGTCTTGCCGTCGAATGCCACCGCATCGCGCACGGACTCGTCCGGCTCGCCATAGTTTCCGCTGAAGGTGAACTCGTGACGATGGCTCCACGCGTAGCGCGAAACCTCCTCGGCAACCTGCTCACAATGCTCGCGGTCTTCAGGGCGGTTGGGCACCACAACCACCGCGGCACCAAGCTTGTCGTCGTCGTGCCGAATATAACCGACGTGATACGAGCATGAGAACACACGCGGATCCTCTTCAGCCTTATCGAGCAGCGCGTTGATGGACCGCACCGGCTCCATAGCAGACACGCTGCGCTCGCCACCGACCATGATAGGAAGCTTGCGCATTACGGGGTGCATGGGACGCCGGTTCTGCATGAGATCGACGAGCTTCTCGGCAACGATTCGCTCAGTCTCCACCGTATCGATATGGGGCGATTCGCGGTAGCAGCGAACGATGTTCAATCGGTTGACCAGTGTGGATGTCACATTGCCATGGGGGTCCATGACCATAGCTATCGGCATATGGATGCCGACTATCTCGCGGATGCGACCGGTCAGGTAGTGCTCAGCGGAGACGCACTCAAGATCTCGAACAGCGCTTGCGCCATGGAACTGCAGGTAAATCGCATCGATTTCATCAAGATGCGCTTTGAGGTCACCGAGAATCCTATCGGCGATGAACTCGAACGCATCACGGCTGATCACACCGCTGGGATGCAGTGAGGCGAAGATCGATGGCACGATTCCCATGCCGGCGTCTTCGAAGATATCGCGCACGTTCATGGCGTCGATGCATTCATCCCCGTAAAGCAGCAGGAAATCACCTAATTCAGCATCATGTGAAACATGCTCGTTGCACTCCGACGTGAGGTGGGCGACGAATACTTTCATGAATGGTTGACCTCCTTGCGGGAAAGGCGGGACATCCGTCGATACGATAATGCGTCGCCAGACGACCCGCCCCACTTGCTAATGAAGATTGCGGACGCGGTCCCGGCAGAGACGCTACACCGCCTCCGAAAGCTCCTCCTCATCCTCCGCAGCGTCATCTTTCACGAACTTGTATCCAACGAAGGAGATCGTAAAGCTCACCACGAGCGCGACCGCGCAGGCAAGCACACCGGGGACGACCGTCGACGCGTCGCCGCCTGCGAACACCGCGGCGAACAGGATGTTGCCCGTGCCGATGACCCAAGCCTTGCAACCGAAGATGCCGCCGATGAGACCGCCGACGAAGCCACCGATCACGAGGGCAGCCATATTGACCTTGTAGGGCAGGACGCTTGCGTAGAGCGTGGGCTCGGAAACACCACCGAGCGCAATGGTCACCGCGTTGGTCACGGCCAAGGAGCGACGCTCGCCCTTCCAGCGAACAACGCTTGCAAGCGCGACGCCGATAAGCGCATAGGTCCCGAAGACGGCGCTGCACCAGAAGAGATTGTCATAACCCAGCGAACCGAAATTCTGCATAACGATAGGGGTAATCGCCTTGTCCAATCCGAATGCGACAAGCAGGTACCACAGACCGGCGATGAGGCCGATGGCGATGGGCCCGGCGACATTGGCGACCCAAGTTGCCACCGCGCTGATGCCGTTTCCGATAAGCGTGGTAAGAGGGCCGATGGCGCACAGCGTGATGGGCAGCATGATGAGAATCGTGAACAGCGGCAGGAACGCATAGCGCAGGGACTCGGGCATGTGCTTGCGCAGGAAGCTGTACACGTAGCTCATGATCCACACGGATACGATGCTCGGGAGGAACTGGTTCGTATAGGTCACGGGCGTCATGGGGATGCCGTAAACCGTGAAGGCTGTTCCATCGGTCACCATCTGCAGCAAGGTGGGATGAACCAGGACGGCACCTAGGAATAAGGCGCAGGGGATGGAGGTGTTGAAATTCTTTGCCGCGCTCCAGGCCATGAAGATGGGGATGAAATACATGCCCGCATTGCCCACAAACGTAAACAGGGTGATCAGATCGTGATCGGCGGGAAGGATGTTGAAGAGATTGGGCCCGAGCATGGAGGCGAACAACGAGCACAGACCGGCGGGAATGATGATGGGGATGATGGGAAACACGCAGTTTTGCAGCGTACGCAGCATCGCACCGGGGACCTGCTTCAGCGTAAGCTTTTGCTTGACCAGGTCACCATCGAGGTTCTCGTCAATCGCCGCCTCGCGCTTGAATCCACCAAGCGAGCATAGGGCATCGTATATCTCCTCTACCGTTTGCCCCACGACCAATTGCATCTGCTCGCCGACCCACTGGATGCTCATGACGCCTTTGACTTTTTTGAGACCGGCTTCATCGAGCTTGCTGCGGTCTTTGAGGATGAAGCGGAGACGTGTCACGCAGTGGCTGAGCTGGCTGACGTTGTCCTTCCCACCAACTTTCTCGAGAATCCTCTCGGCCATGTCCGAATACTTTGACATCTGAACCTCCTTGATTCCGTTTCCGGTAACACCTGATACCAGTTGCCGAGCTCCGCGCGCGCAAACGGAGCTCGAACGGTATCGCAACTCACCGAGCCCACGCTCAAGAAGACGCCTGGTCGCGTCGCATCGGCCCCTCCTTCGAACACATTCGATTGATGTGAAGCATGAGATATAGGCGCTCCTCGTCGGTCAAGGAAACGCCCAGCTCGGTACGAAAGATGCGCGAGATCTCTGCCGCGCAGTCAGCGATATCGGGATACTCGTCGCACATCGCTTGGTAGAAATCCGGTCCACCGCTCTCAAGCGGCGCCCCCTCGACCACGCGGTTGTAGAGATAGCTTAAATGCGTGGCAAACCTGCTGAAATTGAAGCCCGTCCGCTCGATGGCGACCCCGATGGCGCGCTCGATGATCGCCACCGAGCGCTCGAGGAGCTCCTCGAAGCTCATGCCAACCGTCTCGTCAACAGCATGGTAGGCTCCTCTTCCGGTAAGTGCGTTGTTGGCGAAGCAGAGGGCGATTCCCGCAATCTCGGTTTCCGGAAGTCTCACGTTATAGGTCTTCGCCAGGCGATTCAAGACAAACGCGCCGATGCGGTACTCCTCGGAATATTGCTGTTCGACATCGTAGGAAAGCGGCATGCGCACATGGATTCCCTCGTTCATCCGCTTGATTGCGAAAGCGAGATGATCCGCCAGAATAAAGGCGAAATTCGGGCTTAACTGATATGGCAGCCAATCGCGTACAAAATCGGTGATCTGCGCGGTGAAGGCGAGCATCTCCTCGTTGAGTTCGTCAAGAAACGTCCAGCCCTGGGGGTTGGCATCGTAGAACGTACGCTGGATGCTAGCAAGATCGACTTCCTCGCCCTCCGGCGTAAACCCCAGCCCTCGACCGATGGCAATTACCTGCTTGCCATCGCCATCGCAGCAAAGCACCACATTGTTGTTGAGCTTCTTGACGACGCGCACCATGCACCCCCTCGCCGCGATCAATAGAAAAATCCCGGGGCATGATCAACCGCAACGGATTGCCGTTGATAATGCCCCGGGATTCCCGAGTTACACTCTGAGGCTATTCTAGCCCTCGATACATGGAGCAGCGATCTGAATCTCGCCAAATTAATAAAAGGTACCTTATCGTCGGCGAACGGCAGGGGATCCTTCAGCGATACGCAGCAACAACCGTTGAGCACGCTTTGGATGCTTCCAGCATCCGCAGTACCCGTGCAGTACCCACGCGGTACCCAGAAAAAAATCGGGGGCCCCTCGGCCCCCGACCTGCTGTCTTATGGTGCGGCATGTAGGATTCGAACCTACGACCTTTTGATTCGTAGTCAAACGCTCTATCCAGCTGAGCTAATGCCGCAGCGCAAGGGATATAATCGCACCTTGACGGGTACCCGTCAAGAACTTTTTTCAAAACATGATAAAACGGTGCAGCATCTGTCGCTTGACCCGGCACGTTGCCCGGAACCCTATGCTGCGATGCCGGCACAGCATCCGTACGAAGCGCTACCATAGCGAAAGCTTGGATTTGCCGCCGATGCGATGCATCTGCGACGCCTATCCCTTGAAGGAGCCTCCCATGCCCTACCCCGTCTTCGACCTGCACTGCGATACCGCCGACCGGCTTGCCTGGCAAAGCTTGCCCGCAATGCTTCGGCAAGCGCTTGGCATGGGCTTCTATGGGCCGGGAGACGAGTCGGATCCGACGGGAATCACCGAACTCGCAAGGAACCACGGCATGATCTCGCTCGAGCGCATCGGTGACACCCCGTGGGCGCAGTGCTTTGCCTGTTATATCCCCGATGAGCTCTCCCCCAACCAGGCGCTCTCTTTTTTCCAGCACGTGAGCGCCTATCTTGAGCGCGAGGTCGAGAAAAACCAGCAACGCGCCGTCCTCGCCCGATGCGCCGCAGACATTCGCCCCGCACTGGAATCGGGGGCGGTCGTCGCAATCAAGACGATCGAGAACGCGACCCTGTTCGCCGCGGACCCCGAACTCGTCGACACGGCGGCGCAAGCCGGCGTGCTCATGGCCTCCCTTTCCTGGAACGCACCGGGGCCGCTCGCCAGCGGCCACGACGCGGAAGACCGCGGGATCACGGCGGCAGGGCTCGAGGTGATCCGCCGTATGGAGGAGCAGCGCATGGTGCTCGACGTCTCGCATCTGAACGATCGCTGCTTCGACGACGTGTGCCGGCTGAGCACGCGCCCCTTCGTGGCGAGCCACTCAAACTGCCGGTCGGTCTGCGGCCATCCGCGCAACCTCACCGACGGCCAGATCGCCGAGATCCGGGATTGCGGCGGGCTGATCGGCATCAACTACTGCATCGATTTCCTGCGCGATGACGCCCGGACCCACAAGCCGGACTTCGACGACATCTCGCGCCATATCGATCACCTGTTGAACCTGGGCTGTGAGGACGCCATCGCACTCGGCAGCGACTTCGACGGCTGCGATACGCCGGGCTGCATCGCCACGGCGTCCGAGATGCCCCGATTCCAGCAGCAGCTCGACGCCCGTTTCGGCGCGGAGCTCACTGCCAAGATCTGCGCGGGCAACGCCCTGGGCTTCTTCGAGCGCTGGGGGAGATAAGCGGCGAAACGCCCGGGGCCCACCCTGTGCAGAAGCCGTTAGCTCTATCGCAACGCCTCGCGCACATGGCCAGCCGCACGAGCAAGCGCCTGTCGCGCCGCAGCGGCATCCTGCCCGTTCAGCAACATCACGACCGCCGTCTTAACATGGCCGTCAGCCGCATCGAGTGCGCAAACCGCTTCCTCGCGCGTGCAGCCGGTCGCCTCCATGCAGATCCGCTGGGCCCGCGCGACAAGCTTCTCGTTGGTCTGCTGAACGTCGACCATGAGGTTCTGGTACACCTTCCCCAAACCGACCATGGTTGCCGTGGAGATCATGTTCAACACCAGCTTTTGCGCGGTGCCCGCCTTGAGTCGGGTGGAACCGGTCAGCACCTCGGGCCCGCATACGACCTCGATGGCGATATCCGCATGCTTGCCGACGAGCGACGGCCGGTTGCAGGCGATTGCAACGGTATGGCATCCCGTTGAGCGCGCGTAGTCGAGCGCCCCGACAACATACGGCGTACGACCGCTCGCAGCGAGGCCGACCACGGTATCCGCAGCAGAGAGGTTGATATGTTCGAGGTCCTCGCGTCCCAGCTCAGGGCTGTCCTCGGCCCCCTCGACGGCCTTCACGAACGCGCCTTCCCCTCCCGCCATGAGGCCCATGACCAGATCAGGGGACACCCCGAACGTCGGAGGACACTCGACGGCATCGAGAACGCCCAGACGGCCGCTCGTGCCGGCGCCGAGGTATACGAGCCTGCCTCCCGATTTCAGGCTTTCGGTCGCCCACTCGATCGCCTGTGCGATGCGCGGGAGCTCGTTGCGGACAGCCTCGATGACACGTGCATCTTCCCGGTTCATCGCGGTTGCGATCTCAAGGGGGCTCAACGTATCGAGCTCCATCGTTTCGGGATTGCGGGATTCGGTGGTGAGCTGCGATAGGTCGAGCATGGCTTCTCCTTCGGTAGCCGGGGAACAAGGCGATGCTACCGTGATTTGATGAAGTTCTGCAACTTAATTTCATATTCTGATTCTATTTTTGCCATTCACTGCCGAGATTCCTCCGTTCACCCGCTTTGCATGCACATCACACCCGTCATTGACCCATCGCGCGGGAGCATTGTCTGATACCATTTGAGTGCCACATAAGCGCTGCACAAGATCTGGTGAACCATGGACTGCCTCGAAGCCATCAAGAACAACATGCCCACCTATTCGCGTTCCCATCGAGCAATCGCGCAGTACATCCTCGATAACCCGGGCAGGGCGCTGTCGCTCAGCATTCACGACATGGCATCCGAGATAGGCACATCCGCTTCCTCGATCACCAGGTTCTGCCGCAAACTCGGCTACGACTCCCTACGTGATATGCGCGTGACGCTTGCCAGCAACTCGGACAATCGCGCCGCCGCCGATTTTCGCGAGGCTCTCTCCATCGCGGGATCACCCGAGCGCATCGCCTCGGATTACCTCAAGCACATCACCGATGTCTGCCAGGACACGCTCAACCTGAACGGCATCGACCTCCTGAAGCAGGTCGCGTCGCTTATCGCGCACGCGGAGACCACCTACTTCTTCGGCTACGGCGCCTCCGCCCTTGCAGTCGACAACCTTTTGGGGAAACTCGTCAAACTCAAGAAGCGCTGCGTGTACAGCTCGGATTCCGACTTGAACATGCAGATGGCCGATTCTGCGACCAGCAATGATGTTGCGATCGCGTTCTCCTATTCCGGCTATTCGCGCGACGTCGTGACCGGCGCACGCAACGCCCGCGACAACGGTTGTCCCCTGGTCGCAGTCACCCACCAGGGTGAATCCCCCTTGCACGAGTTGGCGGACTACACGCTGTTCTGCCCCGCGGTCGAGCAGCTCACCCGTGTGACCACGCTCTTCTCCAACTACTCGCAGGCGATTATCGTCGACATCCTGTTCCTGCTCGTTGCTCGCGAACTCGACATCGATCCCGATGAACTCCTGCATGAGTACCGCTCCATCATGCAGCTCCCGGAAACGTTCTAGCCCTTACCGCATCGCACGGAATCGTTCCGGGATTTCCGGGTACATAAAACGTCTCCATAGACCGTTCGCGCTCGAAAACCAGCCGTCTGCCTGCTTGCAATCTTTTTTCGTATCTATATCTCAAAACTGAAATATTATTTTAGGCAGCAGTTGCAATACCGGTATTACTGTTGTCTGTCCTACCTACGAAAGGGAGGGTTCCATGAGCCAATCGCTAGCGGCTTCGCTGCTTGAGCTTCTGGGCGGAGCAGGAAACATCAGAGAGCTTGAGAACTGCATGACGCGCGTGCGCGTTCAGGTGAAAGACGATACGAAAGTCAACGTCGACCAGATCAAGGGCCAGAAGGGCGTCCTCATGGTCATGAAGGACGAAACCGGCTATCAGATCGTCGTGGGCCCGGGCGTCGCCGAGCGCGTGTGCGGCGAGATGAAAGACTTGGGCATCGACGTCATCGAGGGCAACTACGAGGACCATTCCGTCATCCACAAGCATGACGCCAAGGGCCTGTTCGCCTTCATCTCCAAGGTCTTCCTGCCGCTCATCCCCGTCTTCGCGGGCGCCGGCTTGCTGTTCGGTATCAAGCAGATTTGCGTCGGCGCGTTCGACGTCACCGGCATCCAGTTCTTCAACCCGGCGAACGTCGCGGACGGCGGCTCGGTGTTCATGGGCGCCCTCAACGTGCTCGCCGGCACGTTCTTCACGTATCTGAACATCGCCGTGGCAATGTCTGCCTGCAAGAACCTAGGCGGCAACCCCTACCTTGGCCTCGTGGGCGGCGGCATCGTCATCAGCGTCGGCGCGCTTGAGGGTGCTGCGACCGGTATCCCCGGCGTGGTGTTCCAGAGCGGCCGCGGCGGCGTCCTCGCGGCATTCGCCGCGGGCTCGCTGATGGCCATCGTCGAGAAGTGGATCAAGAAGCACACCCCTGACTCGCTCGCCATCCATGTTCCGAGCCTGGCCTCCATCCTCATCGTCGGTCTCGCCACGCTGTTCATCCTCCAGCCCGTGTTCGGCTTCGTGCTCGACATCATCACCGACAGCCTTATGTGGCTGTTCGAAAATGCCGGCCCCGTGGGCGGCGCCGCACTCAGCTTCTCTTGGCTCATCCTGGTCATGCTGGGCATCCATCACGGCTTCACGCCCATCAACACGAGCCTCATCCAGAGCGTCGGCTACACCCCGCTCTACCCGTTCGGCTCCCTTGCCGGCGGCGGTCAGGTTGGCGCTTCCCTCGCCCTGCTCGTGAAGTACCGCAAGAACAAGAACCTCTGCAACGCGGTCAAGGGCGGGCTCCCCGCCGGCATCCTGGGCATCGGCGAACCGCTTATCTACGGCGTCTCCGTACCCCTCGGCCGCGTGTTCCTCCTCGCCTGCGCGGGCGGCGCGGTGGGCGGCCTGTTCATGGGCTTCTTCACCCAGGGCTCCGTCGCGGTAAACGTCTCCGGTATCTTGGGCGTGCTCGTGAACGTCAACCCGCTCATCTACTTCTGCGGTTATCTGATTTCCATCGCCGCGGGCTTCGCACTGGTCTACATCATCGGCGCGAAGAAGGAAGCACTCGAAACCTTCGAGTGCCACGATATGGACAGCGCGCACTAACCGGATGGGACTCGGTTTCCGAAGGCGCGCGTAAAGCGATAAGCACAGGAAGGGAGGGCAGGCGCCCTCCCTTCCTTTCTATGAAACCGGCTCGGCTACGCGGAAAGGGCTTTCATGGCTGACCTCTCATCCGTTCGCGCCATCATGTGCGATGTCGACGGGACGCTCGTTACCGGCAACGGAACTGCGGACCCGCGCACCATCGAAGCGATCCGCCGCATACGCGACAAAGGCATCTTGTTCGGGCTGGTAACCGGAAGGGGGATTCCCAATATACGGCAGCACCTCGGGCCCTGGGGGCTGAGCGGACTCGTCGATGCCTATGTTGCCTCGGGAGGAGTCGATATCGTCGACCCCGGCCTTGGCTGTCACGCACGCTGCGCCCTCCTATCAGGACAGACCATCCGGGACATCATAGGATGGTTCGAGGGTGCACCCGCCTGTCCGATGCTCGTCGTAGACGGGACGATCGTGATTTCCCGGAACGATCGAGCCGCCCTTCGCTTCTCAGCGCGAGAGCGCATCCCCTATCGAATCGACAGCTTGGACCCGTATCTCGAAGAGCCGCAGCCAAAGCTAACGTTTGTGTTTGATCCTGCGCACATGCCCGCGATCATAGCGCGCGCCAAGACGGTTCCCGCATCCTGCAGCGCCATAGGGCACCCCACCGCTCCCCACCTCTTTGAATTCATGAATCCTGCCGTATCGAAAGAGGCGGGGCTCGAGCTCCTCATGTCATGGCACGGCTGGGCCATGGACGACCTTATGGTCTTCGGTGATGAGCAGAACGACATCGGCATGATCCGCGCTGCGGGAACCGGCGTCGCCATGCGCAACGGATGCGAGGCCGCACGGGCGGCAGCGGATTACGTGACGGGCTCATGCGACGAAAACGGTATCGGAGCGTTTCTCGAGCAACACGTGCTTGCCTGATAACAGAAGCGCCCGGCGGGCGCGGCGAGCAAGGTTTGTCACATGGCAGGTGTCCCAACAGCAAGAGGAGGGGCGACGCGCTCCGATGCGCATCGCCCCCATCGGCAACGTCATGCGTCCCGCACGCCCCCTGGCAAGCTTGAACTCAAGCGGATCGTCAACGAACCGGATCGAGCACCACAAGGCAGAAGGCATCCGGTCCCAAGACAACCGTTTTCTCCCACCATCCTTCCGCATCGGGAGCGATGCTATCCTGCTCGGTGGGTTCGAGGGACACCATCGTATGGTCGTAGATCCAATTATTGGTGGTGTCATCCACGCGGAAGAGCGTCATGTCGTAGCGTGCGGCATCGAGGCCCCCGATTGCCAGCGTATGGGAATCCTCGCCTGTGCCCGGGTGCGAGAGCAGGACGCAGATCCTCCCCGTCGCGCTATCGCGCGTGGCGACATGGCGGTTATCGGTGTAGCCGGCGATCGGCAGTTCCTCATCGCCCAGCATGGTGAAGAACTTCATGGTATGCCCGCTGGGCGTGGGCACGTAGCCGCCCGCCCGCTCATCGTGGACGAACATGGTGCGGCCGAGCTGCTGGTTGGGATTATGGAACGTGCACCACGGGAACATGCGCAGGTTCTCGCAGTACGATCCGAGGATGAGCCCGCGAATCTCGCCGCAGGCGTTCTGCAGGTTCGTGGGGCGGCCCGCATCCCCCTCGCCCAGGCGCAAGCCGTATTCGGTCATCATGAGCGGCAGCTCGGGCAGTCCCAGCTCGTGTACCTTTCCCTCATGGCGCACGTAGAACTCGAGGATGCGACCGGGGTTGGTATGGTACTCGTGCATCGAGTAGAAGTCGATCAGGCGATCCTCGTCAGCGGCGAGCAGCTCAAGGAAGTCGTTCCAGAACCGCCAGTTCTTCACCCCCGCAGTAAGCCCCATCGTGCCGCACAGAAGCGGCATATCATAGCCGTGGCGCTCGTTGAGGCGTCGGATCGCCCGGTAACCGCACTGGAACAAGGGGTAGAACTCGTCCACGGTGAGCTCGCCGAAGTTGGGGATATCGACCTCGTTCATGAGCTCGATGTAGCGAATATTGGGGCAGAGCTCCTTGTAGTGCTCGATGACCCGCTCGACGACCTCCTCGTACTTCTCGTAGCTCACCACATGCTCGATTGCGACCTCACGCTCGTAGCGGCGGATGTTGAGCATCACCGTCTCGGCATGCTCGGCATGGCTGCGCAGGTACTCCTCCTCGTGAACCCCCAGAGGCGACGGCACGGTGAGCGGCCAATCGTACGCGAAGTGATAGTGCTCGTCGTCTCCGGCGAACTTGTTGACGCCGATGAGGTAGTTCCAGTCGTACGTGTCGGTACGGTAGTCCCACACTTCATCAAGCGTCACGAACAGGCGAATGATCTCGGGTTTGCCCAGATAGGCCTCGTAAGCAGGCGGAAAATCGGCTCCCGGCGTATAGCGCAGCGTGGTGTTCTGGTAGCGCTCGATATGGGGCCACTTCCTGATCGGATGCCCCGCATCGACCGTGACCTGCGCCCAGATTCGCGGCCCGGCGTTGGGCACGGGATAACGCAGCGGGCGCGTGGGCGGGGTTGCAACGGGCTGTTCGGGTAGCAACGGAGCCTCCTTCCTCAAGGGGTGCAGAAGCAGGGCGCCCGCGCGCCGATTGCGGCGGCAGCGCGGGCGCCCCGGATACAATCAGCCGAGCGGGTGCCAGCTTCTCAGCACGCGGCAATCACCGCGAACCTCATACGATCCGATCGCCGCAGGAATGATGATCGAGCGCGTGTAGGGTACATGGTACTCCCCGTCGCCCACCACCACGGTCGCATCGTTCTTGACCGCCGTGACGACCTCGTAGACATTGTCCTTCTCGACCTTCCAGCTGCCCGCGACATCCGCGACATCGCTTGCGAACAGGCGGTGGCGAACGCCGGGTCGCACGACGGTCTCAACCCGGCGCTCGTATGCGCCGAGGTGCACCGGTTCGGGCATCAGACTGCAATCAAGAACATCGAACGCCTTGTCGATATCGAGCTTGCGACCGCGCCCGTAGTCGCAGATGCGATACGTGATGCCGCCGAAGCTCCCCACCTCGATGGCGAGCATGTTCTTGCCGCACGCGTGCATACAGCCCGCAGGGATAAGAATGAAGTCACCTTCGGAGACGGGAACCTTCCGGGCAAAGCGGTCGATGGCGTCATCCTCCGCCGCTGCGCGCAGCGCATCGCGGTCATCGGTGGTGGTGCCAGCCACCACGTAAGCTCCGGGATCCGCCTCGAGCACGTACCAGGACTCGCTCTTCTCGCGATCGTCCTCGTGCTCGCGCGCATAATCCTCGCCAGGATGAACCTGGATGGAAAGGTCCTCGACCGGGTCCATGTACGCCATGCGGATCATCTGATGCTCGGGGTCGTCACCCATGAGCTCCTCGTGATGGTTCTCGATCGCCCATGCCAGATCGTGCCCGGCCCACGGGCCGTTCGCGATCACGTTGTTGGGAGCCCCCGGGTACGCGCACACCTCGCGCGCGATGCCCCATGGCTTACCCGGTTCGACCTCGAGGCCGCGAATCTTGGTGAGGCGATCTCCCGCCCAGATGGTCGAGAGGTAATACGGCTCGGGGAGCAGCGGCACCACGCCCCCGGCGGCACGCTTCTCATCCGCCATCGAGATCACGCCTCTTCCCAAACGATCTTGCCGTCGCGCTTGAAGCAGCGATACGGGAACACCTTCGCCTCGACGACGGCATGGTCCTGCTTGGTCGCCGGCAGGCTGCAGGCGGCGACGGCGAGCACCGTGTCGCCGGTGTTGATCAGGCGATGCCCGTAGACACCGCTGATGTAGTGGAGCGATCCCGGATAGACCTTCTCGGCGTAGAAGTCGTCCTTACCATCCCAGAACAGCAGGAAGCCCTCGCCGGCAAGGCCGTAGTAGTACTCGTCGCATGCCGGGTCGATATGGAAGTGGCCGTGCGTCATGGCGCACTCGCCATCAACCGTGAACGGCTCGATGTAGGTAGTCCCCCACTGGAGGTTGCCCATCACGAAATCCTGGCGGTGGAAGTTCTGGTTCGCGACGCGGTACGCGAGCTCCTCGCTTCCCTCGATCGATGAGGGGTTCTTGTACACCGCGGTAAGCGACCCCTTCTGCTTCTCGCGCCACACCACGTTCTGGCCGGAAAGCTCGCATGCCCCGGTGAATTCCTGGATGCCCTTGGGTTCGCGGATGATTTCCATGGTTAGTCCTCCTCAGCGGGAATGACGATGTCCTGATAGCCCTCGCGCAGCATGGTCTTGTGCACCACGCAGGGCTGATAGCCCGTGTTCTCGATCACATAATCCTCGATGGATGCCGGAACGACCACGATGTCGAGGTAGTTCTGGTCGTAGTAGAAATCGGGGTTCGACTTCGAGTAGACGCGGATATGTTCGCCGTCGACGAGCGTGAGGACCGTGAACTGACCGTTGTTCTTGAACTCGGCCTTGACGCCCGCATCCATGAACAGGTTCTTGGTCATGTAGTACATGAGGTCGGTTTTACCGACGATGAACTGCTCCCAGCCCTCGCCCGAGCCGTCGGGAATCGGCTCGATGGCGATGTTCTCGTTCACCCAAGGGGTGGTGCGGTCCATCTTGAGGGCGCGCTCACCCATGTTCAGATGGATGGGACGCGGCTGTCCGTCGGAATCGATGCGGTTGTAGTCGTACATCTTGTAGGTGTACGAACCCATGGTGAGCGAACCGAGCTCCAAGATGAGCTGGCCGCGACCCGAAGCATGGATCGTGCCACCGGGGATCATGACCTGACGGCCGGGGACGGAATCAACGTGGTTCACATACTTCTCGTAATCGACGTCTTCGCCGGTCTCCTGCGAGAGACGCGCCTTCTCGATGAACTCGTGGGGGTCGATGCCCTCGTTGAAGCCGATGAAGGTCTTGGCGCGGTGCGCGGTCGCCACAACGTAGTACGCCTCGTCCTGGCTGCCGGGCTCGCCGTACATGCTGCGGCACAGGTCGCGGTCCGGATGGCACTGCACGGACATGTTGCCGTTGGAATGATAGGTGTCGTCATAGTTGAAGCGAATGGGGAAATACGTGCCGAACGTCTTCACGCTCTCCTCGCCGACGATCTTCTCCGCCTTCGCCTGGACGAAGGTCGAGAAGGGGAATTCGACCATGCGGTCGCCCGCCTCGACGAGCACGCTCACCTCCATGGGGATAAGGTCGAAGATCCACGCGATGTTCTTCGGGCCCATGGGGAGGTGGCGCGCCTTGCGCATATACTCGCCGCCCCAGATACCCTCGAGGTACACGGGCTTGGTGCGGAACGGCTGGTTGGAAAGCGAGTCGAGGATCGCAAGCGCGGTCCTGCCGCTCATGAGCACGAAGTCGCGCGGGTGATTGGCCTCGATGTAGTAGTCGATGAGGCCCTCGCGCAGCAGACGCTTGCGGTTCTTGACGATGACTTCGAAATCGACGTAGTAGTTGCGACGCATGAGCTCCTTGAACGGGCGCGGCGTGGAGTCGCCGATGTTCACGAGCTGCCCTTCGCGGGCGCGCACCGCGGCGTTTTTGGGCGTGACGTCGAGATATGCCCTAAGGTCAACCACATCGTCGAAATAGGTGCTCGCGCTGCCGTAACCGCTCAGCATGACGACCGTTCCCGCGGGGACATTTGCGAGCTCCGCCTTGATGCCCTCGCCGCGCGCGGGATCGACGAAGTCCTCGATGCGACCCTTGTAGAGGCGACCGTACAGAAGAACCGGGTCCTCGTCGTAGTTCAGGGGCAGCGACTCGCTGAGCATCTCGTCGAGCTCGGCCACACTCTTGTAGACCTCTTCCATGGTGTGCCATACGACCGTGAGGCCCTTTTGGCGAAGGTTCTGGGCGACAGCGCCGCACAAATCGTCGAAATGAGCGGAGGCGTACCCGTCGAACGCGATGACGACCCCCTCGCTCTGGGCGCGCGCCGCAAGCTCGTTAGCGAGGCGCATGCCGGCGGGCACCGTGCCGAAGGTGAGGTCGTCCAGCAAGTCCTCCGACAGCGCAGGACGGTTGATCGCCGTCGTGTCATCGTATTCCAGCGGCTTGAACATGAAACTCATAGCGTCTTCCCTTCGTTGCCGTTAATGCTCCATGTAGGGTTCCGGTTACAGAATCACCCTGCAGCAAGGCATATTCCGAAACTGAAACTCTTATCTGTAATATTATTTCATCTTTTCGGAAAACGCGATTTCATTTTTGAAAATCCCTGAACGGTCACTCATGCGGGCCGAACGGCACCGCCTTTATTCAAGAGGGTGCATGAGCAGAAAAAGGGCCCGGGCTCCCCTCTCTGGAGACGCTCGTGCAACGAGCGAAGCACTCGTCTCCGGAGAGGGGAGCCCGGGCCCGCAGGCGCCGGATGAGATGCGGCCTATGCCCCGATGACCTCCATGCCGCCCATGTAGGGACGCAGCACCTCGGGTACGGTGATGGTGCCGTCCGCGTTCTGGTAGTTCTCCATGATCGCGGCCATGGTGCGGCCGGTGGGCAGGCCGGAGCCGTTCAGGGTGTGCACGAAGCGGGTACCCTTGAAGGCCTCGGGGTCGCGGTGCTTGATGTTTGCGCGACGCGCCTGGAAGTCGCCGCAGTTGGAGCAGGACGAGATCTCCTTGTAGGCGTTGTAGCTGGGTAGCCATACCTCGATGTCGTAGGTCTGCCGGGCCGAGAACCCGAGGTCGCCGGTGCACAGGCTGATCACACGGTACGGGAGCCTCAGCTGCTGCAGCAGGTACTCGGCCTCGGCCACCATGCTCTCGAGCTCGTCGTCGGACTGCTCGGGCGTGGCGAACTTCACCATCTCGACCTTGGTGAACTGGTGCTGGCGAATGATGCCGCGCGTATCGCGGCCGGCCGAGCCCGCCTCCTCGCGGAAGCACGGGGTGCCGGCGGTGTAGCGCAGCGGCAGCTCGCCCGCGTCGAGCACTTCGCCGGAATGGAGGTTGGTGAGCACGACCTCGGCGGTGGGGATCAGGAACTGGTCGTCGCCCACGTGGTAGGCATCATCCTCGAACTTGGGCAGCTGGCCGGTACCGAACATGATGTTGCGGTTCACGACGACGGGCATGCCGAACTCCTTGAACCCGCGCGCGATGTGCGTGTTCAGGAAGAAGTTCTCGAGCGCGCGGTCGAGAAGCGCCCCCGCGCCGGCGAGCACCGTGAAGCGGCCGCCCGAAAGCTTGGATCCGCGCTCGAAATCGAGAATCTGAAGGTCGGTGCCCAGATCCCAGTGCGCCTTGGGCTCGAAGCCCTCGGCCGCGAAATCGCGCGGGGTGCCCCAGCGACGGCGCTCGGGGTTCTCGGTCTCGTCCTTGCCCACGGGCGTCTTCTCATACGGCAGGTTGGGCAGGTGCGCCATGAAGTCGTACTGCGCGGCCTCGAGCTCGCTGCGGCGGCCGGCGAGACCCTCGATCTTCTCGTTGACCTCGCGCACGGCCTCCTTGGCGGCCTCGGCCTCGTCCTTCTTCCCCTCGCGCATGAGCTGGCCGATCTTCTTCGACTCGGCGTTACGCGTGGCCTGGAGCTCCTCCACCTCGGTGATGACCGCGCGGCGCTCGTCATCGAGCGCGAAGAAGCGCTCGCGGTCCCACGTGGTCTGGCGCGACGCCATGGCGGCGTCGACGGCATCCGGGTTCTCTCGAACGAACTTGATATCGAGCATGGTCCCTCCGGCATCTGATCGATCGGTCGGCCCCGGCGCCATGGCGCCGGGCCGTCTAAAACGGGCTCTGGATGCAAAGGCTTTTCGTTCGCCCTCGCTTTGGCAAGTATATACTTATACCGACCGGAGCCCCGACGAGAAGACGAGAAGACCCTGCATGGATGCGATTTTTACCTTTTTGTTCCAAACCCGCGAAGGCCTGGCGGCGCTGTTCTTCGGCGGCATCGCGATCATAGCCGTCGTAGCGTTCGTGCTTGAGAAGCGCACCCACAAGATCTATGTCGATCGCGGACCCGCCGCTGACGACGACGAGGACGGCTGGGTCCTCTAGCGACCGGAGCCGCGCGTCTGCGCGTCCCGGCGCGCACCGCGCAGACGGCAGGACGGCGCGTCCCTACATCGCATAGGCGAAAAACCCATCTTGGAACGCATCGAGGTCGAACTCGGTCTCGATATCCGACCCGTCGGACGCGGCAGAACCCGTGTAATCGATGCTCTGATAGGTGTCCCAGGGTTCCACCTCGGCTTTGAGCCGCTCGAGTTCGGCTGCGATCAGCTCGGTGTCGCCCGGGGCGAGGACCTTGTCGTAGCTGCTGTAATCCAAGTCGTAGTAGATGTAGTCGGACAGGTCGTAGAGGATGTCGTTCAGCGTGGGCAGCGCGAGGTCGAAGTAGACGGTCCCCTCCAAGGCGTAGCCACCGAAGGCGGGGTCCGCATAGGCGTACGAGCTGCTCACCTGGTAGGTCATGTTCGAGAGCTGCCAGCGCACGAGCGCATCCGCATCGACACCCATCTCGGCGGGCGAAAGCCCGAAGTAGCTCGCGAAGGTATCCTCCACGCGTTGCACGCCGGACGCCACATAGGCCTCGTCACCGGCGGCGATCGAGCCGAGCAGCGCCTCGACCTCTGCCGCCGCGTCAGCCTCGCAATCGGCTTCCAGCTGGTACTCGATATCGTAACGGTCGCTGTCGTATCCGGAGTCATCGTAGGAGTACCCTGAATCGGAGCTCGACGCTCCCCCATCGAAGATGCCATCCAGGATGCCCGCACAGCCATCGCCCACGGCCCCCAGGACGCTCGCCACGATGAAGAGGATGATGGCGATGCGCAGGCAGCCGATGCGGCCGCCACGCTTGCCCTTTCCGCCGAAGCGGGCAGCCCCCGGAAACGCGCGCTTGAACGCCGCAGCCCGTGGCTGCATTCCGGCGGCACGGGCCCGACGCCCGCCGTCCGGCTTGACGGCGGGCGAGGATTCGACTTCGATAGGAGAGGAATCTGCGCCGCCATCGTCGGGAACGGCCTCTTCGGCCCGGTCGCGCCGCAAGCTCGCACGGTGCTCGCGATGACCGGGCTCCTTGCGCTCGTTGCGCCGGCGCATGCGACCGATGCCGTCATCGGCGTCCGGTCGCTCGCGAACGGGCTCGATCTCGGGCTCGCCGCCGGGCATCACAGGGTCGGGCGCGTTAAACGGGTCGATCTCGGGATCGCTCGTGCTAAACCGTCGCATCCAGCTCATGAGGCCGCCCCCTCCACCACCAGCACGCGGTTAACGGCGCGCGCAAGGGCCATGCTCACCGCGACCTTAGCGAGGTCGGGAATGACGAAGGGGAGCACCGCCGCTGTGAGCGCGGCGGGCAGACCCATACCCGAGACGAGCATGAGCTGCGCGCAACCCAGAACATAGCAGATAACGAGCAGCACCGCGGCACCCAGGGGGACACGCAGGCCGCGGGGCAGGCGCCCGGCGTGCATGATGGCGGCAGCAGGGACCATGCTGACGATAAATCCCCAGATGAAGCCTCCGGTGGGCCCGGCGAGCACGCCGAATCCCCCTTGGAAGCTCGAGAACACCGGGAGCCCCACGCACCCCAAAAGCACATAGGAGACGACCGTGAGCACGGCATCGCGCGGAGGGAGCACCTGAGGCAGCAGCGCCACGACGAGCGTCTGCAGGGTGAACGGGACGGGGCCGAAGGGGATGCTCACCCAGGCGCTCGCAACCAAAAGGGCGCAGCACAGGCCGGAGCGCGCGATACTTCGTGACGACATGGACCTTCCCCCTTATCTAGCAGGCGGTCGCGCGGATGCCGGCGCGGCCGCCACGCATAGCACCGGCGCAGACACAGGCCGATGCGCAGCCGCAGGCTAGCGCGCCGACGGCATGGACGGAACGTTCGCCTGCTCGCCCGCCTCGCCCGCAGCCATCATCTGCTCGAACATCGAGGCGCTCTCCTTGAAGCTTGCCGGAAGCACCACGGTCGAGCTCTTGCCGGTGCGCGCGAACTCGGTCATCATCTCGGTCCACTGCGTGTACATGAACAGCAGGTTCGCCTCGTTGTTGGACACGCCCGTGGTCTGGATGACCTCGAGCGAGTCGCGGATGCCCGTCGCGATGGCCTTGCGCTGGTTGGCAATGCCCTCGCCGGATTTCTCCATGGCCTCGGCCTCGGCGACGGCCTCGGTGACGCGGCGGATGCGATCTGCCTCAGCCAGGTCCTGCGCGGCGGCCTTGGTTCGCTGGGCGGCGTTGATCTGATTCATGGAGTCCTCGACCTCCGCGGGCAGCGCGATCCGCGTGATCAGCGTCGAGACGAGCGTGAAGCCGTAGGCGTCCATCTGCTCGGACACGGTGGCGTTCACGTCCTGCGCGATATCGTCCTTCTTGGCGAAGACCTCGTCGAGCGTATAGACGGGGATGGAGCTGCGCAGCGCGTCGGTGATGAAGTCGCGCATCTGGGCGACCGGCTGCTGCAGCATGTAGTAGCTCTTGTAGACGCCGGAGTCGGCGGGGCCGGCGCCCATCTCGTAAGAGACGTGATACTGGGCCGAGACCTCCAGACCGATGGTCACGTTGTCCGCCGTCTTGGCGTCGATGTCGAACCCGTTCTTCATGGTGCGCAGGCTCACCGTCGCCGCCTTGCGGTCGATGACAGGGATCTTCACATGGATGCCCGCGCCCACGATGCGGTTAAACTTACCGAGGCGCTCGATGATGACCGCATGCTGCTGCTTGACTACGAACAGCGCGTTGGAGAGCACGACCACCACGATGACGAGGATGACGATAAGGGGAAGCAGGTTCCCGAAGATGAGGCCGAGCATAGACGCCTCCTTAGCGTCGACGACGATTTCCAACAGAATAGCAGGTTTACTTGTATCTAGATGTTAAAGCTCGGCAAAGGTCGGCGTACGGCACCTCGGCGCCCCGACCTCGGCAGGAACGGTAAGCCGCCATGAAAGACGTGTCATCAAGCCAAATCCGACCTGTTTTGCATGGTTTTTTCGCCTCGGCAGAACTCCTCGGGAGAAATGAGGGGAATGGGGCCAAGAAAGTCGCAGGACTCGAACATGGTCGCATGCCCCGCAAAAGAGCCAATCGTGCAAAAGCGGGCAAAAATGGCTTCAAGAGCGGCCTGAACGTCCGCAGAAATGGACTGCCTCCCATCTCTTGGACAGGGAAATAGACGTCCGAGAGAAGGGAGGCGGTTCAAAGAGAGAGGGAGAGAGGGGCGCCCCAGGATGCCGCTCGATTTGTGGGTCGTGAGCTGCGATGGAATTCGATCGGCGCCTCAGCCCTCGATCGCGTCGATCGCCTGGATGAGGGCGGAACGCAGCCCCGCGCGCTCCAGCGCGGCGACGCCCCGGATGGTGGTGCCGCCCGGCGAGCACACGGCGTCCTTCATCGCGCCGGGATGCTGGCCGGTTGCAAGCTGGAGCTTCGCCGTGCCCGCGACCATCTGGCTGACCATGCGATAGGCGTCGGCGCGCGGGATGCCGTGCTTCACCGCAGCATCGGCGAGGGCCTCGATTGCCATGGCGATGAATGCCGGCCCGCAGCCGCCCACCGTGCCCGCGACCGAGAGCAGCGCGCTATCCACCTCGACCACGGCGCCGAGCGCGCCGAGCAGTCCCATCACGAGTTCGTGCTCGTCGGCATCGAGCGCATGCGCGCGCTCGAGTGCGATAACACCCTCGCCGATGGCGACCGGGGTGTTGGGGACGCATGAGATATGGTGCACACCGGGGATGACCGTATCGTAGCGCGCGTGGTTCCAACCGGCGGCAACCGAGACGACCACCTTGCCCGCCAGGGCCCCGGCAGCGGCGAGCGGTGCGAGCACCTCCTCGATCAGGTGCGGCTTCACGGCGGCGACCAGCACATCCGCGGCCTCCGCGAGCTCGCGCGCGTCGCGGCAGGCGCCCATCCCGCGCGCGGCG
>CASFIQ010000046.1 GCA_949294785.1 uncultured Collinsella sp.
GGGGTGGGTGCCCGCCCTCGCCGCGCACCGCGCCGCTCGCACGGCATCGCGCACGGTACCGCCTGCGCCATCGAATCCGCGGCGTCCGCACCATCGCCACAGCGTTGTGAGACAATAGCCGGTATCTGAAATTCCGCCGCCCCGGGTGCGGCGTGCGAGGCCGCATGCGGGTTGTGCGGACCCGCGCGGACACCCGCACACGGCGGCCCAACATGAGCGAAGGGGCCAGCATGGCACAGGATCGATCGGGCGCGAAGCGCCACCAGTACCGCGTCGCGGGCCGCACGGGCAACACGGCCGATGCTCCCAAGACCAAGGGCGAGGTCAAGCGCGAGCGCAAGGCGCTCCTCAGCAAGACCGCCAAGTACGTGCTCGTGGCGATCGGCGTGCTTGCCATGGTGCTGTCCGTCTCCACCATGGCGTGCGCCGGCGTGCTCAACCAGTCGCAGGGCGACGTCGAGTACAAGCTCACCGGCGGCATCGCCGCGACAGTGGAGGGGGCGGACATCGCCGAGGACTCCATCACCCGCCAGATCATGAGCTCGCGCACCTCCATGGGTTACGACTCGGACGAGGACTGGGCCCAGTACCTGGTCGACAGCGGTTACACGCCGGAGAGCTACCGCCAGGACATCATCGACTCCTACGTGCGCCAGTACCTGCTGGGCAAGGCCGAGCAGGATTACGACGTGACCGTCACCCAGGAGGACCTCGACCAGGCCTGGGACGAGCTCGTCGCCGGCTACAGCTCGGAGGACGAGCTGGTTGAGACCCTCGAGTCCATGGGGATGAGCAAGGACAGCTACCTGACCTCGCTTGAGAGCTCGCTTGCGCAGGAGAAGCTGCGCGACAAGGTGGCCCCGGTGGAGGAGCCCAGCGACGACGACGTCATCGCCTACGCCAACGAGAACCTCTCCGGCTACAACGACGCGCGCCGCTCGTCCCACATCCTGATCAAGGTGGCCGATGACGCGACCGACGAGGAGCGCGAGGAGGCCCGCGCCGAGGCGCAGGAGATCCTGGACAAGCTGAACGCCGGCGAGATCGAGTTCGCCGACGCCGCCAAGGAGTACTCCGACGACAGCTCGGCCGATGACGGCGGCGACGTGGGCTGGGACAAGCTCACCACGTTCGTGACCGCCTACCAGGATGCGCTCTCGCAGCTCTCGCCGGGTCAGATCTCGGGCGTGGTGGAGAGCGACTACGGCTTCCACATCATCCAGTGCACCGACCTCTTCCACGTGGACGGCGAGGTGACCTCCATCGACCAGATCCCCGAGGACCTGCGCGAGCAGTTCATCGAGACCATCACCTCCACCGAGCAGACGACCGCCTACAACGAGTGGCTCGACCAGTATGTGGAGGATGCGGACGTGACGGTGAACCCCATGCCCGAGGACGTGCCCTACAACGTGAGCCTCGAGGGCGTGGTGCCCACGAGCGAGCAGACGACCGACGGCACCGCGACCGAGTAACGCGAGAACGATAGACGAGAACGTTAAAGCGAGGACGATATGAACGCAGAAGCGCTGCATCAAGAGATGGTCGCCGCCATGAAGGCGAAGGACAAGACGCGCCTCTCCATCATCCGCCAGGTGATGGCCGAGGTGAAAAACGTCGAGGTCAACGAGCGCCGCGACGCGACCGAGGAGGACGTGAACCAGCAGATCCGCCGCCTGATTAAGCAGACGACGGAGACGCTTGAGATGTCCATCAAGGCCGCCAACAACCAGGAGCGCACCGACACGCTGGCCGAGCAGGTGAAGATCCTGGAGGGGCTGCTCCCCGCGCAGGTCTCCGGCGAGCAGCTGGTGCAGCTGATCGAGGCCACGATCGCCGAGCTGGGCGCCACCACCAAGAAGGACATGGGCCGGGTGATGGGCGCCCTCACCAAGGCCACGGGCGGGAACTTCGACAAGCCCGCGGCCGCGAAGGAGGTCGGCGCACGCCTGGCGTGATGCCGTCTACCTTGGCAAATAGGCTAAAGCGCAGGAAATAGGGTATAATAACCCAACTTGCATGCGAGCGCGCAGCGGGGCTTTCGTCCCCGGTGGCGCGCTCTCGCTATAGCGCGCGTGCGGGGACGAACCGTTGCCGTTCGGTTGCGAAACGGTTGCGAACGGCCTCTTACCAGCGGTTGGCGGCCGTCGCATCGTAGAATGGTTCCCACGCGCCCCCAGGCACCCGTCGCATGCGGACCGCCGCGTGCGAACGGGGCGCGCCCCTCGGGCGGTGCGGGCGCATCGATAGGAAAGGATCCGCTGCATGGCAGAGATGATCGAGATCAAGGGGCTGAACAAGTACTTCGGCGACCTCCACGTGCTGAAGGACATCGACCTCACCGTCAAGAAGGGCGAGAAGCTCGTGGTCATCGGACCGTCGGGCTCGGGCAAGTCCACGCTCATCCGCTGCATCAACTACCTTGAGGAGCCCACCACGGGCGAGGTGGTGATCGACGGCACGCCGCTCACCAAGAAGAACCACCTGGAGATGGCGCGCAAGTACTCCTCGATGGTGTTCCAGCAGTTCAACCTGTATCCGAACATGACGGTGCTCGGCAACCTCACGCTTGCGCCCATCAAGCTGCAGAAGAAGAGCAAGGAGGAGGCCAACAGGGCCGCCATGGCCGCGCTCGAGCGCGTGGGCCTCGCCCAGAAGGCCGGCGAGTACCCGCAGAACCTCTCCGGCGGCCAGCAGCAGCGCGTCGCCATCGCGCGCGCCATGTGCACCAAGCAGCCGATCATCCTCTTCGACGAGCCCACCTCGGCGCTCGACCCGGAGATGATCCAGGAGGTGCTCGACGTCATGATCGAGCTCGCGCAGGAGAACATCACCATGATCTGCGTGACGCACGAGATGAACTTCGCCCGCCAGGTTGCCGACCGCGTCATCTTCATGGATGACGGCCAGATTCTGGAGGAGGGCTCGCCCGAGCACTTCTTCACCAACCCGCAGAACCCGCGCTGCAAGGACTTCCTGAACAAGATCTTGCACTAGCGCTCGTTCTTCCGGGCGCGGCGCCTCGCGCATCTGCGAGCCGCGCGCCCACAAGACTGCGCTCCCGACCGCACGCGCCGGGTTCGCGCCCGTACCAGAAAGGGGTACCCATCATGTCTATCTCCCGTCGTCAGTTCGTGCAGGGCATCGGCGCCGTCGCCGCCGTCGCGGGCGCAGGCACCCTCGTCGGCTGCAACTCCGATCCGGCGGCCTCCGGCAGCGCCGCCTCCGGTGGGTCCAAGCTCGAGACCATCAAGGCCCGCGGCAAGCTCAACTGCGGCGTCAAGGCGGACGTCTTGGGCTACGGCTACCTGAACACCGCGACCGGCGAGTACGAGGGCCTCGAGATCGACCTGTGCTACCAGATCGCCGCGGCGGTGCTGGGCGTCTCCTACGAGGAGGCCAAGGAGCAGAAGCTCTGCGAGTTCACCACGGTCACCCCGAAGACCCGCGGGCCGCTCATCGACAACGACTCGCTCGACATCGTATGCGCCACCTACACCATCACGCCCGAGCGCGTGGAGGACTGGGACTTCTCCGACCCGTACCGCGTGGACCACGTGGGCGTCATGATCATGAAGGACTCCGGCATGACGAAGCTCGCCGACCTCGACGGCAAGCTCGTCGGCGTCTCCCAGGGCTCGACCACCAAGCAGGCCGTGACCGACGCCGTCGCCGAGCAGGGCGTGGAGCTCACCGACTCCAACTTCAACGAGTACCCCGACTACCCGTCGATCAACTCCGCGCTGGAGTCCGGCAACATCGATGCCTTCGCCATGGACCGCTCGACGCTCAACACCTACATGAACGACCAGAAGGAGCTCCTGGAGCCCGAGGTCGAGTTCGGCGAGCAGGAGTACGGCGTGGCGTCCAAGAAGGGCTCCGACCTCTCCGAGGTCGTGAACGACACGGTCAACGAGCTGCTCTCGAACGGCTGGCTCGACGAGGAGGCCGAGACCTGGAACCTGCTCTAAACGAGCATCATCGCCGGTAGCGGGCTTGTTGCCGCCTCCGGCGTCCCCGCGCCCGGTGGGCCCTCGCGCCGCGCCGGGCGCGTTGCGGTATGGATTGAGGAAGGAGCGACATGCTCGAAGGCCTGTTTGATTCCAGGCGCTGGCAGCTCACCTTTGCCGACATGGGCAGCTTCATCGAGGGATTCACCTTCACGCTGCAGGTCGTGGTGGTGGGTCTCATCATTTCGCTGGTGCTGGGGACCGTGCTGGGCGTCTTCTCGACGACGCGCTCGCGGATCCTGCGCGGCATCAGCCGCGTGTACGTGGAGTTCTTCCAGAACACGCCGCTGCCGGTGCAGGTGTTCTTCTACTACATGGCGGGTCCGCGTCTTCTGCAGACGGTCCTGGGCACCCCGAGCCCGGTGCGCCTCTCGGCGTTCGCGATCGGCGCGGTGGGCGTGGGGCTCTACCACGCCGCCTACGTGTCCGAGGTCATCCGCACGGGTATCGAGAGCGTGCCGCGCGGTCAGATGGAGGCGGCGCAGAGCCAGGGCTTCACCCGTCCGCAGGCCTATCTTTACATCATCCTGCCGCAGACGTTCAAGGTGATCCTGCCGCCGCTGTGCAACCAGGCGCTCAACCTGGTGAAGAACACGTCGGTTCTGGCGCTCATCGCCGGCGGCGACCTTATGTACAACGCGGACAACTTCGTGTCCACCTACGGTTACCTGCAGGGCTACATCCTCGCGTGCGTGCTGTACTTCGTCATCTGCTTCCCGCTGGCGCTCTTGGTCCAGTGGCTCGAGAAGCGCTCGAAGCAGAAGCCGCGCGCCAAGGCGATCCCCGGCATCACCCCCGAGCCCGCGAAGGAGGCGTAACGCATGGAGATCTTCACCCCCGCAAACGTCTCGTTCATCATGCAGGGCTTCGCCAAGACGATCGAGATCTCGGTGCTGGCCATTATCTGCTCGGTCGTGCTGGGCACGGTGCTCGCGCTGGTCAAGCAGTTCTGCACCGGCAAGCTCTCCGTCTTCAAGTGGATCGTGAGCGCCTACATCGAGCTCTTCCGCTGCACGCCGAACCTCCTGTGGATTCTCTTCATCTACTTCACCGTCAAGGGCTCCGACATCTTCATCTCGGTCCTCGCGTTCACGATCTTCACCTCCGCGGTCATGGCCGAGATCATCCGCGGCGGCCTGAACGCGGTGCCCAAGAGCCAGTTCGAGGCGGCGCAGAGCCAGGGTTTCGGGTTCTTCCAGTCCATGCGGCTGATCATCCTGCCGCAGACGTTCAAGACGATCATCCCGGCGCTGTTCAGCCAGTGCACCACGGTCATCAAGGACTCGTCGTATCTGGCGGGCATCAACGTGGCGGAGTTCATGTTCTCGGCGAAGGTGGTCATGGGGTACACGAGCGACCTCTCGCAGGTGCTGCTGCTCTACGGTTTCGTGTTCCTGCTGTACTTCGTCTTGAATTTCGGCATCTCGCTTTTGGTGCGCGCCTACCAGCGCCGCGTCGTCGCGGCGTAAGCCCCGCGGTCGCAGGGCCGCACCGTGTGCCGCACCGCGTATCGCACGCTTCGTCAGGAGGAGGCTTTTATGCCCATCCAGCTGCCGTTTCTTCGCAACAAGCGCCACGCCGTCGAGCCGCAGGTCTCGCCCGACGCCGCCGAGCGCGCCGGCCAGCCCGTGGTGATCACCATCGCGCGCGACTTCGGCGCCGAGGGCCACGAGATCGGCAAGATGCTCGCCGTGGAGCTCGGCATCCCGCTCTACGACAAGGAGGTCCTCGTGCGCGCGAGCCAGCGCGCCGGCGACTCCATCGACATGATCGCACGCTACGACGAGCAGCTCGCCGCCGAGTTCACGGCGTTTCTGCCCGACCGGGTTGACTCCCGTACGCTCGCCGATAAGCTCTTCGAGCAGATGTCGCAGGTCATCCTGGATCTGGGCTCGACCGAGAGCTGCATCATCGAGGGACGCCTGTCCGACTACCTGCTGCGCCACAACCCCAACCACATCGCGGTGCTGGTGACCGCGCCCTTCGAGGACCGCGTCAAGATCGTGAGCGCCAAGCGCGGGCTTACGCGCCCGCAGGGCGAGCGCCTGGTGCGCCGCATGCAGCGCTTCCGCGAGGATTTCTACAAGCGCTATTCCGCCGGCAAGTGGCGCATGGACAAGGGCAAGGACATCGTCGTGAACCGCGCCAAGCTGGGGCGCGAGGGTTGCGTCGCGGTGATCGCCGCGGCGTATCGCGCCAAGCTCGCCGAGCTGGGGCTGCCCGAGCCCGCGAGCGCGGCTTCCGCGGCGCGCGTCACGATCGAGGGCGACGAGCGCCTGCACGTGCCGGCGACCGTGATCGAATAGGGCGGGCGCACGCAGCGTCGCCCGAGGTGCGGGGCGGGTGCGCCGGTGCTTTGCCGGCGCACCCGCCCCGCGTTGTCCGGAGCATCGGATAGGGAGCGGCTATGGACGCGCATATCATCATCCTGATCATCATGGGGACGGCGCTACTCGTGTGGGTGATCTGGTGCGCGGTCGGGTTCGCCCGCTCCGGCAGCCGGCTCGCTGCGAGCAAGGGCCTGGTCGCCCACCTGCGTTGCGAGCGCTGCGGCCATCGCTTCGATGCGGACGCCGCAGAGGTCCTGCGGCCCGGCCTTACCAAACGCGTGACCGTCACCCGCACCCGGCGCGAGGGAGCCGCGCTCGTGGACGAGCCGCACCATCGGTCGTTCGCCCGGCGCCTTGCGTGCCCCGCGTGCGGCGAGCGCTCCTGGGTGCAGGTGGAAAACGCCAACGAGCTCAACCGGGCGATCCGCCCCGACGTTCTGCGCGTCGGCCTGCGTCAGCTGGGGCTCATGGTTGCGGGCGGCGCCATCACCCTTTTGCTCGCGAACATCGCCCTCGCTGTCGTGCGCCTCTTCGGTTAGAACGGCGGCGACTGCTTTGGCTGGAGCGTCGGCGACTCACAAGGCGTCGCGCTCATCTCAAGCTAATCAAAGGAAACGCCTCTAACTTTTGGTTAGGACGATCGGTTACGCTCTAATCAAAGGAAACGGCCTTAACGTTGGATTAGAACTCCCCAATACGCGCTAATCCAAGGATGTTGGGATTACGACTGCGGACATCAGGCTGCTCGGTTACGAGCACTTGGAGATGCGGTAGCCAAGACAGATAAGGGGGCGCCGCTTCGCGTGGAAGCGACGCCCCTTCGGTACATGGGCGCAAACTGCTGCCCGTGCGCAGAGGCTGCCGGTGCGACGTGCCTGCCGCGGCGCGGGTCCGTGCGCCCGGGTGCTGCGCTATTTGGTCAGCAGCGTCTCGGCGATGGAGTGCGCGGCGGTCTTGCCCGCGCCCATGGCCAAGATCACGGTCGCGGCGCCGGTGACGATATCGCCGCCCGCCCAGACCTTTGGGTTCGAGGTCCGGCCGCACTCGTCCGTCTCGATGAGGCCCCAGCGGTTGAGCTTGACGTCGGCGCAGAGCTTCGCGAACGGGTTCGCGCGCGTGCCGATGGCGGTGACGGCCACATCGCAGGGGATGGCGAAGTCGGAGCCCTCGACGGGGATGGGACGACGGCGCCCCGAGGCGTCGGGCTCGCCGAGCTCCATGCGCTGCAGCTCGATCGCGGCGACGAAGCCGTCCGGGCCGGGCAGGAAGCGCAGCGGGTTCGCGAGCTCCAGGATCTCGACGCCCTCTTCCTTGGCATGGTGGATCTCGGCGCGGCGCGCGGGCATCTCGGCCTCGGTGCGGCGGTAGGCCAGCGTGACTTTCTCGGCGCCCAGGCGCAGCGCCGTGCGCGCGGCGTCCATCGCCACGTTGCCGCCGCCGAAGACCACCACGTTCTTGCCGTGGCGGATGGGCGTGTCGTAGGTGGGGAACTCGTACGCCTTCATGAGGTTCGTGCGGGTGAGGTACTCGTTGGCGCAGTAGACGCCCGGCAGGTTCTCGCCCGGCACGTGCAAAAAGCGCGGCAGGCCCGCGCCCACAGCCAGGTAGAGCGCGTCGAAGCCCTCGTCGTTGAAGAGCTCGTCGGCGTCGAAGAGGCGACCGGCGACCGCGTTGTACTCGAAGTGCACGCCCAGCTGCTCCAGACCGTCGATCTCGCGCTTGACGATCGCCTTGGGCAGACGGAACTCCGGGATGCCGTAGGTGAGCACGCCGCCGCCGGTGAAGA
>CASFIQ010000047.1 GCA_949294785.1 uncultured Collinsella sp.
CCTTCGGCGGCCGTATCATGGGGGATGGGCAGCCCAAGTACCTCAACACCGCCGAGACGGGTGTGTTCCACAAAAAACGAAACCTTTACGGCTTCAATTGGGCCAAGGAGCATATCGTCGCGCAGAGCACGGCGGTCGTGGTGGAAGGCTACACCGATGCCATCGCCTGTTGGGAGGCGGGTATCGGCAACGTGGTGGCCACGCTCGGGACGGCGTTGACCGAGCACCACGTCAAGACCCTCACGCGCTTCGCCAAGCGCATCATCTACCTGTTCGATGGCGATGCTGCCGGACAGAAGGCCGCTGAGCGCGCGATCCAGTTCGTCGAGACGGGATCGGTCGACCTGCGCTGCGTGATCCTGCCCGACGATCTCGATCCGAACGATTTTATCCGCGAGCGCGGCGGAGACGCCCTGCGCGAGTTGCTCGATCAGGCGCAGCCGCTGCTCGATTTCGTCTTCGGCAAGCTTGAGGAGCGAAGCGACGTGTCAACGCCCAGCGGGCGAGCTCGTGCCCTCGAGGACGCGTGCAAGCTCATTTTCCCGTTGCGCTCAAGCTACATGGTCGACACCTATTACATGCAGATCGCCGATAGGCTCGGCGTCGATGTCGAAATGGTGCGCGAGGCCGAGCAGCGCGTGTTCCGCGACGTGTCTCGTCAGCAGGAGAAGGCTCGCGCCCGCGAGCGCGCCCGTGAGCGTGCGTCGCGTCCGGTAGACGAGGTGCCCTATGTCGACGAGGCTCCACCCGAGCCGTTTTACGACCAGGAGGCGCCCGTCGAGATCGCGCCCGACCCGGCGCCCGTGCCCCTGACCGACCTCGAGCGTCGAGCGCTTGCCGGTGAGCGCGAGCTGCTGTGTCTGTTGACCACCTATCCGGATAGCTTCCGTCCGTTCGCCGAGCGCATCTGCTCGATCGATTGGATCGATCCTCGTCACGAGGCGATCGCCTGGGCGGTTTTGGCCACGCCCGAGTCCTCGCCGGTGGGGGAGGTCATGGATGCGGTTCGTGCCGTTTGCCCTGAGGCGCCTCAGCTCGTGGGGGCGGGGACGATCGGCGCGACGAGCGCGCATCCCACCGAGACGAATATCGAGTTTTTGCTCGATACGCTCGAGCTCTACACCGTGCGCCGCCATCTTCGGGCGGCCCAGGCGCGGCTTCGGCAGGACCGGTCGCTCACCGCTGACGAGCGGCGCGACCTGACGATCCAGGCGACACGGGATGCGGCGCGGATGCGCTCCCTCGAACGCGAGCTCGAGGGGGTCGCGGACCCGTTCGCCCTCGAGCAGCCCGTCGTTCCCGGTGCGGGTTCCGCCTCCCGCGGTGCCGATTCCGAAAGCCCGAAATCGGGCTTATGACGCGAAATCGACGAAGACCGAATCATTTTCCGCTTCTACGGGGTATATGTGATAAAGTAATGAGTCCTGTGAGCAACGGAAGGAGACTCTGTGCCAAAGAAGAGCGAAACCATGGCAACCGAGCTTGATTCCTACCTGAATAAATTGGTGGACCAGGGCTCCCAGACGGGGTCCGTTTCCGAAGATGATATCCAGATCGCGCTGAAGGACGTCGATGTCACCGACGCCGATCTTTCCGGTCTTTACGACGCGCTGCGCGAGCGCGGCATCGATATCGTCTCCCAGGCGGGGGAGGATGCCGTCGAGCTCGACGTCGATCAGGACGACGTGGACGACCTTGACGACAACCTCGACGACGATCTCGATGACGAGAGCCTCGAGGACCATGACATCAAGGTGGCTAAGAACGCCGACGCCGAGATGGCCTCGGTCAAGCCCAAGAAGAAGTCGCGTGTGCGCACCACGCGCTCCCGCTCGCGCGTGCGCGGCATCGACGCCTCGACCGTCATGCTCACCGGGGACCCGGTCCGCATGTATTTGAAGGAGATCGGCAAGGTCGACCTTCTGACCGCCGCCGACGAGGTCGACCTCGCCATGAAGATCGAGGCCGGTCTCGAGGCCACCGAGAAGCTCGAGGCGGCTGATCGCGGCGAGATCGAGCTCTCCCGCGCCGAGATGCGCCGCCTCACCCGCGTCGAGAACGTCGGTCTCGAGGCCAAGCAGGCACTCATCTCGGCGAACCTCCGCCTGGTCGTCTCCATCGCGAAGCGCTACGTGGGTCGCGGCATGCTCTTCCTGGACCTTATCCAGGAGGGCAACCTGGGCCTCATCCGCGCGGTCGAGAAGTTCGATTACGAGAAGGGCTTCAAGTTCTCCACGTATGCGACGTGGTGGATCCGTCAGGCGATCACCCGCGCCATCGCCGACCAGGCCCGTACCATTCGCATCCCCGTGCACATGGTCGAGACGATCAACAAGCTCGTTCGCGTGCAGCGCCAGCTGCTCCAGGACCTGGGTCGCGACCCGACTCCCGAGGAGATCGGCAAGGAGATGGATATGTCCGCCGATCGCGTGCGCGAGATCCAGAAGATCAGCCAGGAGCCCGTCTCGCTCGAGACGCCCATCGGTGAAGAGGAAGATTCCCAGCTCGGTGACTTCATCGAGGACTCGCAGGCCGTGGTTCCGCCCGATGCGGCGAGCTTCTCCATGCTGAAGGAGCAGCTCAACCAGGTGCTCGACTCCCTCGCCGAGCGCGAGCGCAAGGTCATCGAGCTGCGCTTCGGTCTTTTGGACGGCCACCCCCGTACGCTCGAGGAGGTCGGGCGAGAGTTCGGTGTGACGCGCGAGCGCATTCGCCAGATCGAGTCTAAGACGCTGGCGAAACTCCGTCATCCCAGCCGTTCCAGCAAGCTCAAGGATTACGTCGAGAGCTGATTTTGCATCAGAACGCATAGCCGGTCATGCGGGCCGTCGGTGGAAGCGCCGGCGGCCCGTTTTCTCGCCAACGCCAGCGCTTCGATACGATGCTCGGCTCGCGCGCCAATCGGTTTCGAAAAAAGAATCGATTTTGGTTCTTGCCAAGCCAGCTGTTCTGAGTATACTAGTCACTGTTGCTTGCGAGCAGCGCCGAATTCCTCGGTAGCTCAATGGTAGAGCCCGCGGCTGTTAACCGCGTTGTTGTAGGTTCGAGTCCTACCCGGGGAGCCAGATTTCTCAAACCCGCTTCGGCGGGTTTTTTCATATCGGTCGAATTCTTGTGTGGCATGCTCCGCTTCGCTCCCGCCCGCGTGCGACCGTGCTCGTTCGTGTACAATCCAAGGCGAACCTTTAAGCGCGTACGAGATACCGCAAGGGAAACATAACCGGTTCCACCGGTCCTCTTGGCGATGTCGTTCCGCTTGAGCGGTTCGGCATCTATTATTTTGCCTCGTCACGGTCGAGCCAATCCGGCCTGGTCCCTTGAGGCGATGAAAGGAAGGAGCGCGATGGGAACCACGCCCAAGGCGGTCATCATGGATGAGACCGCTGTCAACCGTGCGATGACGCGCATCGCCCACGAGATCCTGGAGCGCAACGAGGGTTGCGACGACCTTGCGGTCGTGGGTATCGTGACCCGCGGCGACCTGCTGGCCAAGCAGCTCGTGGACCGCATCGAGGAGATCGAGGGCGTTCGCGTGCCGCTCGGCAGCCTCGACATCAGCTTCTATCGCGACGACTATCTCACGCACCTCGCGCCCGAGATCCACGAGACGCGCGTTCCGTTCGACGTCGACGGTAAGCGGATCGTTCTCGTGGACGATGTCCTCTACACCGGGCGCACCATCCGCGCCGCGCTCGAGGCGCTCATGGACCTGGGCCGTCCGAGCCGCATAGAGCTTGCCGTGCTGGTTGACCGCGGCCACCGCGAGCTCCCCATCTGCCCGGATTTCGTGGGCAAGAACGTGCCCTCCTCGCATGAGGAGAACGTGCGCCTATATCTAAAAGAGGTCGATGGGCGCACTTCGGTTGAGATCACGGACGTGGCGGCCGGCTCCCGCGTGGGTTCGGCGCCGCTGGGAGGGGAGTAGCGCATGGCGTTCGACCATAAGCACCTCATCGATATCAGGGAGTACTCCGATAGCGATATCTGGAAGATCCTCGAGACCGCCAAGGCGTTCTCGGCGGTAAACGAGCGCGCGATCAAGAAGGTCCCGACCCTCAAGGGCAAGACCATCGTCAACATGTTCAACGAGCCCTCGACGCGTACGAGGAGCTCGTTCGAGTTGGCCGAGAAGCGCCTTTCGGCCGACAGCCTGAACTTCGGCGGATCATCCACCTCTACGGTCAAGGGCGAGAGCCTCATCGACACCGTCATGACGCTCAACTCCTACAAGATCGATATGGTCGTCGTCCGCGACAAGCATGCCGGAGCGCCCTACATCGTCTCGCAGCACACGCCCGCCGGTGTGATCGACGCCGGTGACGGCAAACACGGCCATCCCACGCAGGCGCTGCTCGACCTCTATACCATCTGGCAGCACAAGGGCGGCTTCGAGGGCATGAAGGTCGGCATCGTGGGCGACATCTCGCACTCGCGCGTGGTCGGCTCCCTCGCCCCCGCGCTCAAGATCATGGGCGCCGAGGTCTTCGCGATTGCGCCGGGGACGCTTATCCCGCCCGCGCCCGAGGTACTCGGGGTCGACCACGTCTCCAATTCGCTCGATGACGTCCTGCCTGAGCTCGATGTCGTGTACATGCTGCGCATCCAGCGCGAGCGCCTGGAGGGGGCCCCGTTCCCCAGCCTCCGGGAGTACCACAACCTCTTCGGCCTCACGAGGGCGCGGGAGCGCCTCATGAAACCCGATGCGATCGTGTGTCATCCGGGCCCCATCAACCGTGGCGTCGAGTTCGATTCCTACATGGCCGATCACCCGCAGCGCTCCGTCATCCTCGACCAGGTTTACGCCGGTATCTGCGTGCGCATGGCCGCTCTCTATCTGCTGCTTGGAGGTTCCGATAATGGCTTATCTGCTTAAAGGCGCCCGCGTGGTCGACCCTCAGGTCGCGCTCGATGGCATCATGGACGTGTTTATCGACGGCGACCGTATCGCCAAGGTTGCCCCCTCGATCGATGCTCCGGACGCCGAGGTTATCGACCTCTCCGGAAAGTGCCTCGTTCCCGGCCTCGTCGACATGCACGTTCACCTGCGTGAACCCGGTTACGAGCACAAGTCGACCATCGAGAGCGAGACGCGCGCCGCGGTCCGCGGCGGTATGACGGGCGTCTGCTCGATGCCCAACACCGATCCGGTGACCGATAACGGCACGGTCGTCTCGTACGTCCTCTCCCAGGCGGCGGCCGCCGGGTACTGCCGCGTGTTCCCCTCCGGCGCGATGACGAAGGGCCTCAAGGGCGAGGTCATCTCCGAGATGGGCGACATGGTCGCGCACGGGGCGGTCGCCTTCACCGATGACGGTCGCGGCGTCCAGGGTGCGGGTATGCTCCGCCGCTGCATGGACTACGGCAAGATGTTCGGGCGTGTGTTCATGAGCCATTGCCAGGACGAGGACCTGGTGGGCGAGGGCCAGATCAACGAGGGCGTCGTCTCCACCAAGCGGGGTCTTCTGGGATGGCCCGCCGAGGGCGAGGAGCTCCAGATCTCCCGCGACATCCAGATCGCCCGGCTCACCGGCGCCAAGCTTCATATCCAGCACATCTCGACCGCCCGCGGTCTCGAGATGGTCCGTGAGGCGAAGCGCGAGGGACTGCCCGTAACCTGCGAGGCCGCGCCGCACCACCTGTTCCTCACCGAGGATGCCATCGACGAGACGTTCGACACGCGGTTCAAGGTGAACCCGCCGCTGCGCACCGCCGAGGATGCGGCGGCGCTGCGTGCTGGGCTCGCGGACGGTACGGTCGATGCCATCGTCACCGACCACGCGCCGCATGCCGCTTGGGAGAAGTCCCGCGAGTTCGAGCTCGCCCCCTTCGGCATGACGGGTATCGAGTGCTCGCTCGCCCTCGTGCTCACGAACCTGGTCCGCACCGGTGAGATCCCCCTTGCGCGCATGGTCGAGCTGATGAGCGTGAACCCGCGCCGGATTCTCGGCGTCGAGGCGGTCAGCGTTGCGGAGGGGTCGCTTGCCGACCTCACGGTCTTCGACCCCGAGCTCGCCTGGACCGTGGGCGAGGGCGGTTACGAGTCGATGGCCGACAACTGCGGCTTCGACGGAACCCCGGTCATAGGCCGTGCGACCGATGTGTTCGTGGGCGGGCGCCGTGTCATGGCCGACGGGTGCATCCGCTAGCAGCAGCCGTCACCGGGGATTCGTGTTTCGCCCGTTCGTCAGGGGAATAGCTGAGAGAAGGTAACTGTTATGCCCACTCCATCACCAGCCCGCATGCACGACTTCACCGTCGTCGAGAACGAACCCATGGCACAAGGTGCCATGCGGCTCGTCATACATGCGCCGGCACTCGCTCGGGCGCTCAAGCCCGGTCAGTTCGTCAACGTCGCGGTTCCCGGCAACGCCATGAGCCTGTTGCGCGTGCCGCTCTCGTTCTCGTTCGCCGATGCCGAAACCGGAGACGTCGAGATCTGGTATGCCGTCGTAGGCGACGGTACGCGCCGCTTGGCGATGATGCGCCCCGGGGAGGCCTCGACGGTCCTCGGTCCCGGCGGCAACGGTTGGACCGTGCCCGAGGATGCGCGCGACATCGTGCTCGTCGCTGGCGGCATCGGCACGCCCCCGATCGTCTCGCTCGCCGCAGCGGTCCGGGCCGCATCCCCCGATACCCGCATCCGCACCATCGTGGGTGCGCGCAGCGCGTCGGCGCTGACCGGTCTCACCGAGCTCCGTGCCGTCTCGGACGAGGTGCTCGTCGCGACCGATGACGGCTCGGCCGGTCATCACGGTTTCGCGACCGATCTTCTGCCCGATCTTCTTGCCGGGGCGGACTTCTGCGCCACGTGCGGTCCTGAGCCCATGATGGCGGCAGTTGCGCGCGCATGCGACGAGGCGGACGTGTTTTGCGAGGCCTCGGTTGAGCGGATGATGAGCTGCGGTTTCGGCGCCTGCGCCACGTGCGCGGTCGAGACGGTGAACGGTATGAAGGGCGCCTGCATGTGCGGCCCCATCTTCGATGCGAAGGAGGTCATCTGGTGAGCCGCGTGGATATGGCCGTCGACTTCGCCGGCATGCATCTTAAGAACCCCATCAACACCGCGAGCGGAACCTTCGGTTTCGGCTGGCAATTCCAGGATTTCTTCGACGTGTCCCGTCTGGGCGCCATCACCACCAAGGGGTGCGCCGCCGAGCCCTGGGCGGGCAATCCCAAACCGCGCATGACCGAGGTCAAGGGCGGCATGATGAACTCAGTCGGGTTGCAGAACCCCGGCGTCCGCGGCATGGTGGCCGAGTCGGGGGAGTATCTCGCCGACCTTGCGAGCAGGGGGACGCATGTCATCTGCCAGGTCGCCGGCCATTCCGTTGCCGAGTACGTCGCCGCCCTCGAGCTCTTCGAGGAGCTTGTGCCCTGGGCATCGGCTTTCGAGCTCAACGTGAGCTGCCCCAACATCGATCAAGGCGGCGCCGCTGCCGGCTCGACCCCGGAGGGAGCCGCCGAGGTCATGCGCGCCTGCCGCCCGGTGACCAAGCGCCCGCTCCTCGTCAAGATGGCGCCCGTCCGCCTTCCCGAGATCGCTCGCGCCCTCGAGGCGGAGGGTGCCGATGGCCTCACGGTCATCAACTCGATTCCCGGTATGGCAATCGACGTCCACACGCGCCGCTCGAAGATCTCCAAGCCCACCGGCGGTCTTTCCGGCCCGCTGCTTCACCCCATCGCGGTGCGGATGGTCTGGGAGGTCGCCAACGCGGTCGATATCCCCGTCTGCGGCGTGGGAGGCGTTACCTCCGGAGAGGAGGCTGCCGAGTTCATCCTCGCCGGTGCATCGGCGGTCTCGGTCGGTATGGCTTCGTTCGCCGAACCCGATGCCGCCGTCCGCATCCTGGGCGAGCTCGAGATCTGGGCCGAAAGCCAGGGCGTCAAGAGCATCTCCGAGCTGATTGGAGCCTTCGAATGCTAGAGTCGGATGCCCGCGAGCGCATCATGATCGCGCTCGACGTCGATCGCGACCGCGCGCTCGAGCTCGGCGGCGCGCTCGCCGGCCGCGCGCGCTGGGTCAAGATCGGTATGACCCTGTTCTATGCGGAAGGCCCCGCTATCGTCCGCGCGTTCAAGGATCTCGGGTTCAAGGTCTTCCTCGACCTCAAGTTCCACGATATCCCCCATCAGGTGCGCGGTGCCGCCCGTTCCGCCGCGCTCACCGGAGCGGATCTGCTGACGGCGCACGGTCTGGGTTCCTCAGCCATGCTCCGGGCGGCGCTTGAAGGCGTCACCGAGGCTGCTGAGGTCTTGGGCGGCGAGCGTGCGCGCGTCATCGCCATCACGGTGCTGACGAGCATGGACCAGACGGCTCTTACCGAGATCGGCATCGATCGCCCGGTTGCCGACGAGGCGTCTGCGCTCGCGGGCCTTGCCCGGAAGTCGGGAATCGACGGTGTGGTCTGCTCTCCGATGGAGGCGGCTGCCATGCGTGCCGCCTTGGGTCCGTCCGCGTTCGTCGTCACGCCCGGCGTGCGGCCCGCTGGAGCCGACCTCGGCGACCAGAGCCGCGTTTCCACGCCGGCTTCCGCTATCGGGGCGGGTGCGAGCCATCTGGTGATCGGTAGGCCGATTACCGGCGCAAACGATCCGCTCGCGGCGTATGAGGCGATCGTTAACGAGTTGGTTGAAGCTCGGCCGTAACCGATACGCACCTGCTTTTACCTGCGGTGATTTCGTATGTTCTATGGATACGGGGGCAATTACCTCTGTTTTTGCCCCCAAATCTATTGAACTTTGTTCGGGGTTCGACTAATGTATGTACGCGGTCAAGCGAGCAAACCGCTTATTTGCCGAGTTCAGACGCTTGATTTGTAAGAAGAAACCTAGTATTTGGAGGTTCACATGGCGCTTCCTCAGCTCACCGATGAGCAGCGCAAGGCCGCTCTCGAGAAGGCCGCAGCCGCCCGCCACGCTCGTGCCGAGCTTCGCGAGAAGATCAAGAAGGGCGAGGTTTCCCTCGAGTCCGTTCTCAACTCCGAGGACCCCATCGCTTCACGTATGAAGGTCTCCACGCTCATCGAGTCCCTTCCCGGCTACGGCAAGGCCAAGGCCGCCAAGATCATGGACGAGCTGGGCATCTCCGCTACTCGCCGCGTTCAGGGCCTCGGTGTCCGTCAGCGCGAGCAGCTGCTCGAGGCGCTTACCAAGTAGTGGGCGCTTCGGCATCCAAGCTTTTCGTCGTTTCGGGACCGTCAGGAGCGGGGAAGGGCACGCTGGTCGCGCGTGTGCGCGAGCAGTTGCCCGATCTCGGCCTGACGGTCTCCGCTACCACGCGCCAACCGCGCGCCGGTGAGGTCGACGGCGTGAGCTACTATTTCATCTCGCCCGAGGAGTTCGACCGTCGCGTGGCCGCCGGCGAGTTCATCGAATGGGCGAACGTGCACGGCAATCGTTATGGTACGCTCGTGAGCGAGGTGGAAAGAAACCTCGACGCCGGCTCCTCGCTCTTGCTCGAGATCGACGTTCAGGGTGCGCTGCAAGTTAAGGAGCGCTTTCCCGATGCCGTTCTCATCTTCATCAAGCCCCCCTCGATGGAGGTGCTGCGTGAGCGTTTGGTCGGGCGCGGAACGGAGTCGTCCGATTCGGTCGAGCTCCGGCTGGCGAACGCCGAGCACGAGCTCGAGCTCGCTCATCGCTACGACGTCGTTCTTGTGAACGACGACCTCGGCGAGGCGGTCGAAGAGCTCCTCACCATCATCGAGACCTATGAAAGGAACTGAGGTCCCTTGTCAGTCGTTAACCCGCATATCGACGATCTTCTGGAGAAGACCGATAACAACCGGTTCCTGCTCGCCTCCCTCGCTTCGAAGCGCGCCTCGGATATCAACAGCATGCTGCGCGGCCAGCACAACCGCGTGCTCGCCGTGACCGATGTCGACGACATCACCGTGGCTCTCTCCGGCAAGGACACCATCTCCATGGCCATGGAGGAGATCTACGACGGCGATATCTCCTACAACCATGAGCGCTATGAGAAGGCCCTCGGGCATCGTCCCCGGGAGCTGTAGGTGGCAAGTCGCGTCTGCCTGGTCCATTACCATGAGATCGGGCTGAAGGGCAAGAACCGAGCTCACTTCGAGCGCATCCTCATGGATTCCATCAAGGCGGCCCTGGCCGCCTTTTCCGTGTCGTGCTGTACGCGCATATCCGGTCATATCCTGGTCACCTTCTCGGTTGCCGGGGAGGCGGAGCGCGCGCTCGAGGTGATTCGGCGCGTACCCGGCGTGGCGCGCGTCTCGCTTGCCTATCATACGAACCGCGAGCCGCACGAGTATTGCCAGGCGGCCGTCCGCGCGCTTGGTTCCTCGGGCGAGTTCTCGACGTTCAAGGTCCATGCTAAGCGCTCGAACACCGATTACGAACTTCATTCGCTCGATATCAACAGACTCGTCGGCGCGGCCCTGTGCGAGTCGTTCCCAGATAAGCTCGTGCGAATGCGCGATCCCGACCGCACCGTGAACGTGCTCGTGGTGCAGGGGAGCGTGTACGTCTACGCGAAGAGCATCCGCGGTGTCGGGGGCCTTCCTGTAGGAAGCGCCGGCAAGGTTTGCTGCCTGCTGTCGTCGGGTATCGACTCGCCGGTCGCCACCTGGCTGCTCGCGCGCCGCGGGGCCGTGTGCGTCCCGGTCCACTTCTCGGGACGGCCGCAGACTGCGGATACGAGCGAATACCTGGTGCAGGATATCATTCGCCAACTTGCCCCGGCGATTCAGATCGGGCGCCTCTACGTGGTTCCCTTCGGCGACGCCCAGCGCGAGATTTCGCTCGCGTGCCCCAACAACCTCCGCGTGATCATGTATCGTCGCATCATGTACGCGGTCACCGAGCGCATCGCGCGCATCGAGGGTGCGAAGGCTATCGTGACCGGTGAGTCCCTGGGCCAGGTCGCTTCGCAGACCCTCGAGAACATCATGGCGGTGAACGAGGTCGTAACGCTTCCCGTGTTCCGACCGCTGATCGGCTCGGACAAGCAGGAGATCATCGCGCGCGCGGAGGAGATCGGCACCTACGACATCAGCTGCGAGACCGCTCCGGACTGCTGCACGCTGTTCATGCCGCGCCGTCCCGAGACGCATGCCAAGCTCGATGACGTCCATGCCGCGTGGGAGGCCTTCGATCACGATGCGATGATCGATGCGCTCGTGGAGAACGTCGAGTACATCGATTTCGAGAGCTCGAGCTATCATCGTCCTCGAAGCCTGCGCGAGGTGCACGACACGCTGTTGCCTCGAATGAAAAGACTGTCCGACCGCTGACCTGCGGGTTTCAGGCATATTTTGTTTCTGGTCAGATCTCTGTCAGAGATTTGTCAGACGTGCCATCGGTATTTCGATTTCCTTGAGAACAAGCCGCCCCTCGATGCCACGATGGCTTTGAGGGGTGGTTGCTATGGCTCAATGTGAAGGACCGTCGGTACTGCGACGCTTGCTGCTACGGGTCTCCCAAATCGGTCGTATGAGGACGATCTTGCTCGCGTCGGGTACGGTAGTCATCCTCGCGAGCCTCGCGATCTCCTGGTCCGCAGGAAGCTCTGTCGGTCGGGCGATTCTTATCAGGCATGGGGAGGGCGCTGCCCTCGAGGATGCAGATGATTCGGGTGCCACATGGGATGACGGCGATGGGGAGCCTGCGCGCGCGGCCGATTCGCCGAAGGCAGATTCCGATGATCTGGCCGCAGATGTCGTTTCTGACGACGGCACCGTCATCATCGATGTAGACGGCGCCGTCATCACACCGGAGGTATACGAGCTTCCCGATGGCAGCCGCGTTCAGGATGCCATCGATGCCGCGGGAGGTCTCGCGACCGATGCGGATGTGGCGCGCGTCAACCGGGCTGAGCGTCTTATCGACGGGGCGAAGCTCCTGATTCCGCGCGTTGGGGAGCAGGCCGCAGACCTTACGGCAGAAGGCCAGATCGGAGTTTCCGATTCCTCGACCGGTGCAATGGGGACGGGGTTGGTGAACATCAACCAGGCGGGTGCGGACGAGCTCGACGCGCTGCCCGGGATAGGGCCTGCGACGGCCGAGAAGATCGTCTCCGATCGCGAGCAGAACGGACCGTTTCTCGCGATCGAGGATCTTATGAGGGTGAGCGGGATCGGCGAGAAGAAGTTCGCGGAGCTCCAAGGTCTCATATGCGTATGAGAAGCGTCGCACTCCGATTGGGAGCGGAGCTCCCGCCTCGCCCCTATATCCCGCCGCTCGCAGCGGGGGCTTTGGGCGCGATCATCGCTTCAGCCGCGATGATGGAGTCGGGATGGCACCGCTATCTCGATGAAGGGCCGCAAGCGGCGACGTTCGCCCCGATTCCCCTGGCGATCGCGCTCGCGCTCATGTCGGGTAGCGTGCTTCTATGCGTGCGGTTGCTTTCGGCTCGGTCTTCGATGGACGCGCGTGCCGTGCCGGGAGGACGTGTGCGGGCGCTGCGGACGCTGTCGTGGCTCGCCTTCGGGATCTTGCTGGCGGGCGCCTCGGCGTCGATTGAGCTCGATGCCCGCTCGCGCTCGCTATCCGATGCCTCATCGTCGTCTTTGTACGGATACTCCTTCCGGGTTGTGGGCGATCCGTCCGATACGAGGTTCGGATTCCGTTCAACGGCCTCGATGCGCTCCGATCGCGGTATCGAGGTCGCGTTCGTCGAGGTCTCGAGCGACGTCAGGCTCGAGGCGGGTGAATCGGTTCGGCTTGTGGGCCGGTTCGAGCGGTTCGAGGCGAGCGATTGGGCCCGGGGATCGTTCATGGGCGGCGCGGTCGGCACCGTGTCGGCGGTGTCGATTACCGAGAGGGCGAGCCCGGAATATCCGATTACGCGCGCTCGAGACGCGGTCTTGCAGCGTATCGATCCCGGTCGCGACGAGGTGCGGGCCCTTCTGGCGGGGATCGTCTGCGGACGCACCACCGAGCTATCGGGAACCGATGCCGAAACTGCGTTCTCCGAAACGGGGACCACGCACCTCATCGCGGTATCCGGAAGCCATCTCGCGCTCGTCTCCGCGCTGGTGGGGATCGCGCTCGGGCGGGTTCCGGTGAGCGGGATGGCGCGCGCCGTGACCCTTTCGTGCGCCATGGGGGCATATGTCCTTTTCACGGGCGGTGCCCCGTCGGCGGTCAGGTCGCTGGTGATGGTGACGTGCACGCTCGCTTCCCGCCTAGGGGGCAGAAGACCGCATGGCCTGACCGGACTCTCGATTGCGGTGATGGCCCTCGTGACCCTAGAACCGGGCGTCGTGTTCGATCTCGGGTTTCAGCTCTCGGCGCTGAGCGTCGCCTCGATTCTTGTGTTCGGCCGCTACCTCGAGTTCGCCGCGCTCTCATTCGGCGCGCCGCGTGCGCTCGCTGCGGCGCTCTCTTGCACGCTCGCGGCATTGTGGGCGACCATTCCGGTCACACTTCCGATTTTCGGCGAGCTCTCGCTTATCTCGCCTGTTGCCAATCTCGTTCTGGGGCCCGTTATGAGCGCGCTGTTGGTGGCGGGCATCTTGGCCGTTCCCATGGCGACGATCTTCCCGAGCCTGGAGTTCCTGCTTTCCCCGCTCGATGCCCTCGCGCGCATCTCGATCTTCCTTGCGGACGCCTTCGCGGCAGTCCCTTTCGCCTCCATTGCCGTGGATGCTTCCGATGGAGCGCCCCTGATCTATCTGTTGGCCGCTCTATCGGCCGTCATCGTGTATCGGATTTGGAAGATGCCCGCGCGACGATCGGTCGTCGCGCTAACGGGTGCGGTCGCCCTTATCGTCGTGTCGAACCATATCTACTGGCATCGGTTCGCCCCGCCGGAGCTGATCGTACTCGATGTGGGACAGGGCGACTCGATCCTGATTCGCGATGGCGCTGAGCGGCTGCTGGTCGACTGCGGGGTCGATGGGTCGTGCGCGCGGGCCCTGGCGCGCAACCACGTAGGCGCGTTGGACGCGATCGTGATCACGCACTGGGACGCAGACCATTGGGGCGGGCTGCCCGAGGTGCTCGATCAGGTGCCCGTTGAGCGCATCGTCGTTCCGCGCGGTGCCGCGGACAAGGTGCCGCGGGAAGCGCGCTCTCTCGATCTTCCGGACATCATCGAAGTCGATTGCGGGGATATGTTGCAGACAGGATCGTTCGCCTGCGAGGTCGTCTGGCCGCGGGAAGCGGTCGTCGAGTCGGGAAACAGCGAGTCTCTGGTGCTCGATGTCGCCTATGCCGGGGGCGCGAGCGGGCTCTCGGTGCTGCTCACCGGTGACACCGAGGCAGATCAAGCGGAGCGATACCTTGATGCGGTGGGCGATACCGATGTGCTGAAGCTCGGTCATCATGGTTCCGCGGCGTCGTTGGACGAGAAGATGATGTCGGCGCTCGATCCCGCGGTATGCATCGCGAGCGCGGGGGAGGGGAACCGATACGGGCATCCCGCGCCCAGTATCATCGAGATCGTCGAGGATTTCGGTGCCCGCTTCCTCTGCACGATCGATGCCGGGGACGTCTCCATCGCCCCGGCACAAGGCGGACTCAAGATCGCGACGCAGCATCATCTGGAGGTAGAATAGCCAGGCGTACGTTGTGCCCTCAGGCGGTCTCGGCGAGGGTGCGGATGAGGTTGAAAGGTGACCATATGGCTGAGTCCGAGCTGCTCAGGGCATATCTCGCGGTCGGCCCCGACGAGGTTAAGCGCGATACGTCCGTCTCGCGCCTCAAGCGGCGTCTCGAGGATTCCGGCATGGCCGACTTCAACCTCGATGAGCGCGATCTTGGCGAAGACCAAGATGTCGAGGGGCTCGTCTCCTCGCTCAACATGTACCCCATGGGGGCGGAGTTCCGCCTCGTGATCCTTCATGCGGCCGACAAGGCGCCCGAGCCCGTTCGAAGCGCATTGATCGACTACCTTGGGAACCCTTCTCCCACGACGGTGCTCCTGCTCACCGCGAAGTCGCTTGCGCGCAACACGAAGCTATACAAGGCGGTCGACGGTCAGGGCGCGCGCGCCATTATCGACTGCGGTGCGAAGAAGGGGAGGGACCTTCCCCTCTTGGTTCAGGGGATGGCTCGGCGTCACGGCAAGGAGCTGTCGCTCTCCGCTGCCGAAGAGCTTGTCTCTCGCGCCGGGGAGCAGACGCGCATGCTGGATAACGAGCTCAAGAAGCTTGCGAGCATGGTGGAGGGCCCCGCGATCGCCCGTGAGGACGTCGAGGCCCATGTCGCACGCACCGCCGAGGTCAAGCCCTGGGATTTCCTCAACGCGGTCTCCGCGCGCGACCTGCCGCGCGCGCTTGAGCTCTATCGCCTGCAGCCCCCTCGAAGCGAGATGCGCCTCTTCTCGCTGCTGCTCTCGCGCATCCGCGAGCTCATCTGCGCGAAGGCGCTCGATGCCCGGGGACGGGGCCGCGATCTCGCCGAGGTGCTTGGCATGCAGGGCTGGCAGGTGCGCAACCACATGCGGTGGTCGCGTGCCTTCACGGGCGACGAGCTCGTCTCGTTCCTCAGCGAGGCCGTTGAGGTCGAGCAGGCGCTCAAGGGCTCGCGCGATGGTGCCGGCGCGTTCGTCATGTGGGTGTCCCACATCGCCGGAAAGCGCCCTTGAACGCTTAAATGTGCAGGATTTGCGCGACGTTCTTGAACCTGGGCAGCCTGTATGATATTGTTCTCGCTTGTGACCTCAACCGTGTCTCAGAGGCCGGATACAAGCTTAACGGGTTGATCGAAAGGAACTCAGTACAGTGGCAAACATCAAGTCTCAGAAGAAGCGCATCCGCACCAACGAGGCGGCCCGTCTGCGCAACCGCGCGGCGAAGTCCGAGCTGAAGACGCTCGTCAAGCATGTCCGCGTTGCGGTTGAGGAGGGCGACGCCGAGGCCGCCAAGGCTGCCGCCGGCCGCGCCATCAAGCGTCTGGATCAGGCTGCCGCCAAGGGCATCATCCACAAGAACCAGGCCGCCAACCGCAAGTCCGGCGTCCAGAAGCTTGTGAACTCCATCGCCTAGCGCGGGAGCATATCGCATTGCCAGGGGCCGTCCGCGAGGGCGGCCCCTTTCGTACCTCAGGCCCGTGACCGTCCATCCCGCGCGGACCCTCTTATACCGCGCCCGGTCCGATGCGTTTCGGATACAATACCGCTATGAATACGACTGACACCGCACATATCAGGAACTTCTCGATCGTCGCCCATATCGATCACGGGAAGTCGACCATCTCGGACCGCATCCTCGAGCTCACCAACACCGTCGAGGAGCGCGATATGGAGTCCCAGATGCTCGATTCGATGGACATCGAGCGCGAGCGGGGCATCACCATCAAGTCGAATGCCGTCCGCGTGATGTACACCGCCGACGACGGCGAGACCTACCAGTTCAACCTCATCGATACCCCGGGGCACGTCGATTTCACCTACGAGGTCTCGCGCTCGCTCGCCGCCTGCGAGGGCGCCGTGCTGGTGGTCGATGCCACGCAGGGCGTCGAGGCCCAGACGGTCTCCAACGCGAACCTGGCGATGAACGCGAATCTCGATATCGTCCCCGCCATCAACAAGATCGACCTTCCGTCTGCCGAGCCGGAGCGGGTGCGCGTCGAGATCGAGGACGAGCTCGCCATCCCTGCCGAGGACGCCGTGTGCGTTTCCGGTAAGACCGGTGAGGGCATCCATGACCTGCTCGAGTCCATCGTGTTTCTCGTTTCGCCGCCGCAAGGCGACGCCTCCGCCCCGTGCAAGGCGCTTATCCTCGACTCATATTTCGACGAGTACCGCGGTGTGGTCGCGACGGTCCGCGTCTTCGACGGCTCCATCAAGAAGGGCGACCAGCTGCGCATGATGCAGGGCGCGCGCGATTTCCTCGTCGACGGCGTCGGCGTCAAGCGACCGGCCGAGGTCCTCGTGGATGAGCTCGGTGTGGGCGAGGTTGGCTTTGTGGTCACCGGCCTCAAGGACCCCGAGGCGGTCCATGTGGGCGATACCCTGACCTACCGGGACCGTCCCTGCGACGCCCCGCTTCCCGGCTACCGCCAGGCGAAGCCCATGGTTTATACGGGGATCTTTCCCATCGATAACAAGGATTACGAGAACCTGCGCGACGCGCTCGAGAAGCTTCATGTGAACGACCCCTCGCTCACCTGGACGCCCGAAACGAGCGTCGCGCTCGGGTTCGGCTTCCGCGTCGGTTTTCTGGGGCTTCTCCACATGGAGGTCGTGAAGGAGCGGCTCGAGCGCGAGTTCGACCTTGATCTCATCGCCACGAGCCCCAGCGTCGACTACCACGTCTATAAGACCGATGGGGAGATGCTCGAGGTGCGCAGCCCGCAGGACCTGCCGGATGTCACCCGGATCGACCATATCGAGGAGCCGTACCTCGCCGCCAAGGTCATCGTGCCGCCCGATTACACCGGTGCGGTCATGCAGCTCGCCATCGAGCACCGCGGCATCATGACGAACATGGTCCATCTTTCCGACAAATCGGTCGAGATGCGCTTCGACATCCCGCTCGCCGAGCTCATCTTGGATTTCTTCGATCAGCTGAAGAGCCGCACCAAGGGCTACGCCTCGCTCGATTACGAGTTCTCCGACTACCGTGCGAGCGAGCTCGTGAAGCTCGACATCCTGCTTTCCGGCGACGACGTCGACGCGCTCTCGTTCATCGTCCACAAGGACAAGGCCTATCCGCTTGCGCGCGGGCTCTGCGACAAGCTGAAGGAGATCATCCCGCGGCAGCAGTTCGAGGTGCCCATCCAGGGCGCGATCGGCAACAAGATCATCGCCCGCTCCACCGTGAAGGCCGTGCGCAAGGACGTGCTCGCCAAGTGCTACGGCGGCGATATCTCGCGCAAGCGCAAGCTCCTGGAAAAGCAGAAGGAGGGCAAGAAGCGCATGAAGGCGATCGGTTCGGTCGAGGTCCCGCAGGAGGCGTTCCTTGCCATCCTCAAGGTGGACGAATAGGGGCGCTGCCTATGGACCAGACCCTTGCGGCGCGCGTCCTTCGGGCGCGCTACGAGCGCATGCCGTTCCTCCTCGCGCCCATGGCGGGCGTTACGGACGCGGCCTATCGCATCATGTGCCGCCGACGCGGCGCCGAGAGCGCTTTTTCCGAGATGGTGAGCGTCGCCGGTCTCGCATATGCCAGCAACAAGACCTGGAGGCTCGTGCTTCCCGCCGATGAGGAGCTCGAGATTTGCGTACAGCTCTTCGGCTCGAAACCCGAGCAGTTCGCACATGCCGTCTCCGCGGTGCAGGAGCGCGTGGGCGAGCGTCTTACGTGCATCGACATCAACATGGCGTGCCCCGCGCGCAAGGTGGTGACCAAGGGGGAGGGCTCCGCGCTCATGGAGAACCCCGACCTCGCGGCGTCGATCGTTCGGGCGGCGGTCGCGGAGGCGGCCGTTCCCGTGACGGTGAAGATCCGGCGCGGGTTCGCGGCAGGCTCCCGTACCGCCCCCGGGTTCGCTCGCATTCTCGAGGATGCGGGGGCCGCTGCGATTGCGGTCCACGGGCGTACGGCGAAGCAGCTCTATCAAGGGCAGGCGGATTGGTCCGTCATCGATGAGGTCGCCCGCTCCGTCTCGGTGCCGGTGATTGGATCCGGTGACGTGTTCTCGGCCGGGGATGCCGCCCGCATGCTCGGTGCAACTGCCGCGTCCGCGGTGTTCGTAGCGCGCGGCACCTATGGGAACCCCTGGGTTCTCGGCGATGCGCGCGCGTTGGCGCTCGAGGGCATACCGGTGCCCGTGCACGGGTGGCAGGAGCGGCTCGCGGCGCTTCGCGAGCACCTCGGGCTCGTCCATGAGCTCCTGCCGTTCATGGCACGGGCCCGCACCTTCACCACCTGGTACCTGAAAGGCATGTCCCATGCCGCCTACTGGCGCGGCCGTGCCGTTCGCGCAACGGCATATGAGGACTTCCTAGCGCTCGTCGATGCGATCGAGGACGATATGCGTTCCTGCGATGCGGCGCTCGCCGCCGGCGCATCGCTTCCCGAGCCGCCCGGGAGGGCGTGATCCATGTCCGGTCCCGCCGCCCTGTACGTCCACGTCCCCTTCTGCCATGCGCGGTGCCGGTACTGCGACTTCCATTCGCATGCCCGCTCTGCAGCCGCGCTGCGGACCCTTGGTCCCGCGTTCGTGGAGTCCCTGATCGCACGGATCGAGGCGCTCGGTCGCGCTCGCGCGCTCACGGACCTGAGGACCGCCTACATCGGCGGGGGTACGCCTTCCGTTCTGGGGGTCCGTCTAGCGGATATCGTGCGGACGATCCGATCCTACGCCGATATCGAGGAGCTCACCTGCGAGGCGAATCCCGAATCCTTCACCGATGACCTCGCGGCGGCCATCGCGAAGGCCGGTGCGACCCGTGTCTCGCTCGGCGTCCAGTCCTTCGACGACGGGGAGCTTCGGGCGATCGGAAGGCTTCATGATGCGGATGCGGCCCGGGCGGCGATTCGCATTGCGCGGCGCCACGGTTTGCGCACCTCGATCGATCTCATGTGCGGGCTTCCCGGGCAGACCGACCGTTCCTGGGACCGGACGCTTGCCGAGGCGGTACGGTCGGCTGCGGGGCATGTATCGGTCTACCCGCTGGTGATCGAGGATGGCACGCCGCTCGCCGGCATGGTGGATGCAGGGCTTCTCGATGTGCCCGACGAGGATTTTCAGCCGGATGCCATGGCGCGCGCGCGATACGTCCTCGGGAGCGCCGGGCTCGAGCCGTACGAGGTCGCAAGTTATGCCGCGACCGACGAGCAGTGTCTTCACAACATCGCGTATTGGACCGGCGTTCCCTACCTCGGGATCGGCCCTTCGGCGGCGAGCATGCTCGATCGCGCCTCCGCCGATGCCGTGCGCGCGGCCGTCGACATCCCGTCGCTTGAGGAGGGGTCGTATCGGATCCGCTTTGTCGAGGACGAGTGCGGCGACGTCTCCCCATGGCGCGACATCGAGTATCTGTCCGGGCGCGAGGCGGCGGCGGAGGACCTCATGCTCGGAATGCGCCTCACCCATGGCTTGGATTCACGGCGTCTCCGGTCGCTTGGCGCCATGGTGGGGGAGGCGCGCCTCGCTCGCGCCCAGGCCCGCGCCGAGAGAGCGGGCCTCGCGCGATGGGTGACGGGGTCCGCGGGTGAGCGTCGGTTCGCCCCGACGGAGCGCGGATGGCTGCTCGGAAACGAGCTCTTCGGCATCTTCTGGGAGCTTGCCTCGGACGATTAGCGGGCTGTTCGCGATCGCGACCGTTGAGTCGGGCTCTCACCGGGTCGTTATGCGGGGGGTTTCGGCGTCGATGCACCGCCGGGGGCGTATGCGCTTCTTGCATGGTCGACCCGCGGGAGGTTTGGGAGGCGGCTTCATCGGATACAATAACAACCTGTGATTCGAACGTTCCCGGGAGGTTTCCCGCCATATGGCGACGATGAACGATAAAGACTACTACGCCATTCTCGGCGTCGACAAGGGCGCCTCTCAAAAAGAGATCCAACGGGCCTTCCAGCAGAAGGCCCGCAAGCTCCATCCCGATGTCAACAAGGCCCCCGATGCCGAGGAGCGCTTCAAGGAGATCTCCGAGGCCTACGCCGTGCTCTCCGACGAGCAGAAGCGCGCGCGCTACGATGCGATGCGCTCGGGATCGCCCTTTGCGGGCGGCGCCTACACCGGGCAGCCCTCGGCCGGATACGGTGGGTACACCTCCTCTCCGTTCGGCGGCGGGTTCCCCTTCGGCGGGTCCTGGCCCGGTTCCGCGGGCGGTGCGCGCCGCCAGGGCAGCGCCTATAATCCCGAGGCGGGCGCCGACGTGGTGGTCGATGTCGAGCTTTCGGCTGACGAGGTGCGCGCGGGCGCGCGCAAGGCCGTCAAGTACCGTCGCTATGTGACGTGCGACCATTGCCATGGTTCGGGCTCGGTCTCGTCCGAGCATTCGCATACCTGCCCCAGCTGCGGCGGCACGGGCACCATCGGCGTCGACATGTCGTTTCTGTTCGGCGGCGGGGTGTTCCAGATGGTCTGCCCGGAATGCGGCGGTTCCGGCAAGGTCGTCGCCGACCCCTGCCCCGAGTGCGGCGGGTCCGGTAGGCGCCAGGTGATGTCGGAGGCCGTCATCGAGTTCCCCGCCGGCGTGCATGATGGCGATACCGTCCGATTGCACGGCCAGGGCAACGCCGGGACGAACGGCGCGGCGACCGGGGACCTCGTCGGGCGCGCGCAGGTGAAGGCGGAGCGCCTCGAGGGGGACTCCAAGCGCGGCTTCTCGGTGATCGGCACGGTGCTTCCCTTCTTGCTGATCGGGTGCATCGCCGGGCTCTTCACGACCGTGGTGCCCATATGCCTCATCATCGTCGGCGTCGGCGGCTACCTCATCGTCAAGGGGGGCATCGGCGGCCGCACCTCCGTGTGGTGGAAGCGCGGCTTTTCCCAGGTCCTTCAGGGGTTCTCGAACGCGCTCTTCTACGCGCTCATCGCCATCTGGTTCATGAGCTGCTCTATGGGACCGTTTTTCAGGCCCTGGTACTACTTCTGATTCTCATGACGGGCCCGCGTATCCCGAATCCGATCTTGGGATACGCGGTTCTCAGGTTCTCGCGGGTATGGGGGAGATGCAGGAAACATTGGCTGACAAGAGGGATTACTACGAGGTTCTCGGTGTCGACCGCGACGCCGACCAGCGCACCATCAAGCGGGCGTTTCTCAAGAAGGCTCGCAAGGTGCATCCGGACGTCAACAAGGCTCCCGATGCGGAGGCGCGGTTCAAGGAGCTCAACGAGGCATATTCGGTGCTCTCGGATGAGCAGAAGCGCTCGAATTACGATCGCTACGGTACCGCCGAGGGCCCCATGGGCTCCGGCTTCGTCGACATCAACGATATCTTCGGCGGCATGGGCATGGACGATATCTTCTCGTCCTTCTTCGGCGGCGGCCGCGCCTCGCAGCGCGGCGCGACCCGGCGTCGCCAGGGGCGCGATATGGCCATCTCGCTTTCGATCACGCTCGAGGAGGCCGCACTCGGCTGCACGAAGACCATAAGCTACGATCGCCTCGCTCCGTGCGAGGACTGCCACGGCAGCGGCATGGCCGAGGGCGCGCACGAGACCACCTGCCCGCGCTGCCATGGGACCGGCTTCGTGACCACGGTGCAGCGCTCCATCTTCGGGCAGGTGCAGAGCTCCTCGCCGTGTCCCGATTGCGATGGCGAGGGCACCGTCATCGACCATCCCTGCGATATGTGCGGCGGCCAGGGACGGACCCCCAACCACGAGAAGATCGACGTGCAGATCCCTGCCGGCATCGCCACGGGTCGGCAGCTGCGCGTCTCCGGTTTCGGCGAGGCCGGTTGGCGCGGGGCCCCGGCGGGCGACCTCATCGTCACCGTGGGCATCTCCGAGCACGATCGATTCCAGCGCATGGGCGACGACCTCGCGTGCGAGGTCACGGTGTCCATGGCGCAGGCGGCGCTCGGGTGCACGGTGGCGGTAGAGGGTATCATGCCCGGCGAGCGGATCGAGTTCGAGGTTCCTGCCGGTACGCAATTCGGCGACACGGTGGTCGTCGAAGGCCTCGGCATGCCGCGTATGAACTCCGGTTCGCGCGGCCGGGCGATCGCACAGGTTCGCGTCCAGGTCCCCGAGAGGCTCAACGGAACTCAGCGGGAGCTGCTCGAGCGCTTCGCCGACGCCATGGGCGACGATTACGTCCATGCCAAGAAGGGCGTGGGCGCCCGTATCCGCGATGCGATCGATGACATGTTGGATTGATCGTGAGCAGGCCCTTCGTTTCCGTCATAAACCTCGGTTGCCGGGTGAACCGCGTCGAATCCGACCGCATCTCCGCCTCGCTCGTCGAGGCGGGGCTCGCGCTCGTCGATCCGGATGACGCCGATCTCATCGTCATCAACACCTGTGCGGTCACCGGCGAGGCCGAGGCCAAGACCCGCAAGGCGGTGCGCCACGCGCTCGGACGGGCTCGCGCTCCTTATGTGGTGTGCACCGGATGCGCCGCCAACCTGCATCCCGGCATGCTCGAGGAGCTCTCCGAACGGGTCGTGGTGGAACCGCGCAAGGTGGACGTCGCGGCGCGCGCCGCGGAGCTCCTCGGTTGCTCCGGCGCCATTTGCGAGCTCGACCCGCGCGGCAAAGCCGAGTTGCTGGGACGGTCGCGCTGGGGGGTGAAGATCCAGGACGGCTGCGACAACCGGTGCACCTACTGCATCGTCTGGAAGGCTCGCGGTCCTGAGCGCTCCGTTCCCGCGGACCTCGTCATCGACCGCGTTCGCGAGGCGGTTGCGGCGGGAATCCCCGAGGTGGTGCTCACCGGTGTCAATCTGGGCGCCTACGACGGCGAGAGCGCATGCGACTCCCATGTCGAGCTCGACGAGCTCATACGCCGTATCTTGAACGAGACCGAGGTGGGCCAGCTGCGCTTGTCCTCGATCGAACCCATGGATGTGGACGAGCGGCTTCTCGATGTCATGGCTGCCGAGCCGGAGCGAATCGCCCCGTTTCTCCACCTTCCCGTCCAGTCCGGCAGCACGTCGGTTCTGAAGCGCATGGGGAGGCCTTACACGGCAGGGGAATTCCTGTCGCTCGTCGGGCGCATTCGCTCCAACGTGCCCGCAGCCTCGATTTCGGCTGATATTATCGTGGGCTTCCCGGGGGAGACCGATGACGAGTTCGCTGAGACGCTCGAGGTCGCGCGAGCGGCCGCTTTCTCGCGCATCCATGTCTTCCGGTACAGCGCCCGCCCCGGGACCGTCGCGGCGTCCATGCCCGACCAGGTCGATCCCGAGGTTTCCCACGAGCGCTCGCGTGCCTTGCGCGCCCTCGCCGACGAGCTTTCCCGGGCCGATGCCATCGGCCGTGTGGGGACCTTCGAGCAGGCAGTTATCGAGCAGGGCGCGATCGCGACGCTCGGCTCGTTTCACAAGGCGGTCATCGAGGACGCGCCTCCCTTCGTCGAGCCCCGGCTCGTCCGCGTTGGTATCATAGGTGTGGACGAGAAGGGTCTGTTGCACGGGCGCATCGGAACGTCGGGCGCCCCCGAGCGCGACGGGAGGCGTCATGGATAGCGCCAATGTGGTATTGAGCATTCCCGATGGTATCGATGTCGTCGCCATCGCCGGGTCGGGCGATGCGCTCCTCCGGGTTATCGAGCGCAACACCTCCGGCCGGGTGGTCATGCGCGGGGACTCGGTTGCGCTTTCCGGTACGCCCTCCGAGGTGGAGCTCCTCACACGCGTCTTCACCTATCTCATCAACGAGGCTTCCGCGGGTCGCGCGCCCGCATCCGATGAGGTCGAACGCCTCATGGGGACCCTGCGCGAGGCCGCGGTCTCAGGTTCGGGTTTTCGCGACGATATCCTGCTCACCTATCGCGGTCGGGCTATCCGACCCAAGACCCTCGGGCAAAAGCGCTATATCGATGCCATCCGGCGCAACACGGTGACCTTCTGCCTGGGTCCCGCCGGTACGGGAAAGACGTATCTGGCCATGGCGATGGCCGTCGCCGCGTTGAAGCGCCGCGAGGTCGGCAGGCTGGTGCTGACGCGCCCGGTCGTCGAGGCCGGTGAGAACCTGGGATTTCTGCCCGGCACCCTTCAGGAGAAGATCGACCCGTACGTGCGGCCCCTGTTCGATGCGTTGTTCGACCTTACCGATATGGAGCGGGTGGGGGAGTACATCGACCGCGGCATCATCGAGATCGCGCCGCTCGCCTACATGCGCGGACGCACCTTGAACGACGCCTTCGTGGTGCTCGACGAGGCGCAGAATACCACGCCCGAGCAGATGAAGATGTTCCTCACCCGTCTGGGATTCAACTCCAAATTCATCATCACCGGCGATGCCAGCCAGCGCGATCTGCCCGGTCGTCGCGGCGGCCTCACCGATATCGAGCGGATTCTCGAGGGTGTCGAAGACGTCGCCTTCATCCACCTCGACCGTGGCGACGTGGTGCGCCATGCGCTGGTGGGCCGTATCGTGGAGGCCTATGACGCGTTCGAGAACGATCGGGAAGGGGAGCGCCATGGACGTGCTCATCGCCAACGTTGACGAGATCGAGACCCCTATCAATGAGTCGGAGATCCGTCAGATCTGCGACGTGACCATGCGGCTCGAGGGCATCGATCGGGCGGGTGAGGTCTCGGTCTCGATCGTGGACGACGAGACCATGCGCGGGCTCAATCGGGAGTGGCGCGGGATCGACCGCGTCACCGATGTCCTCTCCTTCCAGTGCGACGACGCCCTTGATGCGGAAGATCCGGATGAGCCGTTCGAGCTCGGCGACGTCATCCTGGCGCCGGCGCAGATCGCGCTCCAGGCTCCCGAGTTCGACAATGACCCTGCCGATGAGTTTCGACTCATGCTCGTTCACGGGCTGCTGCATCTTATCGGGTACGATCACATCGTCGATGACGAGGCCATCGTCATGGAGGGGCATGAGCTCGAGATTCTGCGCGAGGCCGCGCGTCTGCGCGGGGCGGACCCGGCTGCGGTGCGCCTGGGCCCCACGACGCGCCATGTCGACGACTGAGGGCGGGTGGCTCGCATGATTCCTGGTTCCAACAGCGACCATCCCACGTTCGTCCGTTCGTTCGGGTATGCGATAGAGGGCTTCGTCGATGCGCTCAAAACCGAACGCAACATCAAGGTCCAACTCGCCATCGGTATCGCCGCTGTCCTCGTCGGTGCCCTTCTGGGCGTGGACCCGCTCGGATGGGCGCTTATCGCGCTCAGCTGCGGCCTGGTTATCTCGGCAGAGCTTGTCAACACGTCGATCGAGGCGGTCGTGGACCTCGCATCGCCCGAGCTTCATCCGCTCGCGAAGCGCGCGAAGGACGTCGCCGCGGCGAGTGTCTACGTGCTCGCCATCACCGCGGCGATCGTCGGTATCATCGTGTACGGCCACGCCCTCGGGCTGTGGTAGGAGGGGGAGGCATGAGCCAGTCTGATGCACGTTCCAATACCGACCCGATGCCGGTATATGATGCCGACGGCGCGGACCTCGAGGCGCTCGGGTCGGATGAAATGCCCGATTTCGATCCCTTCGGCGACCTGAGCGACGAGGAGCTCGATCGCATGCTCGCCGATGGGGAGGTTCCGGACGGGCCCTGTGCCTCCGACCTGGGGCTTCTGACCGGTGAGGCGCCCGAGGGCTTCCATAGCGGGTTCGTGGCGCTCGTCGGCCGTCCCAATGCGGGCAAGTCAACCCTGCTCAACGCCTGCCTCGGCGAGAAGGTCGCCATCGCCTCTCCGGTCGCGCAAACCACGCGCCGCCGCATGCGCGGCATCGTGGAGCGCGAGGGCGCCCAGATCGTCTTCGTCGACACGCCGGGCCTCCACAAGCCGCAAGATCCTCTGGGCGGCGAGCTCAACAAAAGCGCGCTGGCGGAGCTTGCCGATGTCGACGTCGTCTGCTTCCTCATCGACGCGATCAAGCCGATCGGCCGCGGTGACGCATGGGTCGCCGAGCGCGTCGCCAAAAGCCGCGCCGTCAAGGTCCTCGTGCTCACCAAGATCGACCGCGCCGACCCTGCGATGCTCTCCCGTCAACTCGAGGCCGCTCACGGGCTCATGACGTTCGATGACGAGATCGTCGTATCTGCAACCGAGGGTTTCAACGTCGACGGCTTCATCGAGGTCGTCAGTCGCTATCTGCCCGAGGGCCCGCGCTGGTACCCGCGTGAGATGCACACCGACGCCGACCCCGAGATGCTCGTGGCGGAGTTCGTCCGCGAGAAGGTGCTCTTCCGCACGAAGGAGGAGGTCCCGCATGCCGTGGGCGTCGTCTGCGACCATCTCGAGCGCAAGAAGGGCGGGCGCGTGCTCATCGCTCACGCGACGATCTATGTGGAGCGCGACGGCCAGAAGGCGATTATCTTGGGCAGGAAGGGCGAGATGATCAAGCATATCGGCATCGACGCGCGCCGCGACCTCGAGCGCCTGTTCACGTGTCGCCTTCACCTGTCGCTCGATGTACGCGTGAAGCCCGGCTGGCGCGCCGACCTGCGCGAGATCACCCATATGGGTTATGCGTTCGAGGAATAGGTTCACCCAAGTAGTTCAGAAAGGCATTCAGTAATGAAGTTCATCGAGAAGCTTGTCGAGACCCTCGATCTGTTCAAGCGCTCTTGGGCCGAGCTCGACGACGTCTCGCGGCGACGGATCATCCAGGCGGTTGCTTTTCCGCTCGCGTGGACGGCCGTCGCGCTCGTCTACGGCGTCTTGCTCGCGCTGGGAACCGATCTTCTCCAGCCCGTCAAGGACGCCGGTTACGGCCTGTACTTCACCGTCGGCTTCATCGCCTTCTTCATGGTGGGGACCTACGGGCTCATCTACCGGGCGCATCATGCGATCCGCGACCGCTATCTCAAGATCATGTATCCCAAATCCAAGAACCCCGTCAGGCGCCATTGGGATGGCGACCAGGGGTGGATTCTCGCCCTTGCCCTGATCGGTCTTCTGGGTCTACCGGCGAACATCTTGGGCCTCATCGTCACCGCGTTCATGGGCAGCTTCCAGATCTCGAGCATCCTCGCGCCGATCGGCTGGGCGGTCATGGGGTTCATGTTCGCCCCGCGCTGCTGCCATCTCTTCATCCTGATGGACGAGTAGGTGGCCGGCTCCAAGACCTATAGATGCCGCGCCGTCGTGCTCGACAAGACGAAGCTCGGTGAGGCGGACCTCATCCTCACGCTTTTGGGGGAGGACGGCCGCCAGCTGCGTGCGGTCGCGAAGGGCGCCCGTAAGCCGGGTAGCCGCCTCGCCGCCCGATGCGACCTGTGCTGCCTGGTCGATCTGCTTATCGCCCGCGGCCGCAACCTCGATATCGTGAACCAGGCGGAGCTGCTCGAGGCACCGCTCGGGGGGTCTCCCACCTATGGGCTGCTCATGGCTGCGAGCGCCGTCTGCGAGGTCGCTCGATACGCGACCTTCGAGGATGCCGAGGACCCCTTCGTCTTCGCGGTGACCGTCCGTGCGCTCGAGGTTCTGGGCGGAGACGCGGGGGAGCTTAGCCAGGCGGAGAGCGACCTGGTGGTCGCCGCCTATGTCTTCAAGCTGCTTGCGCATCTGGGATACCGCGCGGATTTCAACGGGTGCGTCTATTGTGGCGATGCGCGGCCCGAGTTCTTCTCCGCTCAGGCGGGCGGCCTCGTCTGCCGGTCGTGCGCGCAGACCGTCCCCGGTGCGGAGGAGGTCGACGCCGCGACCGTTGCCTGGCTGCGTGCGCTCATGGCGCAGCGATTCGATGAACTCGCCCGCGAACAGATCGATCCCGGAACGGCGACCCTGCTGCTGGCGTTCGCGCATGCATGGGCAGCGGTGCACCTCGATGCGCGGCTGCGCGCGCTCGAGTTCCTGCTCGGCTGCTGAGATGTGCGTTTCATGCAGCTTCGCGCCGTGTGGTAGTATATCGAGCTGTTGGTTTACCCCATCTTGGTTGTGCGCTGCACCGGCGCCTTCCCAGTTGGGGCGGATGGGACCCCGGCACCCGGGGACTCGTGAACAGAAAGGTGTGAACCATGACCGTTTCCAAGGAGCGCAAGGCTGAGCTCGTCCGTGAGTTCGGCGCCAACGAGCACGACACCGGCAACCCCCGCGTTCAGGTTGCCATCGCCACCGAGCGCATCCGCGAGCTCACCGAGCACATGAAGTCCCACCCGAAGGACTTCCACACCCGCCGCGGCCTGCTCATGATCGTCGGTCGCCGCCGTCGTCTTCTTTCCTACATCAAGAAGAACGACATCATGGAGTACCGCGAGCTGATCGCGAAGCTCGGCATCCGCGACAACATCCAGTAAGGTACATGCGGAGCCCCTGCGGGGGCTCCTTTCATGTAAGGGCCGAGGGGTTCGGCCCTACGTCGCCGTGGGAGCGCCCACGGCCCGAGAGGTCCCTGCGGAAGGGCCGCAGGGAGGGATAAGAGGAAAGATGACCAAGGTATCCAAGACATTCGAACTGTACGGCAAGACCTACACGCTGGAGGCCGGCGAGCTCGCCAAGCAGGCCACGGGCGCCGTCCTGGTGAAGCAGGGCGACACCACCATGCTCATGACCGTGGTGGTCTCCAAGGAGCGCAAGAACTACGACTTCTTCCCGCTCACCGTCGACTTCAACGAGAAGCTCTACGCTGCCGGCCGCATCCCGGGCGGCTATCTCAAGCGCGAGGGACGCCCCACCGAGAAGGCGACCCTCACCGCCCGCATGATCGACCGCCCCATCCGCCCGAGCTTCCCCGACGGGTTCCGCAACGAGGTCCAGATCGTGGCGACCTCGCTCGTCACCGATCAGGTGAACCCCTTCGACGTGATCTGCACCATGGGCGCGAGCCTCGCCCTCACGCTCGGCGGCGTTCCCTTCGAGGGCCCGCTCGCCTGCGTGCGCATCGGCCGCGACCGCGAGTCCGGCGAGTTCATCGTGAACCCCACCTATGAGGAGCGCGAGAACTCCGACCTCGACCTCGAGCTCGCGGGCACCCGCGACTTCATCTCCATGGTCGAGGCCGGCGCCGACGAGGTCACCGAGGACGACATGCTCTCCGCCATGGCGCTCGGCCAGGAGGCCATCGGCGCCTTCTGCGACGCCCAGCTCTCCTTCGTCGAGGAATGGGAGCGCGTGAACGGCCCCATCCAGCAGAAGGAGTACATCCTCGACCAGCCGGTCCCCGAGGTCGAGGAGCGCATCTTCGCGCACTATGACGAGATGTACGCCGCGCTCTCCGATGCCGACAAGCTCTCCCGCATCGCGCATGTCGAGGAGCTGAAAGAGCGCATCCGCGCCGAGTTCACCGAAGAGGAGCAGCTCGCCTGGGAGCGTGAGATCCCGGTGAACCTCAAGAAGCTCGAGAAGAAGGCCATGCGCACCATGGTGGTCGAGACCGGCGAGCGCGTGGACGGCCGTGCCGCCGACGAGATTCGCCCGCTCATGATCAAGGGTGACTACCTGCCGCTCGTCCACGGTTCCGGTCTCTTCCAGCGCGGTCAGACTCAGGTGCTGTCCGTCCTCACCCTCGGTATGCTCAACGAGGCCCAGCGCTTGGATACCATCGAGCCCGTCGAGGGCAAGCGCTACATGCATCAGTACAACTTCCCGCCGTTCTGCACCGGTGAGACCGGTCGTATCGGCGCGCCCAAGCGTCGCGAGATCGGCCACGGCAACCTCGCCGAGCGGGCCCTGCTGCCGATGCTTCCCGACGAGAAGGACTTCCCCTACGCGATCCGCGTGGTCTCCGAGGTCATGGAGTCCAACGGCTCCTCCTCTATGGCATCCACCTGCGCGAGCTGCCTGGCGCTCATGGATGGCGGCGTGCCGCTCAAGCGCCCGGTCTCCGGTATCGCCATGGGCCTTATCCAGGAGGAGGGCAAGACGGTCGTCCTCTCCGACATCCAGGGCATCGAGGACTTCCTCGGCGACATGGATTTCAAGGTCACCGGTACCGAGCGCGGCATCACGGCGCTGCAGATGGACAACAAGGCCACCGGTCTCACCTTCGATATCCTGAAGACCGCGCTCGAGCAGGCCAAGCAGGGCCGCGCCTTCATCCTGGATGCGATGCTCGAGGCCGTGCCCGGCCCCGCCTCCGAGATGCGCCCGACTGCGCCCCGCATCACCTCGATCGAGATTCCGACCGAGAAGATCCGCGAGGTCATCGGCAAGGGCGGCGAGACCATCCGCGGCATCCAGGACGAGACCGGCGCCTCGGTCGACATCCACGAGGACGGCACCGTCTACGTCGGCGGCGTGGGCTCCTCGGTCGACGATGCCATCGCGCGCATCCGTCTCATCACGCACGAGCCCGAGGTGGGGGAGGAGTTCGAGGGCCGCGTGGTCTCCATCCAGCCTTTCGGCGCCTTCGTCTCGCTCACGCCCTCCAAGGACGGGCTGCTGCACATCTCCCGCGTCGCCAAGGGCCGCGTGGGCAAGGTCGAGGATGTCCTCAACATCGGCGACGAGGTCAAGGTGAAGGTCATCGAGGTCGATGAGCGCGGTAAGATCTCGCTCGATCGCCTCGACAAGCCTGAGGCCCCCGAGGGCTCCGCGGCGCCCGGCGACGATGACGGTCGCGGCTTCGGTGGGCGTCCGCGTCGCGAGTCCCGTGATCGCGGGGACCGCCACGGACGTGGTAACGGCCACTCCGACCGTCCCCGTCGTCCCGGTGATAACGGCGGGCGCGTACCGCGTCGCCATCACGAGGCCTAATCGCGTTTGCGCGCCAGCTTCAACTCAGAGATGAATCGTTGAGAGGGCGGTCCCGGCGACCGCCCTCTCTTTCGGTGTTGTTGTGGGCTTCGGCTGCTTGGGATGCTCGGCCTGGACGTTGTGGATAAAATAGTTCTAACTCTGTATTTATCTCGATCCGTTTTCGCGGCTCGGCCGCGTTTTCCTATACATCTCGATGAAAGGAACAGCTAGGTAATGGCAAAAAAGAATCCGCCGCTGCGCGTCATCCCACTGGGTGGTTTGGATGGCATCGGCAAGAACATGACCGTCATCGAATGCGGTCCGGATATGGTGCTCATCGATGCGGGCCTCATGTTCCCGGATGATAACCAACCCGGCATCGACCTCGTGCTTCCCGATTACACCTATGTGCTCGAGAATGAGGAGAAGCTTCGCGGTATCGTGGTCACCCATGGTCACGAGGACCATACCGGTGCGCTCCCGTATCTGCTTCAGGACCTCAACAACAAGGTGCCGATCTTCTCCAGCAAGCTCACCCTCGGCTTCATCGAGGGCAAGCTCTCCGAATTCCGCATCAAGAGCCCGAAGTTCCGTGAGGTCAAGAGCGGGTCGCATATCCAGCTCGGCTGCATCCAGATCAACTTCTTCTCGATGACGCACTCGATTCCGGGCGCGCTCGGCGTCTATATCAAGACCCCGCAGGGAACCATCATGCATACGGGCGACTTCAAGCTCGATCAGACGCCGATCGACGGCGTAACGCCCGACTACGCCGCCATCAGCAAGTTCGCCAAGCAGGGTATCGATCTTCTTATGTCGGATTCGACCAACGCGAACCGTCCCGGTTTCACCCCGTCGGAGGCCGAGGTGGGAAGCTCGCTGTTCGAGGTCATCAAGAACGCGTCGGGCCGTGTCTTCGTCGCCTCGTTCTCCAGCCATATCCACCGTCTCCAGCAGATCTGCGATGCGGCGCGCTCCTGCGGGCGCAAGGTCGTCGTAACGGGCCGCTCCATGCTCACCAACACGCGCGTCGCGCGCGAGCTCGGTTATCTGAACATCGAGGAGAACGACCTCATCGACGCGTTCGAGCTCTCGGGTATCCCCGAGGAGCGCATCCTCGTCATGTGCACCGGGTCGCAGGGCGAGCCCCTCTCGGCGCTGTCGCGCATGGCGAACGGCGAGCATAAGACGCTTTCCATCCACGAGGGCGATACCGTCATCATCTCCGCCACGCCTGTTCCGGGTAACGAGAAGGCCGTCCAACAGGTCATCAACAGCCTGGCGAAGCTCGGATGCGACGTCTACGACAAGAGCCGAAAACTCGTCCACGTCTCCGGGCACGGCAGCCAGGAGGAGCTCAAGCTCATGATCGCCATGGCGAAGCCCACGTACTTCATGCCGGTCCATGGCGAGGCGGTGCACCTGCGCGCGCATGCGGGGCTCGCCCGCAAAATGGGCATAGCGGAAGACCGTATCTTCGTTTTGGATAACGGCGACACGCTCGAGATGCGTGGCGGTATCGCCAAGGTGGGCCCTGCCGTCGAGAGCGGCGTGGTCTACGTCGACGGCCTGCGCATCGGCGACACCGACCCGATCGTGCTGCGCGACCGCCAGAAGCTCGCCAACGACGGTATGGTCACGGTCGTCGCCACCATCTCGCAGAAGCGCAAGCAGATCGATGCGGTGGAGTTCTCCGGCCGCGGCGTCTCGTTCCCCATCGATGACGATTTCGCAGACGACTGCCGCGCCTCCATCATGAAGATGGTCGAGAAGGGCAAGTTCACCTTTACCTCCAGCGGAACGGACGCCCTGCGCAAAGCGGTGCGCGACTCGGTCTCGAACTTCATCTGGAACCGCACGCGTACCCGCCCGATGATCATCCCGGTCGTCATGGAGGTCTAGCGTGGCGACTCGTTCCTCGGTTTCACAGGGAAAACGGTCCGCCTCCTCGGCGAAGCAGGCGAAGGGCCTCCGCGCAAACGGCGCTCACGCGCGTGAACGTGCCGAAGTCGAGCCGCTTATGGACGGCTCGATCGCGCGCGACATGCTCGGCGTCGCGATCGCGGTTTTCGCGGTCGTCTCGCTCATCGCGGTCATCGCCCCGGCATCCGCGCCGGTGACCCGTGCCATCAGCGGTTTCTATCATCTGGGGTTCGGTCTCGGCGGTTACGTCCTGCCGTTCGCCATCCTGGGCGTCGCGGCCCTCGTTTTCATTCGCGACGAGGTATCGCTGCGCGCGCGTACGGGTGTCGGGCTCGCGCTCGCCTTCGTCTCCATCATCTCGCTTCTCGCGCTCGTGCTCACCCCGGACTCCATGGTGCTCGGCGTTACCGTGGGGGAGGACGACCTCGTCCGCTCCGGCGGGTATCTTGGATTCTGGATCGCCTCGGCCCTGGCGGGCCTGTTCGGGAAGCCGATCGCGGGCGTGCTGCTCGTCGGCGTGCTGGTCGCTGCGGCGATCCTGGTCGGTTTTTCCGTGACCGGATTCACCGAAGGGGTTCGCCGCCGCGTGGGTGCCGTTCGCGAGCGCCGTCAGGTCGCGGTGAACGAACGCCCCTGGGGGGACGATGCCCCGGCAGATGAACCTGTGCGTAGCGATCGAAAGGGCTTCTCGCGCCGTTTCCAGCAGGAGGAACTCGATCTTGACGATTCCTTCGGCTCGAACGTCACAACGCTTATCGACGACCAGCCCGATGTTGACGAGGATCCCTTCGTCGACCTCTCCGAGCAGCTTGCCGCCGAGCATGCCGAGACGACGCTCATCGCGCCGCCTCAGCCCGTCGCACCCAAGCGGAGCGCTGGCTCGCGGAAGAAGCGCGCGTCCGCAGCGACCTCCTCGGCGCCTTTCACCGACGAGGACCTGCCTCCGTTCGATCTCGAATCGGATACCGATGAGGGCGCCTCAGCGAAGACCCGCCTCATCGATCGCGGCGCATCCGCAGCTGAGCCCCCGATACCCGACTTTCTCCTCCGGTCAAAAGAAGCGAACGGGGCCGCCTCGCCGAAAGTAGATGCCGTCCCCTCCGATTCCCCGTCCGCGGCGACCCAAGCGGTGCCCCCACGTGCGGATTCGGATTCGAGTGCGCCGGAAGGCGAGGGTTCCGGCGAGCGCCAGCTCCCTCCACTTTCCATGCTTCGCCACAACCCGCAATCCGCGAACTCGGCCTCCTCGGAGAACGAGCTTGCCCAAACGGCTGAATCGCTGCAGTCAACACTGCAGGAGTTCAACCTTCATTCCCGTGTGGTCGGTTGGATCTCGGGTCCCACCGTCACCACCTTCAAGGTGCAGCCGGGCGAGGGCGAGCGGGTCAGCAGGATTTCCAGCTTGGAGGACGATATCGCCCTCGCGCTCGCCGCCCAGTCGGTTCGCATCTTCGCCCCGATCCCAGGGACGTCGCTGGTCGGTATCGAGATCCCGAACCGCAAGCGCCAGACCGTCAACCTGGGCGATGTGCTTCCGTACGTTCAGGGTGGGCCGCTCGAGCTCGCCATCGGTCGAGACGCGGAGGGCTCGCCGATCGTCGCCGACCTCGCCAAGATGCCCCATCTGCTGATAGCTGGCACCACCGGTTCGGGCAAGTCCGTCATGATCAACACGATCGTGACCACGCTGCTCATGCGCACCGTTCCCGAGGACGTCCGCCTAATCATGGTCGACCCCAAGCGCGTCGAGCTTGCCGGGTACAACGGGCTGCCGCATCTGTATGTTCCCGTCGTAACCGAGCCCAAGCAGGCGGCGAGTGCGCTGCAATGGGCCGTCTCCGAGATGGAGCGCCGCCTCAAGGTCTTCGAGAAGGTCTCCGTCCGCAAGATCTCGACCTTCAACGAGAAGCAGGCAGCCGGCGCGTTCGAGCATTATGACAACCCGCCGCAGAAGATGCCGTACCTCGTGATCATCATCGACGAGCTCTCCGACCTCATGATGGTCGCCGGCAAGGATGTCGAGGCCTCTATCGTGCGCATCGCCCAGCTGGGTCGTGCCGCGGGCATCCATCTCATCGTCGCGACGCAGCGTCCGAGCTCCAACGTGGTCACCGGCCTCATCAAGGCGAACATCACCAACCGCATCGCCTTCAACGTCGCGACTGGCATCGATTCGCGCGTCATCATCGACCAGATGGGCGCTGAGAAACTCACCGGTTTGGGAGACATGCTCTTCTCCAAGGTCGATTGGGGAAAGCCCAAGCGCATCCAGGGCTGCTTCGTATCGGATGAGGAGATCGCCTCGATCGTCGATTTCGTCAAGAGCCAGGGCGAGGCGGACTATCACGAGGAGATTCTCTCGGCGGTCGCCCCTGCCATGATGTCCGGCTCCGGCGGCGGGCACGAGGCGAGCGACGATGACCCCTTGGTCTGGGAGGCGGCGCACGTTGTCGTCGAATCCCAGCTGGGCTCCACCTCGGGTCTTCAGCGGCGTCTGAAGGTGGGTTACGCACGCGCCGGCCGCATCATGGACATGCTTGAGGAGAAGGGCGTCGTGGGGCCGCCCGACGGCTCGAAGCCGCGCGAGGTCCTTCTCGACGAGGAGGGGCTGGCAGAGCTCGAGGCCCTCGAGGCCCGCATGTCCCAAGATGACGATCTGGGAGGTTTCTGATGGCATCACGCTTCGGCTCCATGCTGCAGGACCGTCGTCGGCAGATGGGCCTCTCCATCCAGCAGGTCGCGAACATCGTGAAGATCCGCCCTCAGATCATCGAGTTCTTCGAGATGGGGGATTTCGCCTCGATGCCTCCGCGCGGCTATGCGCAGGGCATGATCTCGAGCTACGCGCGGTTTCTGGGATTGAATCCGCGCGAGGTGGTCAACTCGTACTTCGACGAGTTGCGTGCCTACGAGGAGGAGACCGCTCATTCCGGCGGTCGCTACCAGGACGCGGCGGGCTACGTGAGCCCGCGCTCCTCGAGTGCGACCGGACGCTTCATGATGGTCGGCCCCGCATCGGGTTCCCGGTATGCCCAGCGTCCGCCTCAGGCCGGATACGTCCCCGAGGTGCAATCGGGCCATGAACCGCAACCGCCCCGTACGCGTCGACCCGTCGGGCGCGGCGGCGCGGGCGAGACGGCTCAGCTTCGCCCCGTTACGACAGGCAGAATGCCCGCCGGCGGCCCCTCGTCATTCGATCGGGGGAGGGTCGCACCTCGTGCCGCGGGCACCTATCGCGGCGGCACCGCGACACAACGGGACGCATCGTACCCGCGAGGTGGCGCGTCGCGCCGCAACGGTGCTCCCGTGCGCTCGGGTCAACCCCCGCGCCGGCCTTCTCAGGGTCGACCGCGGGGCGCGCGGGGAAGTGCGAGCCCGGTGCAGACGCCCGTGCTGATCGGAATCGGTGTGCTTCTGCTCGCGATCCTCGTGCTGCTCGTCGTGCTGCTGTTCCGCGGTTGCACGCCCTCGACATCGGTCGATGACAACGCCGTGATGACCATCGGTTCGGATGATTCGAGCTCCTCGCGGACGGACACCTTGAGCCCATCGGATTCTGATTCCGACTCCGATGAGGATGAAGATGGAGGCACCGCTGCAGACGACGAGTCCTCGACAGTTGATCAGAATGACCCTGGTGCAGCGGATTCCGAGGAGAAGCCGCAGGAGACCAAGGTGAAGATCTCCGTCGTCGATGGAGACTCCTCGTGGGTGGAGATCAGGCTCGACGGATCCGTCGTGTTCGGTAACGAGGTCTATGGTCCCTGGGAGCAGGAATACACCGTGACCGACTCCATCCGTATCACCGCGAACGAGCCGGGAAGCGTCTCGGTCACCATGAACGGTGAGGATGTCCGCTGGGATACGAGCACCTCCGGGGTCGCCCGTATCAACATCACCGCGCCCGAGCCCGAACCCGCCTCGGATGATTCCGCGGAGGGTGCGGAGGGCTCCGACACCGGGGCTGATAACCAAGATCAGGCCGCCGCATAGCCGACGACATCGTATAAGGAGGTAAGGTATGGCAAAGGATTCCAGCTTCGACGTCGTGTCCGAAGTCGATCTTCAGGAAGTCGATAACGCTTATCAGCAGACCGTGCGCGAGATCTCTCAGCGCTACGACCTCAAGGGGTCGGGTGCCTCGATCGACTTCTCGAAACCGGAGCGCTCGTTGATCATTCAAGCGCCAGCGGATTTCGTCGCCCGTCAGGTGTTGGATATCTTGAACTCGAAGCTCATCAAGCGCGGCATCGACCTCAACGCGGTCTCCTGGGATGCGCCCCAGGCGGCAGCGGGCGGGACCGTCCGCGTTTCAGGCCGTATCGTCGAGGGGATCGACCAGGCGACGGCGAAGCGCATCAACAAGGAGATCCGCGATCAGAAGCTTAAGGTCAAGGTCACGATCGAGGGAGACAAGCTCCGCGTCTCATCCGCCTCGAAGGATGCCCTTCAGCAAGTCATCACCTATCTGCGCGGTCAAGACTACGGGCAGCCGCTGCAATTCACCAACTACCGTTGATTCAACAGGGAAGGGACCCATCGATGGAGAACCTCTCCGCCCGATTGCTGTTCATCACGCTCGGGTGCGCCAAGAACGAGGTCGATACCGACCGCATGCGCTCGCTTTTGCTCGCCGCGGGATACCGCGAGGCCGATGGCGTCGATGACGCCGATGCCGTTTTGATCAACACCTGCTCCTTCCTGGCGTCCGCGACATCCGAGAGTATCGAGTGCACGCTCGACCTCGCCGATCAGGTGCAGGAAGGAGTTCGCCGGGCGCCGATTATCATGTGCGGCTGCGTGCCGTCGCGTTATGGTGATGACCTGCCCTCCGAGCTCCCCGAGGTTTCCGCCTTCGTGAGGACCGACGAGGAGGACGGCATCGTCGGTATCGTCGATGGCGTGCTGGGATTCGATCGCGAGGCGTCCGCTTGCGAGCCTGCGGTGAAGCGTACGGTCGAGGGCGCGGTCGCCTACCTTAAGATCTCAGACGGCTGCAACCGCATGTGCAGCTTCTGCGCGATTCCCTACATCCGCGGTCGGTACCGTTCCCGACCGGCTGATGAGATCATCGCCGAGGCGCGCGAGCTCGTCGCCGGCGGCGTTCGCGAGCTCGTGCTCATAGGTCAGGATACCGGCGTCTGGGGTGAGGACCTCGATGGCGCGGATGGTCCGGCCAACCTCGCCCAGCTTATGCGCGCCCTTGCGGATGCGATCCGACCCACACCGGTATGGATCCGGGCACTGTATCTGCAGCCTGAGGGTATGACCGATGAACTCATAGCGACCATTCGCGATACGCCCGAGATCCTTCCCTATATCGACATTCCCGTGCAGCATTGCAACGAGCGCGTGCTCAAGGCGATGCGCCGTGAGGGGTCCGCCGCCGCCTACGAGGAGCTCTTCGACCGTCTTCGCCGCGAGATTCCCGGTATGGTGATCCGCTCGACGGCGCTGGTGGGCTTTCCCACCGAAACCGACGAGGAGTTCGAGGAGCTTCTCGGTTTCATGGACCGGATCGGTTTCGATTACACGAGCGTCTTCGCGTACTCCCAGGAAGACGGAACCGTTGCGGCGCGAATGGATGGCCAGATCGACGAGCAGACCAAGATCGAGCGCGCCCAGGCGGCGCAGGACCTTGCGGAATCGCTCGGTTTCGCCGCGACGGCCGCGCATGTTGGGGAGGTCGCCCCGGTCATCGTCGATGGGGTCGAGGAGACCGAGGATGGGCCCGAGCTCATCGGCCACGCATGGTTCCAGGCGCCCGATTCGGACGGCGCCGTCCATCTCGACATCGACGAGGCCAGCGTCGGCGATATCCTCGACGTGCGCTTTGTCGACAGCTTCTGCTACGAGCTCATCGGAGAGGTCGTGAGGTAATTGTCTAAGCAGGCCGCTCCTCAACGGGAGCTCACGAGTATATGGACGCCGGCCAACATCGTCACCTGCGTCAGAATCGTCTTCATCCCCATCTTCATGCTGTTCGCTTTGGGGGAGGGGGAGCTGTTGGGACTCGGCCGCGCGGCCGAATCGCTCGTGGCGTTCGTGCTCTATGTCGCCCTGAGCCTCACCGACAAGGTCGACGGCAACCTTGCCCGGTCCCGTGGCGAGATCACCAATTTCGGTAAGTTTCTCGATCCGATCGCCGACAAGCTCCTGGTATTCTCCGCGCTGCTCGTCTTTCTGGACCATGGGCTGATCTCCACGTGGGTCGTGTTCATCATCCTTATCCGCGAGTTCCTCGTAAGCGCCCTGCGCATGATCGCCAGCGCGGTGGGAGTTGTGATCGCGGCGGACCAGCTCGGCAAGGCGAAGACCGCCGTCACCATGGTCGCGATCTGCGGCTACCTGCTCACCGAGTGCCTCCTCGCGTTCGGTGCGCCGGGTGCCGATATGCTCGGGACCATATCCTGGGCGCTCATGATCGCCGCGGTGGTGCTAACCGTTGTATCGGGCATCCAGTATTTCTGGAACTGTCGCGACGTCGTTTTCCGCATCTAGTTCCGTGATTTGAGGGGTGCCTCATGGGAATGGCCCAGCGAAACGACGATCTGGCTCGAGAGCTCGTCAAAAGGGCATCCGCTGCCGGCCTGACCATCTCGATCGCCGAGTCGCTCACCGCAGGTCTGGTGAGTGCGACGATCGCCGACATCCCAGGCTCCTCCGCCGTTCTCAAGGGTGGCGCCGTCACCTATTGGGATGAGGTGAAGCATCGGGTCCTCGGGGTCTCCTTGGAGAGCCTCGATCGGTATTCCGCCGTCTCCGAGGCCGTTGCGCGTGAGATGGCAGCTGGTTCGCGCTCGCTGTTCGAGTCGGATATCGCGGTCAGCCTCACGGGCTATGCGGGTCCCGATGGCGGAACCGAAGAAGATCCCGTCGGTACGGTTTATCTCGGCGTCAGCACCGCGCGGGGAACGCGGGTCGTTCGCTGCCGGTTCGATGGCGATCGCGCTGCCGTGCGCTTCGCTGCGTGCGCCAAGGCTCTCGAGTTGTTGCTCCTCACGGTTGCGCAGCTTCCGTGATGACCGCGGTCGTTTCCCATGATTCGCGCACAGGGTGTTGAGTTGATGATATCTCCATACTTTCATTCCGCCCGCTGATTCTGCTGCGTGATATCAGCTCATAATTGCCTCTTCGGTAGAACCGTATATTGAAAATATCGGGTATTCAATGAGAAAAATCGTCTCTTAGTCAGATACGCGTCAGATTCTTTCGAATCCATCTCAGATTACGGCTTTAGGATAAATCCTAACAGTTGACCGCGAACAGCTGTTCGTGTAGTATCGTCGTTGTCAACGATAGGAGGAATTCCATGGCGAAGAGCACGGGTCAGACCAAGACGGTTCACGAGCGCACCACCGGCGAGGAGCGCGACAAGATGGTAAAGGCCACCGAGGCCGAGATCATCAAGAAGTTCGGTGCCGGTTCGATCATGAAGTTCGGCGACGGTGGACCCGACTTGGAGATTGAGGCGATTCCCACTGGCGCGCTCTCACTCGATGCCGCGCTCGGTATCGGTGGCGTTCCGCGCGGCCGCATCATCGAGATCTACGGACCGGAGTCCTCGGGTAAGACGACCCTTTCCCTCGAGATCCTCGCCGAGGCGCAGGCGCTCGGCGGCGTCGTGGCGTTCATCGACGCGGAGCACGCGCTTGACCCGGGATACGCCTCACGCATCGGCGTCGATATCGACGAAGTGCTTATCTCTCAGCCCGATACCGGCGAACAGGCCCTCGAGATCTGCGACATGCTCGTTCGATCGGGTGCCATCGATGCCATCGTGATCGATTCGGTGGCGGCTCTCGTGCCGCGCGCCGAGATCGAGGGCGAAATCGGCGACAGCTCGGTCGGCCTACAGGCGCGCCTTATGAGTCAGGCGCTCAGAAAACTCGCCGGTTCGCTCGCGAAGTCCAAGACCACGTGCATCTTCATCAACCAACTTCGCGAGAAGATCGGTGTCATGTTCGGTAACCCCGAGACCACCACGGGTGGTCGCGCGCTCAAGTTCTTCTCGACGGTGCGCATCGATATTCGCCGCGTAGACAGCATCAAGGTCAAGGACGAGATCGTCGGAAATCGTGTTCGCGCGAAGGTGGTCAAGAACAAAGTCGCCGCACCGTTCAAGGTTGCCGAGTTCGACATCATGTACGGGACGGGCATCTCCAAGGAGGGCTCGATTATAGACATGGGTGTCGATTACGGCATCATCAAGAAATCCGGCGCCTGGTATAACTACGGTGACGACAAGCTCGGTCAAGGGCGCGAGGCCGCCAAGGAGTTCCTGCGCAAGAACCCCGATCTCATGGATGAGATCGAACATCGTGTTCGCGTCGCATGCGGACTCGAGCTCTCAGATGACCCCATCGAGCTTGCTGACGAGACTCCGATCGACCAGGGTGCGTCCGCGTAACGGAACATGGACGTCCTAGTCGAAGCCGTCGATATAGAGCATCCTACGAAGGCCGAGCGGGCGCGTGTCACATCCCCGCTCGGCCGCAAGCCCGCATCCCGGATCATCGCTCATTGCGAGGACGGGGCAGACCGTACGATGATCGTTCCCATGCGCGTGGCGCGTGCCGTCGAACGCGATCTTCCCGATCTCCCTATCGAGTACGAGTGTCTGCAAAGCGCGGTGTTCTCAAAAGAGGACGCTTGCTGTTATGCGGTCGTTATCGAGATGTTGTCCCGGCGCGACCATGCCCGGGGCGAGCTCGATCGAAAATTAGTCGCTGCCGGATACGCGCGTCGTTCAATCGATGCCGCGATCGAGCGTGCCCAGGAGTCACGGTATCAGGACGATGCCCGATTCGCCGCGTACTTCATCGAGGAGCGCAAGCGGCGCGGATGGGGGAGGCGCAAGGTGGAGGCTGAACTGCGCGCACGCGGGGTCGATATCGAATCCGTCCCGGGCTACCCCGATCGATACTTCGATGACGCCGATGATCTCGATCGCGCACGATCGCTGCTCTCGCGTAAGCCGGTTCCATCCGTACGGCCATTCGATAAGCTGGTCAGACATCTCATGGCTAAGGGGTTCTCATACTCGGTCGCCTCGACCGCTGCCCGGGAGTGCATCGATGGAGCCGACATTGAGGATTAGGGTTGAACGCCCTCTTTACCGTGCCTTGACAATTGACAGTCCTTGCAGCTCACTCTAGGATAAAAGGGTCATTTGCAACGTGATATACGCTCATCCTCGATGAGATTGCTGATAACGACAGATATTTCATATCGGGTGCTTATACACCTCGCAAATGTCCGGCGCATTGGGCGCTGACCATCACGCATATAGATTGAAGACTAAGGAGACGGCATGGAGATCATCATCGGTATCGTCTGCCTGGCACTTGGTGCCGGCGGTGCCACGATCGCCATGCGCAGCGCCAAGCAGGGCAGCCTTCGCGAAGCCGATCAGAAGATCGAGTCGGCTCGCGCTGAGGCGGACCAGTTGATCGGCGATGCGCAACGCAAGGCTGAGACGATGAAGAAGGAGGCGCTCCTCGAGGCGAAAGAGGAGATCATCCAGAACAAGCAAGCTGCCGAGGCCGAGGAAAAGCAGCGCAAAAGCGAGCTCCGCTCGCTCGAGAACCGCATCATGCAGCGCGAGGAGTCGCTCGATCGCCGCAACGATGCGCTGGATAAGCGAGAGCATCAGATCTCCAGCCAGGCGGGTCAGATCGAGAAGCGTTCCCGCGAGCTCGATGAGCTTTTCGCCAAGCAGACCGCTGAGCTCGAGCGCATCTCCGACCTTACCCGCGAGGATGCCCATCAGGAGCTTCTGGACAAGGTTCGCGGCGAGGTCACGCATGAGGCTGCTGCGATCATTCGCGACTCCGAGCAGCGCGTCAAGGCGGAGTGCCACAAAACCGCGCAGGAGATCATCTCGCTCGCGATCCAGCGCTGCGCAGCCGACCACACCGCTGAGGTGACCGTCACATCGGTTCACATCCCCTCAGATGATCTCAAAGGTCGCATCATCGGACGCGAAGGTCGCAACATCCGCACCTTCGAGCAGGTTTCCGGTGTCAACCTGGTTATAGACGACACTCCGGAGACCGTCATTCTCTCGAGTTTCGACCCGGTGCGTCGCGAGACGGCGCGTGTAGCGCTCGAGAACCTCATCGCCGACGGCCGCATTCATCCCGCGCGCATCGAGGAGATGTATCAGAAGGCATCCACCCTGGTGCAGCAGCGTGTGCGCGAGGCGGGCGAGCAGGCGGCGTTCGATATCGGCATCCATGATCTGCATCCCGAACTTGTGAAGACGCTCGGCGCCCTGCGCTATCGCACGTCGTTCGGGCAGAACGTCTTGAATCACTCCATCGAGGTCGCTGAGCTTTGCGGCATCATGGCTTCAGAGCTTGGTGCCGATGTGAACCTTGCACGTCGTGCCGGCCTCCTGCATGACCTCGGCAAGGCGATCGATCATGAGGTCGATGGCCCCCATGCCGTTATCGGCGCCGATCTTGCCCGGCGCTACGGTGAGAAGGCGCCTATCGTCCATGCGATCGAGGCGCATCACGGCGACGTTGACCCTGATTCGGTCATTGCGGTCCTGGTCATGGCTGCCGACGCTATCTCCGCCTCCCGTCCCGGCGCACGACGCGAGTCCGCTGAGAACTATATCAAGCGGCTTGAGAAGCTCGAGGAGATCGCAAACGCGCATGACGGGGTCGAGCGCACGTACGCCATGCAGGCCGGTCGCGAGGTCCATGTCATGGTGCAGCCCGACAAGGTAAGCGACGCCGAGGCAACCGTGCTCGCCCACGATATCGCCCATCAGATCGAGGAAGAGATGGAATACCCCGGTCAGGTGCGTGTTGTCGTGATTCGCGAGAGTCGCGCGGTCGATATCGCCAAGTAAGGCCATGGACGCATCGAACGATCTCATCTCATTCATCGCTTCGATGTCGGGCGAGGGTTCGCTTCGCGTCGAGGAGAATCTCGGCGGAGGTTACGTCAAGCTCCGCGTCTCGGAGGCGGAGCGGCGTCAAGCGAAGCATGATATCCAGCATGTCGAAGACATCGTCGTCGAGATGCTGAGGAACGCTCGGGACGCCGGCGCTTCCACGGTCTTCGTCGCTACCGGCAAGACCGCGGAGCGCCGGTCGCTCCTCTTCATCGATGATGGATGCGGCGTCCCCGACGGCATGCGTGAGCGGATTTTCGACGCACGCGTCACATCGAAGCTCGAGACCATGAAGATGGACCGTTGGGGTGTGCATGGCCGCGGCATGGCGCTGTTCTCCATTCGCGAGAACGCCGAGGAGGCGCGTGTCGTCGAATCCGGCGATGGTCTCGGTTCGGCGTTTTCCGTCATCGTCGATACCGCTTCGCTTCCCGAACGTGCAGACCAGTCAACCTGGCCCTCGCTGGTGAAGGACGAGGACGGCAAGCTCTCGTGCGGCAAGGGCCCTCATAACATCCTTCGTGCGATCTCAGAGTTCGCCCTCGAGGAGCACCATGGGTGCGATGTATACGTCGGCTCACCGACCGAGATCGCCGCAACGCTCTATGCGAACGGCTCGCGTCGTGTTGATGCGTCCCGCTTGCTGTTCATCGATGATGAGGCCGAGCTTCCCGTGGTCGATCGGCTTGCGTTCGCTTCCGATGCGGCTGATTTCATTCGAATCGCCGCATCGATCGGTATCGATATCTCCGAACGGACCGCGCATCGAATCCTATCGGGTGCGATCGAGCCGTTGCGAAACGTCGCCTCGCGGTTGCTGCGCGAGGGTGGCGGCGTCATGCGCAATCACGATATCGATCTTTCTCGAGACCGTCGTGGTCTTAAGATTTCCCGACAGGACATCGATGAGTTCGCGCGCCTGCTCGAACGGGATTTTCAGATGATATCCGATCGATACTATGTTTCGCTTTCCTCTGAGCCTCGCGTCCGCGTGATGCGGGACGCCGTTACCGTGACGTTCCCCATCACGAAAGATGAATAAGCTGCTTGCCGCAAGATTGCGCTTACGCTACATTCAAAGAGCTGCACTCAACACGTACCACATATGCAGGAGCAACATACGATGGATTATTTGAAGGTATCTAGCAAGTCGTCACCCGCTTCCGTGGCGGGCGCGATCGCCGGTATGGTGAAGGACGGCGTCCCCGTCGATATGCAATGCGTCGGAGCCGGGGCGGTCAATCAGGCGATCAAGGCCGTCGCGATTGCCCGAGGCTTCCTCATCCCTACAGGCTTCGATATCTCCTGCGCACCGGTGTTCTCAGATATCCTCATCAATGGGGAGTCGCGTACCGCGATCAAGCTTTCCATTTACGTTCATTCCCTTTCGATGCATCCGGGCGAGGTTGCGGATGCTCTCGATGTGCAGTCGGTGGCATGATGGAAACGATGGACCTTAGTGCCCGCGGCGCACTTGCCGGAAAGACCTACCTCATCCGCACGTTCGGATGCCAGATGAACCTGCATGATTCCGAGCGCGTCTCGGGTCTGCTTGATTCCTACGGCGCCTTGGAGGTCGCCGCGCCGGAGGATGCCGATATCGTCGTGTTCATGACATGCTGCGTTCGCGAAGCGGCGGACCAACGGTTGTACGGCCAGTGCAACTCCATGAAGAGCCTGCCGACAGCCCCATCCGGGCGACGCGTCATCGCCGTGGGAGGCTGCATCGCGCAGCGCGATGGTGACGGCCTGCTCGTGAACGTCGACAACGTCGACGTCATCTTCGGTACGCATGCGATCGCCCGCGTGGCAGACCTCATTTCCCAGGCATTCATCGATGGTGAACGCCATGTTCTCATCGATGAGGAGGGCATCGCGCCTGCAACGGATATGCCATGGCATCGCGCCACCTCCTATCATGCGTGGGTTCCGATCATGACCGGATGCAATAACTTCTGCAGCTACTGCATCGTTCCCTATGTGCGAGGGCGTGAGAAGAGCCGTCCGATGGAGGAGGTCGTCGACGAAGTTACGGGCCTGGTGAGAACCGGCGTCCGCGAAGTCACCCTTCTGGGTCAGAACGTGAACTCCTACGGCAGAGACCTCTTCGGCTCGCCCCGCTTCGCCGAGCTGCTGAGACGCGTCGGTGACACGGGTGTTGAGCGCATCCGCTTCACGTCTTCGCACCCCAAGGATCTTCTGCCCGAGACCATCGATGCGATGGCCGATGTCCCCGCTGTCATGCCACATCTTCATCTTGCGGTGCAATCGGGTTCATCGCGCATCCTCAAGCTCATGAACCGCCGGTATACGCGCGAGGATTATCTCGGGCTCGTCGGCCGTATCCGCGACCGCATTCCCGGGATAGCGCTCACGACCGACATCATCGTCGGTTTCCCCGGTGAGAACGAGGAGGATTTCCTGGAAACCCTCTCACTGGCCCGAGAGGTCGGCTTTGCGCAGGCCTTCACGTTCATCTATTCGCGTCGTGCCGGGACCCCTGCTGCGGAGATTCCCGATGACACGCCGCACGAGGTGATTCTCGACCGCTTCAACCGTCTCGTATCCGTTATCGAAGATACCGCGCATGCATTCAACCAGCACGAGCTCGGTCGTCGCGTTCCCGTGCTCGTGGAAGGGGTTTCCAAGAAGGATGACTCCATCCTTCAGGGGAAGTCGCCTAAGAACCAGACCGTGCACGCGCCCCTTCCCAAAGGCGCTTCCATAACCGACCTCGTCGGTAAGATCGTCGATGTGGATATCGATCGGGCGCGTACCTGGTATCTCTCCGGTGCGATTGCGGGCGTTGCTCGATGACGCAGGTCAT